>JAJYKL010000013.1 GCA_021788625.1 Chloroflexota bacterium
TCGATCGAATACGGTCAGCCGACAGTCGGCGATGCCTGCCTGGCTCAGGTTGATGTGGCCAGGCGTCACGATATCATGCGCAACCATTCTGCGACTCACCTGCTGCAGAAGTCATTACGGGCCATAATCGGCACGCATGTCAGCCAGCAGGGGTCGCTCGTTGCGCCTGATCGTTTGCGGTTCGATTTCTCACACAATGCCCCGCTGACTCGTGAGCAGCGTGAGCAGGTCAGTCAAATGCTCAATGATGCAATCCTGGCCAACTACGCCGTGACAATCAAGCAATCACCTTACGCTGATGCGATCAAGTCCGGTGCCATGGCATTCTTCAGTGAGAAGTATGGTGATGTCGTGCGTGTTGTCAGCATCGGCAATAATGATGAAGTACCCTTTAGCCTCGAATTATGTGGTGGAACACATGTTCAGCATACTGGAGACATCGGTAGTGCCATCATCGCAGAAGAAACTGCGGTCGCTTCGGGGGTACGGCGAATCGAAGCGCTTACAGGGCGTGGAGCATTAGCCTACGTGCAACATCAGGCTGATCAGTTCACTGAAGTGGTCCGTATACTGGGTACCACTCCTGACCAGGCGACCGAACAGGCAGCCAGACTGGTCAGCAACTTGAGTGAGACACAAAAGTCACTGGAACGTGCACAGAAGGACCTGGCACGCTTTCACTTCGATGAGCTACTCGCCACAGAGCAACCAGTTAACGGAGTACCGATTTTGGTCGCCCGGGCACAGGTACAGTCAATCGACACGCTGCGCGAAATGACGGACTGGTTTCGCGAGCGACACGCGAGTGGCGTCGCGGTTTTAGGCGCGATATTGAATGAGAAACCCGTCATCGTGGTTGCAGTTTCGAAAGACCTTAACGCTCGAGGTTTGGATGCAGGCAAGTTGGCGCGTGAGGTTGCCACGATTGTTGGCGGAAGTGGTGGCGGACGACCTGTTCTGGCACAAGCAGGTGGAAAAGAACCTGGTAAACTGGACGCCGCACTGGCAGAGGCGAGGCGCCTGATTATGGATCGCTTGAAGGTATAGACAGCTAGCTGCACCACGTTATGATTGGGAAAATTATCCACCTCACACCTGATGACGATCCGGCGGGTGTGAGTGACAGAATTGAATGGGCAAATGCAGAACGTGTAGCGCTGGTTATGCCTTCGCGATTCACTCACCCCTGGCGTGAGTTGGATTATGCCCTCCTCCTTCATGCGGCACGGAGGAACGGTTGTGAACTGGCGGTGGTGTCAGCACGTATAGAGGACCGCCAACTGGCGCATACAACAGGTCTGCTTGCGTTTACTTCGCTGCGTCAGGCTGTAGCGCGGCAATGGATTCCTAACGACGATGTTGATCCTGTTGAAAGGCAAGCGGCGCCTCGCAGGTTTCGCCCCTCATCGCTCCGGCGTTTCTTCTCGCGCCCCAATTACTTTTTAATAGGTCTACGAGTGCTCGTCGCTCTGGTGACTGTCGCGGTGCTGGTGGCAGCCGTGCTAATCATCGTACCAACAGCCAACGTCACCCTCACCGCTTCCAGCCAAAAAATCTCGCGAATCGTACCTCTGACGCTTGACACGCAGAGCGAGAAGGTCGATGTGACGGCACGCACCCTCCCCGCTCAGCGGATTGATGTCATACTTGAAGACACAGCCAGCACCCCTACGACCGGAGCGAAAGACATCCCAACAGGTAATGCTCATGGAACTGTCGTTCTGTTTAACCTGCTTACCACGCCTTATACGGTGACGAAAAACACAGTTGTGCGGACGACCTCTGCCAGCATTGCTGCTCGATTCGTCACATTAAGCACAGTGCTGGTTCCGCCCGGTGGCCAGACCCAGGTTGGGATTGAAGCGCTCGACAAAGGCCCAGCGGGCAATGTACCCGCGTACCAGATCAACCTGGTGGAAGGGGTGGCAGGGCTGGCGATTAAGGCACTTAACCCAGGCCCGACCAGTGGCGGAGGTATAGTGACCAAGCGTGCTGTTACCTTGGCGGATTACCAGCGCGCCCGTGCGACACTGATGGATAAGTTAATGCTGCAAGCTCTGAATAAGATGCAGCAAAACCCGGACGTCAAACGTAACGGTCTCTACGTTATCCCTAATACGCTCTTTATTGCCGATGTGCAGGATGAGACCTATGATCGTTTTGTAACTGAACTGGCCGATCAGGTGACGTTGGATATGCGCTTGCAAGTTGCCGGTTACGCGGTCTCACCCGCTGACCTTGACACGGTTGCTAAAGCGGTACTCACCGACCAAATGCCCAAAGGGTATAGCCTTTTGTCGTATTACGCTGAACGCGGCGATGTGGCGGAGGAAGGTACCGGTACACGTATCATTCTGTATATTGTGGCTCATGGCACGGCAGGCGCCAAGATTGATGAGGAGCAGGTGAAACATCTGGTGCAGGGCAAATCGATTAGCGACGCACAATCGGCGTTACTGGAAGCATTTTCACTAAATGGCAATCCAGTGATCACAGTCCAGCCTGGCTGGCTATTCCAATACACAGGTCGTTTACCATTTGTCACCTTGCGCATCCACACCCAGGTGAAGCGAGAGTAGATGGCGCGGACTTTAGCTCTAGACATCGGCAACCGTCGTATTGGTGTAGCGGTTAGTGATACCACCCGCAGCATTGCCCGTCCACTGGAGGTCATCGACCGACATAGGCAGAATGCCTTGCAACGCATCGTGGAACTCGTACGCCAATTACAGCCTGACAACATTGTAGTGGGTTACCCGTTGAGCGCTGATGGTTCCGTAGGTGCGCAAGCTCTTAAAGTCGAAAGGTTTGTGCAACTGGTGCGGTTGAACATCGAATGTCCTGTGGTTTATTACGATGAGCGATATAGCACCAGCGAAGCCCAGGACATCATGGGAGCAAAACGTCGTAAAGACAGGCAGCAACATGATGATGCGATTGCTGCAGCAGTCATCCTGCAACGTTATCTGAACGAGGTGCAGCACTCCATTAGTGAGCATCACGCCACTGAGACAAATATACTCGCTTCCGACGAATCGAGAATGTAGTTTCATACCGATGAAAAAACAGCAGAAACTCTCCCCAGTCAAACTCTTCGTTTTCCTAACCGCGTTGGGTGCGCTGGCTTTTGGTGGGAGTACCCTGGCACAACATGTGCGAGGTATGAGCTCCACGAACACCCGCCTGAGCGAACTCGACCGCACGTTGATCGGTTTGTATCTCGATACGTTACGCAACAACGACCTATCCCGACCATTGAGCAATGACCCTACGCCCCAGCAGTTCGAGGTCAGTCCAGGTGAGTCTGTTACCGAGATTGGAAGGGATTTGCAACAAAGCGGTCTCATACGCGACGGAGACTTATTCAGGTTATATGTGCGCTACAACAATCTGGATTCAACCATTAACGCTGGCGTGTTCACCTTGCGGCCAAATATGAACATACCGGAGATTGCCCAGGCACTGCAGCGCGCACTGGCAGCTGAAACGCAAATAACGATTCCTGAGGGCAAGCGTATTGAAGAGGTTGCTGAACTCTTGCAGGAGCAGCTTGGCATTAATTCAGATGACTTCCTGCGCCTGGCACGCCGTGCCGATTACAGTTATCCATTTCTAAAAAACCTGCCCGAAGGCGCATCGCTTGAAGGTTACCTGTTCCCTGACACATATCGCCTGCCTCAAAACCCAACGGCACAGGATGTGCTACTTAAGATGCTTGATAACTACGGCATTAAGGTACAACCCCTAATGGACCAGGCAAAAGCAAATGGCGATACACGCTCATCCCGTGAGATCTTAACCCTCGCATCAATCGTTGAACGTGAAGCGGTGATACCCGCCGAACGACCCATCATCGCCAGTGTCTACCTGAATCGGCTTAAAATCGGCATGGCATTGCAAGCAGACCCCACAACGCAATATGCGCTGGGATACCAGCCTGATACGAAAACATGGTGGAAGCAAAACCTGACAGCCGAAGATCTTAAGTACAATGATCCGGCTGGTTATAACACGTACGTAAACCCGTCTCTTCCACCTGGCCCGATTGCCAGCCCAGGATTGGCAAGCATCGAAGCCGTGATTACACCAGCCCAAACCAGCTATCTCTATTTTGTCGCTTCCTGTAACAAAGATGGCTCGCACCAATTCTCCGTGACGTTCGAGGAGCATCAATCGAAGCTGTGTCCATAATGTCATTACCAGCTTTAGCCATTCAACACGCCTGGCACCTGTTGACATCTTCGCATTAGAAGCTATACTTGTAATTGCACGGGGAGCGCTAAGAAATCGGGATTTATAACTCATCGCTGTCGAGACATATGCGACGTTTGGCGAGCGGTAAGCGAGAAATCGGTTATAGCGAGCGGCTTGCTAGTGCGACTCTTCGCAAAAGTAAGTGAACGAAGCGGTGTTTAGACGGTCACTATGCGATGATGTGAGGTGTGTCTTTTCTCATGGCTTGCAGGATGGGAAGTAGATATCGCCGAACGGAGCATGGTGGATCCTTGCGGTGGATGCGGTTTCCTGACACTGGAAAGTGGATGGAGCGGTGCATAAGCCAAACGGGCGATGAGAACTAAAGAACGGTTACTTGGCGCCCCCGTGTTTTAGTCGCGCCAATCCGGGTGCTGTCCCTCAAGCTGTAACAACAGGTCCCATGTGTAGATTCCGTATGAGCAACCATCTTGCCAGATAATGTTGATGGCGTAATTTCCCACGGGCTCAATAGCCTGTAACAGACTGGATTTTGGTGAGAATGCCTGGGCAGGATCCAACCCTTGAGCCGTAAGTTGCTCGCGTTCGTTATTGCAGTTTGCACACGGACACGCGGCACTTAACGCATTGAAGGGGAAATAACTATGATGTCCATCATTCCAGGTTACAGCCAATAACGCACGATGCCGATCAGCCGTGATTGCAGTCGGTCTTATCATGTTTTGTCAGGCTCATTGTAGTACCAGTTGACACATCGGCTGAATCATATATAAACGGCCACAGCCATAGAACAGTGCAAATCGATACGAGGAACGACGTATGACTATCACCCCTTACCGGTCCAAGTGGGCTGGCACCATGACCGACCGCGAACGCTTTAACCGCCAGATGCACTACCAGCCGGTAGATCGTTGCTTTAATATGGAGTTCGGTTATTGGAACGAGAACTTCCAGCAGTGGCCACTCTTTGCTGATCACGGCATTAAAAATAACGCCGAAGCAGATGTGTTCTTTAACTTTGACCGTATCGAAACGATCGGCGGAAACGTCTGGCTAAACCCCTCATTTGAGGACGCGGTAGTTGAAGAGCGTGAAACCACACGCATCATCATCAATGCCGATGGCCTTTTGGCTGAAGTACCAAAAGATGCGCACGACACGATACCGCACTTTATCAAATCATCCATCCAGACTCCCGATGACTGGCAGCGCGTTAAAGCAGAGCGTTTTCGACGCAATGATCCGGTGCGTAACGTGGATATTCAGGCGTTGAAGCAACAGCACCCGGCGAACCGCGACTATCCGCTGGGAGTGTGGTGCGGTTCCATGATTGGCAAGGTGCGCGATATGCTCACCTTTGAGGGTCTGGCTTATGCCCTCTCCGATTACCCGGCCATGGTCGAGGATATCGTCGAAACAGCGTGCGTCATGGTCGAAGATTTTCTGGATCAGGTACTGCCACACTTCGACTTTGATTTTGCTGCAGGCTGGGAAGACATCTGTTTCAAAAATGGTCCTATCGTGTCTCCAAAGTTTTTTAAAGCGGTCGTCATGCCGCGCTACAAGCGGATAAACGAAAAGTTAAAGGCAAGGGGCATCGACATCTGGTATATCGACTGTGACGGTGATGTCAGACCCATCCTGCCGTCCATGATGGAGGGCGGCATCAACTGCCTGTTTCCGTTTGAAGTGAATGGATGCGCTCATCCCGCCGAACTGCTTGGTAAGTGGGGTAAAGACCTTCGCATCATGGGTGGCGTTGACAAGATCGCTCTCGGTCATGGCCGAGCTGCCATTCAAGCCTACCTGGATACACTGGTACCCCTGGTAGAACGAGGCGGGTACATTCCATTTTGCGATCATCGCTGCCCACCAAATGTGGATCCTGATGACTACCTGTATTACCTGGATCTGAAGGAGAAAATGTTCGGTCTGCAATCGTGACGCTCGAATTTCGCAAATGTGGCCAGCGCATGATCCTGCCGCGGTCGAAAAGTCGCGCTGCCACCTATAGATGCCTCATTTCAGGTGCCAGTGGTGGAACTCCCGGTGCGTTCGCCGTTAACCAGAATCCTGGCTACCATCATGCAAGGTGAGGATGTGGTGTTTACTTCGTCCAGGTATCAAGATCGATGTCGTCCCCTTGAGCGCCATATGCGGCTGCCAGATGATTCCCTTGCGCAGAATACTGCCAGATGGTAAAGTCGTTCCACACTCCGGGCAGTAGCGGCCGGGCGTTCTGCCTCCAATCAGCAACCCACAGTCCGTAGTGATTGGCCCACGTGTTATCCGTTCTGCCCGGTGCCAATCCGATAAACTCATCCCAGTAGGTCGCTCGCGTGTAGATGATTGGGATGCGCCCGCTACATCGTTCCAATGCCCACATGAACCACTGAAAATCCAGGTTCTGCTGCATGGTCCAGGACATGGGTTGGTTGGTTGAACTGTATATTTCCTGTTCTACATCTACTGCTGGGGGCAGCTCTCCCCAGTCCGTATTAACCGCCCGCAGTAGTGTGATGAGCTGATCTCCCGCGCTGACCAGCTGGTGATAATAGGCGTAGACACCACGCTTGACTCCAGACGACGCAGCGCCAGCCCAGTTGGTGGACAGGTTGCTATCCACAGCGATGTGAGCACCATCAGTCATGCTGGCATAGGCAAAAGTAGCCCTGATGTAGGTGAAGCCATCCTGGCCCAGCTTGGATGATGCTTTTTGCCAGTCAATTGTCCCGTTCCAGTATGAAACGTCAATACCGTTTGCCATCGTCGTGCTCCATTGCGCTTTCATGCACTCGATCTTCATACCCGAGATCATGTGCATGCATACCTGGTGTTCATAATTCCAATATTAGTGTCGCCGGAGGCAATAATGCCACAGTTACGTGTCTGTGCTTGCCATTTCAGATTGACACAAATTGCTCTCACCTGCGGATGCGGGAAAAGCAGGGGAAATGGTGACGGTTGGACTCGAACCAACGACACGGGGCTTATGAGTCCCCTGCTCTACCGCCTGAGCTACGTCACCTGAAAGCCTAAGGATTCTAGCGGAACCTCAACTCAGCGTCAAGTGTTGGATAACGAAAAGAGACTTAATTCCAACGAGTAATGACTGTTACTAGACTGTGATCATCGATGCAATTCTTTCGAGTCATGATCGGTTTGCATTTCCATCTAGCTGTTGCCCTTCGCGGCTTTGATTGACTTGAGCAGGTCGCTGGCACGCTGGTGCATAACGTCGAGTCCGCCTTCCTTTTTGACATATTCACCAATCAGTGCGCTTCCCATGCCAACCGCCACAGCACCAGCACGAATGAAGTCGGCTGCGTTGGTCAGCTCCACACCTCCGGTTGGTACGAACGGTATTTTGTTCAACGGTCCACGGATTGCCTTAAAGTATGTCAGGTCTGCCGGGAATATTTTCACCAGTGTCGCACCCAGCTCGACAGCAACCAGTATTTCGGTAGCCGTATAGGCACCTGGGACGACGCAAATTCCATTATCCACGGCAAAACGTACCAGTTCAGGATTCGTATTAGGTGCCACCACAAACTGTGCACCGGCCTCCAGCACAGTCTGTGCTGACTGTACATCAAGCACCGTACCAGCACCCATTAAGATCTTGTTACCCAAGGTCTCGCGGACAAGCCGAATGCCTTCGCCAGCCTTAGGAGAGTTCATTGTCACCTCTACAGCCTTAATGCCTGCGTCGGCCAATGTCTCGGCAATCCGCACAAACCAACCATCGTAGTTTCCACGTAAGATGGCAACCACTCCGGATTGAGAAATGGTGTCCCTAACCTGTTCTGCAGTAAGCCGGAAGGCCTTAATACTTGACGTGTTACCCATAACCTTACTAAAATACTACCCTTTTCACCAGTTGACAACCATATGCGCTGTTTGTTATAAAACGCCTGATACAATCGCCGCATTAATGGAATGCAAGGGTGATTTACGTTATATAAAGTATGTTTGAGAGCTTGAGTGATAAGTTGCAGGCGGTATTTGATCGCCTTAGTAAACGCGGCATTCTAACCGAACAGGATGTCGATGTTGCATTACGTGAAGTGCGCGTGGCATTACTGGAAGCCGATGTCAACTTCAAAGTTGTTAAGGACTTCCTGGCACGCGTTCGCACACGTGCCATTGGGGCTGAAGTGCACAAAAGCCTGACGCCAAGTCAGGCCGTGGTCAAGATTGTCAATGAAGAACTTCTGACCACACTAGGTGAACCCGGGAAACTGGATCTGGGTGGCCCGGCTCCACATGTCATTATGCTCGTGGGCTTGCAGGGTACTGGTAAGACTACAACTGCCGCCAAGTTAGCCTTAAGGCTGCGATCTTCCGGTATGCGACCATTAATGGTTGCCGCAGACACCTATCGCCCAGCGGCGATCATCCAGCTGGAGCAGCTGGGAAAGCAATTGAGCATACCTGTTTTTAGCGAGGGCAGTAAGGTACCTCCTCCACAGATCTGTAAAGATGCAGTGGCACAGGCGATACAGGGTGCATATGACATCGTCATCCTCGATACGGCTGGACGGCTACAGATTGACGATGGCATGATGGCTGAAGTGGAAAAGATCAAAGCACTCACTCGGCCTCAGGAAGTGCTTCTGATTGCGGACTCGATGACCGGCCAGGAAGCCGTGAACATTGCAGATGCCTTTAACAAACGCCTCGGACTCACTGGCCTGATTCTCACCAAGGTGGATGGCGACGCACGCGGCGGAGCCGCAATCAGCATGCGCGCAGTGACAGGTGTGCCAATTAAATTCATGGCCACAGGTGAGAAACCCGATGCGTTTGAGCCCTTTTACCCAGATCGACTGTCCTCGCGCATCCTGGGTATGGGCGATATGCTCAGCCTGATTGAGAAGGCACAGGTGGAGTATGACGAGGCAGAAGCCACCAAGGTCGCCGAGAAATTGATGTCGGCAAAGTTTGATCTCGATGACTTTCTCAAGCAGATCCAACAGGTTAAGAAGATGGGGCCTCTAAACGAATTAATGGCCATGATCCCTGGACTCGGCAAGCTGAGCAAGGACTTGAGCCCCGAAATGCCGGACAACCAGCTGAGGAGAGTCGAGGCGATCATTAACTCCATGACCATGCCCGAAAGACATAATCCTGATCTGCTTAATGCCTCACGTAAACGGCGGGTTGCAAAAGGCAGTGGAACAAGTGTGCCCGAGATCAATCAGTTAATAGTGCAGTTTCGATCGACACAGAAACTGATGAAACAAATCAATAACAACCCTCGCTTGCGAGGTCTGGGAAGCATGATGGGTCGAAGGTGACCACATGCTTATATACTTCGCCATAATGATCCGAACGAGATTATAATTGTTAGTCCCGAATTGCTTTCTTTAATAGTTTCAATTCAAAGGAGTTCAATGGTTCGAATTCGTCTACGACGTATGGGTGCCAAACATCAGCCTTTCTATCGAATTGTGGTGGCTGACAAGGAGTCACCTCGCGACGGTGCCTTCATCGAGGTAATCGGCACCTATAATCCACGCACACAGCCCGAAACGGTTAGTGTCAAAGAAGATCGCGTTTTTCATTGGATCAAAGTGGGCGCGCAACCGAGCGAATCCGTGATGCAGCTGTTTAGGAAGACCGGTACAGCAGGGCGCATCGAGCGGCTAAAGAAAGGTGAGTCGCAAGAAGCGTTACTGGCAGAAGCGGAAACGTACCAGAAGGCGAACCCCAGCCCAGACCCGCGAACACGCATTGGTCATGCTGCGCATCAAAAGCCAGCTTCTGAAAAACCTGCTGAGAAAGCCACAGCGTAAAACGTCATGCAAGATCTAATTGAGTACATTACCAAAGCTTTGGTCGATGATCTTGACTCCATCAGTGTCACGTCGAGGAAAGATCGAGGGGTAATTGTCTACACTCTGGCCGTCGCGGAAGATGAAACGGGACGCGTGATTGGTAAGGACGGCAAAGTGGCCAATGCCATTCGCGTGCTACTGCGGATCGCAAGCATCAAGAGTGGCACTCATACTGCCCTCAAAATCGTATAAAGACTGAACGTCTTTTCATGCCCAGAGCACGACGGTTCTCACAAGGTGCCAGACTCCTCGAAATCGGCATCATCTCGCGACCACACGGTACATCCGGGGAGGTGAAAGTGCAGACCTCCCCAGAATACCTGACAGCTCTTGAGGGTGTGCGTAAGGTGTATCTCGGTAATGCAATCCAGGGGACACCTGTGCTGGGTTGCCGCATCCATCAAAATGCATTGTTACTCCAGTTGGAAGGTGTGCAGTCTCGCAACGATGCGGAGTCTCTGCGTGGAGCACGTGTTCAGGTTCGGACCAGCGAACTGCCTGTGTTGAGCCCTGGCGAATATTATTCGTTCCAGTTAGTAGGCATGCACGTGACCGACGAAACCGGTACCGAACTGGGTATAGTAAGCGACATTCTGGCAACAGGTAGTAATGATGTTTACGTGGTCAACACTCCAGATGGCAGTGAGCTACTCCTCCCAGCCATAGAAAGTGTGATCCGCAAGGTTGACCCGGACTCGCAACGCATGGAAGTCAAAGTTCCGGAAGGATTGCGTGACTGACCAAAGTAACGAACGGGTCTATACGTTCGGCTTCTCGCGCATCAAAGGCATCGGCCCGATGCGTATTCGGCTCCTCAAGTCGTACTTCGGCAGCCTGGCCGAAGCTTGGCGTGCAGAACCCGGTGCGCTGCAAACCAGCGGCCTGGAGATGCGTTTGATCAGCGCTCTCGTCGAGACACGCACACATTGCGATCCAGGTTCTGAACTGTCACGCTTCGAAGAGATGGGGATTCAGGTCCTCACCTGGGATGATGCAGAGTATCCCAGATTGCTCCGCCAGATTTACGATCCACCTCCTGCACTGTACCTGCTAGGCACTCTGAATCCAGAGGATGAGTTCGCAGTCGCTATCGTCGGTACTCGGCGGGCAACGGTTTATGGCAAGCAGGTGGCGGAGATGTTAGCCAACGACCTGGCTCGCAGCCATGTAACAATAGTGAGTGGTCTGGCTCGGGGTATCGACGCGTGCGCTCACATGGCTACTCTCCGGGCCGGTGGGCGGACTATTGCTGTTCTGGGTAGTGGGGTGGATGTCATATACCCACCCGAGCACCGTGGGCTGGCCCAACAAATCAAGGAAAATGGTGTCATTATTAGCGAATATCCTCCCGGCACCCAACCTGACGCAATAAACTTCCCGCCACGTAACCGCATCATTAGCGGTTTGAGCCTGGGCGTTGTGGTTATCGAAGCCGATCAACGCAGTGGGGCCCTGATCACGAGCGAATATGCTGTCGATCAGGGACGCGAGGTATTCGCAGTACCAGGTAACATTTTGAATAAATCCAGCCGTGGGACGAATCAGCTTATTCAAAATGGGGCCAAGATGGTGTTGGGCGTAAAAGATATTTTGGAAGAGCTGAACCTGGATATGGTGCCCGCCTATGTGGAAGCACAAAAGGTTGCACCTGAAAACGAGGTCGAACGATCTTTGCTCACACACCTTTCGCACGAGCCGGTGCAGACCGACGAACTCGTACATGCCATGAACCTGCCAACCGAAGTCGTCACCAGCACGCTTGCGCTGATGGAACTAAAAGGCCTGGTGCACCAGGCGAGCGGTACCAGCTATGTATTAGTCCGCGAAGAAGGCTCTCCTTATGGCGAAGCATCCGACAGGAGCACAGAGTGAGTGACTATTATGCGTTAATACTGGCTGGCGGCAGCGGGACACGGTTATGGCCGCTGAGTCGCCGGAAATCACCCAAACAGTTACTCGCGCTGGTTGGCGACCGGACTATGTATCGCATCACAATCGAGAGGCTGCACCCGCTCATCCCCGCGGAAAAGGTCTATGTGGTCACGAATGCCGAAATGGCTGGCATGCTTCAAGAACAGGAACCCCTCATCGATCCGGCACATTACATTATCGAGCCGTCGCCCAAAGACAGCGGCCCAGCCGCCGCACTGGGACTGGCTCACATCCACCATCATGATCCACAGGCAACCGTTGCCATCCTATCAGCAGATCACTTTATCGGGAAAATTGATGCCTATCAACGTGCCCTGCGTGTGGCGCACGAAGTGGCTCAAAAAGGTTATATCGTCACGTTGGGCATCACACCTTCGCGTCCATCAACAGGCTTCGGGTACATCGAACGTGGTGATGAGCTGGGCGAATATGAAGGTTTAAAGGTTTATCATACGGTGCGTTTTACGGAAAAGCCTTCACGCGAGATTGCTGAACGCTGGATCAGTGATAACCGGCATAGCTGGAACAGCGGTATGTTTGTCTTAACGACTGGATCAGCGCTGCATGAATTTACGCGCCAGCAACCTGTCTTCCAGGCAGCGCTGGACAGCACCGAGAGGTCCATCGGCACGGCTGATTATGAGCACTCCCTCAATCATACGTGGGAGACCGCACCTGGGAAATCCATCGACTTCGCAATCATGGAAGGTGCCAGGCATATGGCCGTGATTCCAGTCGATATTGAGTGGAGTGACATTGGTACCTGGGCATCGCTACTGGATGTGCTATCCAGCGACGAGCACGGTAATGTCATTATTGGCGACCATGTTGGGGTGGATACTCGAAACACCCTGGTACGCGGCGGTCCGCGTCTTATCGCAACGATTGGACTTAATAACCTCGTTGTGGTGGATACAGCAGACGTGCTGCTCATTTGCCCTATTGACCGCGTTCAGGAAGTGAAACAATTGGTTGAACTACTCCGCGCCAGTAAGCGCCACGATGTGCTATAAAGCACATACATCCGGACACAAATGAAGCAGTACACAGAACACTATGTGGATTGATATCTTGCGTATCGTCGCTCGCCGATGGTGGCTGTTATTGCTGCCGCCTGCCGTTGTCCTCGTTTGGACGGTCATCACTTATCGCACACCCCAAACGGCCTACCAGGTGACGCTGCGGTTCGCGGCCGGACTGCCTCCCGAACAAACGCCAGGTGTTTACAACTACGACAGGCAATACGCGTGGCTTGCATCAGAATATCTGGCCAACGGTCTATCGGATGTAGTACACACCAGCCTGTTCGCACAAAACGTTTTGAAACGCTGGAATGCTCCCGGCGCCTCCATCTCACCGGAACAACTTGAGGCAGCCATGACAGCAGACCAGACGCAAAGCATTTTAGAAGTGTACTTAACCTGGCCAAATGCAGCACAGGCAGCCCAACTGGGACAGGCTATCAACGATGAGCTGACACAAAACGGCACCAGTTACTGGCCGCAACTCAGCAAGGCGAAAGGTGGACCTGTCGTAGCATTGGATAAGCCCACACCAACTGGGGTGGCCGTCTCGCTACGCAACCGCTTCGATATACCGATTCGCATTATCGTGGCATTTATGGCCGGCCTGGCACTGGTTTTCGTGGTACACGCGCTCGATCCTTACCTTCGCGATCGTAAAGAACTCGAACGTATGGGCTGTCGCGTGGTAGGCCAAATACCACACAGAGTATGACAGCGCTGGTGGTATGGCCATTTCAGGTACACCTGAACAGAATTTGCGATTGTTGAATTATGAGCATGGAATTCCAAGATTATTTACAGATAACCCGGCGCCGAGGCTGGATAGTCGTCCTCGTTGCCGTTGTTGCTGCAGTTAGCGCATTCGTGTTCAGTAAGCTAGAAACACCCACTTACAAGTCAACGATGGAGCTGTTTATCCAGCCCTATCGGACTGATCTGGGATTAACGCAGTCAGCTAAAACGCTACTTGATTCCTATATTGGAATCATTTTCAACAAGCGTTATGCCGATGAAGTACGACAGGATCTAAACCTTGATTATTCACCCGATCGCATTTTTAACAGCACCAAGGTAGCAGGTGATGATGCCCGCTTTGCCGTAACGATCGAAGTGACTGACTATAACGGTGAAATCGCCAACCGCATAGCCAAACAATGGGCCATCCTCTTCGTTGACTGGAGAAACCAACAAAACGCCAGGATGCTCCAGAATGACCGAGTAGAAGCTGTATTGGGTGATGATCCAGTCTATGTGCAGGAAACGCCTCGTACCAGCGTGAACACGATCGCCGGAGGGATTTTAGGCGGTCTGGTGGGACTGCTCATTGTCTTTGCCATGGAATGGTCGCAAGCTGATGTATTGCGTAAGGTATCGGATATCGAGCGCAAATTATCTATGCCCGTTCTGGGCGCTATTCCACACGAGTGAATACAAGAACACATCTAGAGACACATGTAACCTATGAACTTGATCACACTATCCGATCCGTTATCTGCCCAGGCCGAAGCGTATCGCACCTTGAGGACAAACCTGCATTTTGCTTCGTTAGAGGCACCGCTCAAGACCATTGTCGTCACGTCACCGGGTCCTGCCGAGGATAAGGGTATCGTGCTTGCCAACCTGGCCGTTGTCATGTCACAAGCAGAGAAAAATGTGATCGCTGTTGATGTCTGCTTGCGCCATCCATCACTGCACGACAGGTTCTCGTTAAGCAATGAACGTGGCCTAAGCGACCTGTTGCGCTCGCCTGCAGCCGACGTCGCCCTGCCACTTCACCAAACGAATGTCCCACACTTGAGGCTTCTTCCTGGTGGTTCGGTCGTACCCAACCCACTGGACTTACTGGTCTCGCATCGCATGAGCGATATCATCTCCAACCTCATCGGAATGGCAGACATTGTGCTATTCGAGGCACCACCCATGCTTGTCTCCAGTGATACGGCTATTCTGGCCTCCCAGACCGATGGCGTGCTCCTAGTAGTAGAACTGGGTAAAACACGACGGGAACAGGTACAACAGTCCAAGGATTTACTGAACCGAGCGCATGCCAGGTTGCTTGGCGCTGTCATGGCCAATGCTCCCCATGAATAGTGTTAAATACCAGGGTCATGCTTCGGAACTGGCGTGAGTAGCCTGCATCAATCGCTCCAGCAGGTTAACGCCTTCCAAAAACAAACGACTTGAAAATGTTTGCCTTGATCCGGGTAAAAGTAGTCCCATCCGTTTCGATCAATAAGTTCAGTAATTCATTGCATGGTTATAATTAGCTGGTTCGTATCTTAAAAAGGGTTCCCGATCTTGTGATTCATAGGCAAACGCAAACACGAGAGTATTGGTCGGCATATCAGTTCACCCACGATGACGCGGATTTCCTGTCCAACCTGCTGCTTGAACATGGCGCACCCAAAGCGTTAGGCGAGTTAACGCTAGCCGTGATGAGGCACCGCGTGGAGAAGGAAGCGGCTGAATTACGTCGTGAGCTGGAACAGCGTACTATCTACCAGCCCAAAAAGATCTATCGTATCGGCGAAGAGTTGTTATTTCCTGCGCTCCAACTCACATCAGGTAGAGTCGTGGAGCAACGCATGGGACATAACCCGGATAAATCACCCTTCGATGTAATCGTTGTTGAAATGGGTGATGGCAAACGCCGCGAATTCGCAGCGAATTATCAGTGGCCCCACCGCTTAAATGATGACAATTTCCTATCCGTATTGAGCGAAGATGGCGAAATGGCATCGCCGGAGCAATTGTTCGAAGACTATGGAGCGCACGTGTCAGACGTGATAGACCAGGGATTGTCACTCAACAAGGAGTTTTTACGAATTGGACCCGAATGGTTCCTCCGCGCGCTGATGGCCGAAGTGAATATTGGTCACCTGAACCTGGCAGAAGCCGTTTTGGATGTTTCCGCGGGTGGTCCGTTGACTACGCATACCATCTTACAGGAATTAGGTCTGCCTCCTGAGATTGCAGGCAGCCTCCAGGAAATATCATTGAACACCGCCCTGGCGCACGATGATCGGTTCGATGATGTAAGCCTCGATGATGGTGTGTCGTCCTGGTTCCTGCGACGGTTGGAACCGCCTGAAGTACGTAATACACCACAGGTCCTCAAACAGTCTCGGCTGGCTGGGGAACGCGTAATCAACGACAATTTGCGAGCGCTGGTGAATGAGCTCGATGACGAATTAGATCGCGACCTGTCAACTCCTGTCGAACCTCAAGATAGTGTGTCTCTTGTTCTCACCTTCGCACATCGGCGAGCGGGTACCTTAGGGTGGTCGCATCACGTGGCGGGGGTACTGCCAACTGTCAGCAAGGCACGCGTACCGGTAACATTCCAGGACCGCACGACCGGCAAGCAGATGATTGTGTGGCTGGTCCACGATGGTCTATACCTGTATGGTCTTGGTGAATGGTATCGTCAGAACGACTTGCCCGCAGGGGCCTATTTAGAGCTCTCACGTTCTTCGACTAACGATGTTGTATTAATCGATTACAAGCGACGCCGGCCCAAGCGCGAGTGGGTGCGCGTGGCGGCCAGTCGTGACAACCGTCTGCGTCTGGAGACAGCCCAACGAGCCGTTGCGTGCGAATTTGATGAACTCATGTCGGTATTTGTTGACAACCTGGGGGCGTTGGACTTGTTGCGTACTGAAACACCGCGTGATGTGACACAGGCGGTACGCGAGGTATTCCCCGAAATTGCAAAACTGAGTCCCCAAGGTAATGTGCACGCACGTACCCTATATGCTGTAGTGAACGTTATCACTCGCGCGTCCGCCATAGATGTTTTTGCGGCGCTGCAAGCCAACCCTTCATTTATCCCCGTCGGTGACTATTACTGGCATCTCAGTGAAGGTCATCAACCTGGAGGCTCGGCGTAACGCAGGCATATACCTGCCAGCATGTCGCCTCCGGTACATCCAAGTGCTATCAGCCAGCCTGTATGCCGTAGTCTACGTAATTGGGGCTTCGTTTCACCTTGTGCTTAAGTTTGGGTTCACGTATGATTTACTGAGAGTTATTTGATTAACGTATTGGATAACGCCACCACGGCGAGGGGGCAGGGTGTTGTTTCATGAATGATGCCAATGGTTCACCAGTGAGATATATCCGACGGATATTCCTTTGGAAAAAACTGCTTAAGACAGCTGCACTGGGCCTTGTAGTCGTTGCAGGTCTACTCATTGCGCTAGTCGCTATACCTGTACTATTTCCTGCGACTGGTGCACAGATGGCCGATTTGCTACGCACCGTATTTGGTCCAGGTCCAGTTGCAGACATCGAAAGTTACTCATTCCAGATGCAGGACTTGTTCAATCGGACACGATACCAGGTCACCGGAGAGCAGCCTGCGCTCACCTTTACCGAGCCAGGCCGAAACAGTGAGCCTACCATCGCATCCGTAGCCACACGGGCTCCGCAACTCATGAAAACGTCTTTCCCTGATACATCTGTGAAAATAAACGGGTCTGATACGTATGGCACCACACGCGCGGTAGACGCCGATAAAAAAGCTACCCCTGCAGCGATTCCACCAACAACGATTCCAACTGTCACGCCATCGCCTGATGTTATATATGGCAAGCCATATATTCCACAAGGCTGGCAACCTATCGGACCAGTCGTGAGCGGCCAATACTTAATGGCGCGTGGTAGCGTAAAGCCGGATCCAACACGTCCATATGCTCAGGCTGCGGTAGTGCGAATTGATCTGTCAAAAGTGGACCTGCACTTCGTCCTGGGCACTAACGAACCTGTTGCGGCAAAGGGTACCCAGCGCGTTAAGCGAACAGGAGTCATTCCCCTAACTGACCAATCACCAGACAGGTTACTCGTGGCGTTTAATGGTGGGTTCAAGTCAATCCATGGTAATTACGGCGTCATTGTGAATGGCACCACGGTGATCACACCGATTAATGGCATGGCAACCCTGGCGATTTATTCCGATGGCTCGATCGATTTGGGTGCCTGGGGACGCGACATCAACCCTGGCGATAATCTGGTTGATGCACGTCAGAACTGCCCTTTACTGATTGACGGTGGACAGATAAATCCCACCGTCAATGATGGAAGTCGTAAGGAGTGGGGCTACACCGTTAAGAATCTGGACACGACCTGGCGTTCGGGTGTTGGGCTCACCCAGGACGGCAAGTTTCTTATCTATGCGGCGGGTCCAGCGTTAACCGTTGCCACTCTGGCCCACGCACTGCAAATGGCAGGTTCCTATCACGCCATGCAGCTTGACATCAATGGATACTACACACGTTTCGCAATCTACCAGGTTAACACGAATGTTATACAGGGGAAGCCTCCGGTCACTGCATTGAAACTGCTCGATCAGATGACGGTTCCACAGAGCCAATTCCTAAATCCTTACGATCGAGACTTCTTCTATGTCACGCTCCACGAAGGCTAACACCCCAGTGGGAATTCTCGGCGATTACGTAGACCATACTCCGTGCCAGTGCTATAAACCAGGGACAGCGCTTGTACCGGCATTTGCCAATAAAAGTTTTGGTTGCTCAGGAAGCGAATTACATGCGGCACCATGGAATTGTCAACATCGCCATAGGCTAGCGTGATATGAGGCACCCAGTCTTCTGGACGGTAATGGTTATTGACACCCTGCCCGGTATCGCCCAATTGCTCCCATAAAACTCGATGGAACTGAGATAGTTGCAGGCTGCGTACCACCGAAATATAGATAACCGGATTAGGGCCGGTAAAAACACCCAGACCAGCTGTTTTTATGCCAAAGCACGGTTGTGCCGCAGCAAGACGCCCCAAGGCAGACTCCACTTTTTCCACTTCATAGTGTTCTGCTACTTGATAGGTGAAATGAGGAAAGGGCGATGCATAGATGCCATGTAGAGCAAATTCACGGTCCAGCTGAGCCCATATGCCCTCGACATAGTGTTGGTGTTCTTCGTCGAGCATTGAGAGAATGCCGTCCATATTTGTCAATAATAATATCCTATTGACAGGTGTGCTATTGTGCTTATACTTACATGTCATACAACACAAATAGTACAGGCGAAGATCAAGACGAGTACGCACCGCAGAAACGGATAGAGAGCCAGTCCATAAGCTGAAAGTCTGGTACGTGGAGTGGTGCGGAATGGACTTGTGAGCTGCGAGCCGAAAATCACGGCCTTAGCGTGTATGAGTAAGCAAGCCGGAGCCGCCACCGATAAAAAGCGGAGCGCATGTTAGTGCGTCTATAAGTGCGTGTCGACTTTTATTTGGCGTATGACCAAATAGGGCGACACGAACAAGGGTGGCACCGCGAGCAAGCATCTCTCGTCCCTTATGGCGAGAGATGTTTTTATTTTTCCTTTCGAGGAGACAATAAACTTGTTTCGCGCATCACACCTGATGATCCGACCTTCATTCGAAGAGGTCCGTGCGCTCTCAGCCAAAGGCAACCTTATCCCGATCTTTGCGGAGCTTCCGACAGACCTGGATACACCGGTTACGCTTTTTCTTAAGCTGGCTGGGAACGAACCGTCTTTTCTTCTGGAAAGTGTAACGGGGGGCGAGCAGGTAGCGCGCTACTCATTCCTGGGAGTTCGCATCCGGGAAGCACTGGTGCTCAAGGGACGTACTCTTAGCCGGCACACCTTAGTGAATGGCAACCTGCAGATCGAACCACTGCCTCCAGCAAATGCACCGGATGGCCGCGAGCCGGATGTCCTCGATTCATTACGGGCAGAGATGGGTCGATACCATCTGGTTCCTCGTCCTGAACTGCCTCGATTTTGCGGTGGTCTGGTGGGATTCACCGGTTACGATGTGGTTCGCCAGTTCGAGCGTCTCCCCTCCACGGCGCGCGATGTACTGGATCTTCCTGATGCGATCTATATGCTGGCCGACACATTCGTGGTATTTGACCACGCCCGACATCACGTGTTTATCATTGCCAACGCTCATGTGAAGGATGATAGCGAGCAGACGGTTGAGGCAGCGTACGAAGATGCCGTTGCTCGGATCAAAACGCTATATGGCCGTCTGAATACAGCGCTTCTTCCCCTACCCCAGGATTTTCAGGCAGTTTGTTCGCCTACCAGAGCCAACAAGACACAGGCCGAGTACGAACAGATGGTGCAATCGGCCAAGGAGCATATCAAGGTTGGAGACATATTCCAGGTCGTGTTGTCACGCCGATTGGAGCGCCACAGCAACGCTCACCCTTTTGCCATTTATCGTGCATTACGTATGCTCAATCCCTCGCCCTGGATGTTTTATTTGCATTTTGCCAACCTTATTCCCATCGAGAGAGGTTCCTTACGGGTGATCGGTGCATCACCTGAAATGCATGCCCGCTTTGAGAATGGCATAGCCACCGTGCGTCCGATTGCCGGTACCCGTCCTCGCGGCGCAAACGAAATAGAGGATCAGGCTCTGTCGAAGGATCTGCTTGATGACCCTAAGGAACGTGCCGAGCATGTCATGCTGGTGGACCTGGGTCGTAACGATATCGGCCGGGTGGCGGAATATGGAAGCGTAAACGTCTCCAGTTTCATGGAGATCGAAAACTACTCGCATGTGATGCACATTGTCAGCACGGTTCAGGGCAGAGTGCGCCAGGGGCTCGATATGTTTGATGTGCTGCGCGCCACGTTCCCAGCCGGCACGCTGAGTGGAGCACCCAAGGTACGCGCAATGGAAATTATCGAGCAACTGGAAGGCGAGCGACGCGGTATCTATGGGGGTTGCGTAGGCTACTTCTCATTTAGTGGACAGATGGATACCTGCATCATCATCCGCACAATCGTGATGCGTGGAGATATGTGCTACCTGCAGGCTGGCGCAGGAATCGTCGCAGACAGTAATCCCACCAATGAATACCACGAGACATTGAACAAGACTCGCGCATTAGTCCTGGCCATCGACGCCGCTGAGGAGTAGAGATGCCATCTTCCTGAGGGTTGGGCATGCAATGGATTTGCGATGTGACCATCTGTCAGGGTGTCAGCAGGAGGATACAGAAATGATTGTAGTGATTGATAACTATGATTCGTTCACCTACAACCTGGTCCAATATCTGGGCGAATTAGGGGCCCAATTACAGGTCTTTCGGAATGATCAGACCAGCATCGCAGCTCTGGAGCGGCTACATCCAGATGCGTTCGTCATTTCACCAGGTCCCGGCACGCCTGAGTCCGATAGCGGAATAAGCAACGACGTAATACGGTCCTTCAGCGGGCGTGCACCGATTCTGGGTGTATGCCTGGGTCAGCAGTGCCTGGGTTATACCTTTGGCGGTACGGTGCGCCGTGCGCAGCATCTTATGCATGGGAAAACGTCGATGATCTACCACAATGGCAAGCAACTTTTTCACGACCTGCCTAATCCCTTCGAAGCTACCCGTTATCACTCTCTGATTGTTGAGGAGCCATTACCGAGGGAATTGGAAGTAACGGCATTCACGAAGGAAGGTGAAGTGATGGGTTTGCGTCACCATACCCACCCCACCTTTGGTGTGCAATTCCATCCTGAAAGTATTCTTACCCGCCATGGCAAACAAGTCCTGGCAAATTTCTTAGGAATGATCTAAGAGAAGGAGAGACATGATTCAACAAGCTATCGCCAAATTGTTTAATCGCCAATCGCTGAGTGTAGAAGAAGCCGAAGCGGCCATGGATGAGATCATGTCTGGCCTGGCAACCCAGACCCAGATTGGGGCGTACCTGGCTGCTCTGCGCCTGAAAGGTGAGACGCCAGATGAAATTGTGGGCAGCGCGCGAGCCATGCGCGCCAAATCGCTGCGGATTCACACTCAACGTGCGCAATTGGTAGACACGTGTGGCACGGGCGGTGACCGATCTGGCACCTTCAACATAAGCACCACTGCCGCGTTTGTAGTGGCCGGCGCCGATGTACCTGTCGCGAAACATGGCAATCGTGCCGCTTCATCGCTGTCTGGTAGCGCTGACGTGCTGACAGCCCTGGGTGTCAATGTATCACTAACGCCTGAGCAAGTTGGCCAATGCATCGATGAGATTGGCATTGGGTTTGCATTCGCACCCATACATAATCCGGCTATGAAAAACGCTGCTGGACCGCGTAAGGAGATCGGTGCTCGCACTATCTTCAATATCCTGGGACCTCTTACAAACCCTGCAGGCGCGACGTGCCAGCTGCTAGGTGTTTTCGACCCTGCGCTGACCGAGACTATGGCGAATGTATTAGGTAAACTCGGCACTCAGCATGCGCTCGTTGTCAGTGGGCCACAAATGGTGGATGAACTCACGGCAAGTGGGCCTAATAAAGTCAGTGAGTTACGCGAAGGTCAGGTCCGCACCTATGTATTGGACGCAATGCAGTTCGGTATGCAGCGAGCCACGCTCACCGACCTTATCGGCGGGTCTCCGGAGGTGAATGCGTCAATCACCCGACAGGTATTGGAAAACCAGGCTTCACCTGCACAAGAGGACGTGGTCGTTCTCAACGCAGGTGCTGCGCTGTATGCATACGGTGCTGCCCCCGATGTGCGAACGGGTGTCGAAATCGCACGGGAGTCAATCCGTTGCGGGCATGCACTCCGCAAACTAAATGACTTAGCTGGCATGACTCACCGGCTGAGCACCTCTACTCAATAAATAGCATGACCAAACGGACTGCTTGACATGGAGTTATATGCGGGCAGCTCGCGGGAGCGGTGCCATTCACTCCGCTAGTCCTGGCTGTACCCCTAAGGCGGGGGCAGATGGGCGGCTGATGTTCCATGTGGTGCTCATAAGAAAGAGCGCAGATCATCAAGCCTAAAGTGGTTTGATAAGATTGAAGTAGTCCATCATAAGAAGGAAACGTATGCCTGTGCGGATGATCCATGAGAGCGATGTGCGCGCAGTGGTGACGATAGCTGATGCTTTGGCGGCCGTCGAAAGTGCCTTTTTGGAGCAAGGCCAGGGAACGGGCTTCATTGAGCCGCGTCAGCGCGTTCACCAACCCAATGGTTCGTTGCAGATCATGGGCGGTGCATTGACCAAACGTGGCTATTGGGGCTATAAGGCCTACACCATCACCCGGAACGGAGCGTATTTCGTCGTGAATCTCTATGACGTTCACACCGGCGCACTTCTGGCCCTCATCCAGGCGGACCTGTTAGGCCAGTTGCGTACCGGAGCGGCCAGTGGGGTTGCCACAAAATTCCTGGCACGTGCGGACGCTACTGTGCTCGCCCTTTTTGGCGCTGGTTCTCAGGCGCAGGCGCAACTCGAGGCAATCCACGCTGTGCGCCCGCTGCGTGAGGTGCGGGTTTTCAGCCGATCCCCAGAACACCGTGCTAACTTCGCTCAACATATGCGCGACACGCTCAAGCTCAACGTGTATGCTGTCGGAACAGCCAAAGAAGCCCTGACAGGCGCGGATATCGTCACCACCATCACCAACTCATCCGAACCAGTCTTCGACGGTAACGATCTGGCACCTGGGGTTCATATCAACGCAGCCGGCTCGAACTCCGCTGCTCGCGCGGAGATCGATGCCATAGCCGTGCGACGCGCAAGTGCCATCTATGTAGATGACCTCGCACAGGCACGGATTGAAAGTGGCGACTTGATTCGTGCATACGAGCGCAACGCGCTAAACTGGGGCACAATAAGGCCTTTGGCTGATGTTGTGGCAGGCCGTGTGCGAGGTCGAACTGGTGATGAGGATATCACCCTCTTCGAGTCGCACGGTATTGCGTTGTGGGACCTCGCCCTGGCAGCGGAGGTATTCGAACGCGCCCAAACTCGTGAGCTGGGCATACAGGTGCCTTTCCCTTCATTGTGACACCTGTTTCCTTATGCCTAATAACGATATGCATCCGGATCATCGTAGTTGGCAGTTCGATCTGGAACTTTGAGATGACGACTTTCATCAGCAAGATCCACTGCGAGCAACATGCACGTACCGATGGTCAGGCACATCATGGCGTTCAGCAAGCTTGAAGTACCCTGCTGAATATGCCCCATCCAAACTATTCGCTCACTCTTCGTCATACATCGTCAAAGAGTTCCGCAGCTAGTTCTGAGAGCATCACCTTTGGCGTACGCGGGTAGCGCTCAGGGTAATTGACATTATCTACGTTGAGGGTGTAATACGTCGCCGGGCTGCGAGAAACTGATCGGCCAGCAATTGCCAGCCGGTATACTTCAGCAGGGTAACTCAGTTTGTAACGTAGAAAATCGTCCACCAGGGTTGTATCCAGGCTGGGTTCGGCATCGACGCGAAATAGCACGCCTTCATTCGCCAGCCAATCCAGGGCTTCAAAGAACCGGGGCACCCGTTCCACGTCCACCACACGGCAGCCTGCCCTTAAAATGGCATCAAACACGGCACTAACTATAGGGTCCTGACGTATCGTTACAGCCAATTGCGAGGCAAAGTGTTCACCGGCAGCCATACGTACATGCCCCGCAGTGATCCGTCGCGTGGATCCATTTACGCTACGCAATTGAACGGCAGCCATAAACTGTATGAGCATTTGGCGTGGCAGGCTCTCGCTGGCGCGCGATAACTCATCAGCTGCTTCGCGGTCTTCGAATACATCGTGCAGAAAACGTGGGTAGCCCTGCTGCTCTTCTTCAGCGGCGAGGTAAAGACCACGGGGGAATCGATCACCCAGGGCAACGGCCAGGTTGGAGATCAACATGCGTAGCAGTCGCCGGCGCATCCAATTTGGTGAAAACGATGCTAGTTGATCCAAATGCACTGTTGGCACATGCGTGGTGCTGCTGTCGAAGGTGAGTTTCGTTGCGCCTGGCAGGGTAGCCAACCGTAACACCACACGTCCTTCATGCGGGAACGCATGGGCAAGCTGCTCATATAGATACGGCTGTGTTGCAGAGCCAATGGAAGGTCCACTCCATTCATCAACGAAAAGCAGTAGATGCTTGATCTGGAGCGCGTCGAGAACAGCTTCCAGCAACTCACTCGTCTGGGCACCAAATCGTCGATAGACCGAAAGCAGGCGGTTTTCAAAGACCAGCGAGGGCAAGGCATGTGCATGCGGATGGATCGGTGCCATCACATGCCCACGGGGTGTAACGGAGTGCGCCTTGCGAAATGTGAAGTCAAGTGACCGCCCATCACCGTCGCCTCGCATCGTTTGGAGTACATGCTGGTACGAAGAGTCCTGGTTGATAGCTTCGACCAGATGGGATGCAAAATGGCGGTATCGATCTATCCGGAAACGGCCGTACATGCGGCGAAACCAGTGCGGCCGGTCATCCAAATAGTCCTGCAGGCCCCAGAACCGTCTGTCTCGCCGATGACCAGGTCGCAGTGATGCTGTCAGGATAAGTTGCAAGATTTGCTGGTATAGCAGGTAGGCACGTACCACGGGTAATTGATCACGGGGTGCACCTACGTCTTGCGACAGATCGACGTACACAGCCACCGTGTAGGGTGGCGAGCCCTTCGCCTCCTCAAACTGGCGATGGAGTGCCAGATAGGAATTTACCATCAATACGGTTTTGCCGGTACCACGACGGCCTTCCATCTGTAAGTGTGCATCGGGTGCACAAAGCCGCGGAAGAAGGTCGTATAGATCGTAAAACGCTTCAGGTGGCGTGGTCCATGGGTCGGCATAGGCTGTCAGACGTCTGGCACCATCCCAAACGCTGGTTGAGTCAATCTTTGTAGTGGGTGTGTTCAACGTAGCTACCATGGGCTATCTCGATTGTGGTGATGGCCTGGACGAACCAGCATGAGTTTTGGCAAATTGCGTGGCTCGATTGATCGACTCAACATTCGCTTTCGAACCGTCCGCCTCTGCCAATGCGGGTAACAGATACTCCAAAGCTGCAACCACCAACTCCACATTCCACTCACAGGACTCATACAGGCGATACCAGGCTTCGGGAGGATCGAAAAGACAGGCCCAGGAGGGGTGTGGCTTTTCATTCAAACTCGCCGCCAGGCTCGGTGAAATCCTCTCCACCTCACCCAACAAAAGAGCCTGCCGTGGGTCGGAATAGGATGGCTTCACATCCGTCGACTGTAACACCTGTTCCAGATCAAGGCTGATAAGGATGTCATGATTCACCTGCATACCCAGTGCACCCTTTCTGGCGCGCTCCTGAAGCCGCATAGCCTGCTTCTCGCCACCCAGGCGGAATGAAATCCGCCCACCACGGGGGAAGGTATCGAGTAACATTTGTAACAATATGGGTGTGAACTCAGGTGCAAGCGCCGATAACTCATCCACGACCAGAGTGAGGTTTTGCACGGACAGACTATCCAGCCACTGCAAAACAACGTCACGGACTGCGAGCAGGTTATATTTGCCTAATGGTACACCAAGCAAGGCCTCCAGCCGCACCAGGTGCTGAGCACCTTCCCGCGCCGTCTGTTCATCTGCAGGTAAGGCATTCACTCCGAACGGCAGTCGAACCAGGTCCCGGAATACCGCATCGACAGACGTAAAGTTGTACAGTGTCGCCGTCGTCACCTGTTCTCGTATATCGACATAAATCGCAGCGTGGCGCTCCTGAGCATAACGCTTGTTGATGAGGTCAGCAATGTGCTTCATCACAGCGTCACGTCCCATCACACGAGAACCGAACACGACCGTGTTCTGCAACCCGGTCAATAGGTCCTGGTACCCGAAGCGCAAGACGGTTTCCGCCCAACGACCTGCGGGGGTGTCATTGCAGATTAATGGCGTCCAGGGCACGGCAGGTGCAGCTTCGCCAACGGGAGCGCCTTGAGGTTTCGGTCGCCCGTTGTGGTGTATACGGTGCAACCAGGCACGCAGCTTCATATTGCTCTCCAGTTGCCATGCTCTGAGGCCATGTGCAGCCCTGAGGTATGGTTTGTCCCCGATCGTTGTGTTATTCATTGTTCCAAAAAAAAGGCATCACCTCAGCCAGGAGTTGTGGCTGAACCATGAAGAGGATAGCCAGAACATCCTTAAGTGACATTTTGCCTGCATCCAGCACCGATGCCTGTTTGATCATTTGTCGTATCCCGGCATCAGGAATGCGATAGATCGTGTACTGTATGCGATACAGCCGGTGCAACAGTTTACCAAATGCGGCATTCCATAGCGACTCATCCTGCTTCAGAAACTTGGCAGATAAATCACCCGCCAGGATCGCTGCGCCAGCAACCTGTGCGGCATACAATCCGCCAAACATCCCGTTGGTGATCCCACCCGCCGTCAATGGATCACTCTGGCGAGCAGCATCTCCGACAGCAAGATAATTATCAGCTACCATATGCGGCAAAACATTGGTAACAGGTATTCCACCTACCACCTGAACTAATATTGAGCTGGTAGGGAAATGAACCAGCATGAATGCATCCAGATAATACAACACTGGCCGGCGCTCCTCTGGCTGTTCCGTTATTACTAGACCGATATTTGCTTTTCTGTCTCCTTTTTGGAAAACCCAGGCATATCCAGATGGAGCGACATCCCAACCAAAATAATAACGGCAAATATGGGGATCGATTTCAATACCACTAACCAGGTATTGTGCTGCGACAAAGTAATCTTTTAATAGCGGGACCACGTGCAGTCCTGCCCAGCGTGTACTTTGCGACCCAGTTCCATCCGCTCCAATAACGATGAGAGACCGTATGCATATCGGCTCTCCCTTTAGCAGGATGTGCACCACCAGATGTTCGTTGTCTTCTCTGGAGAACCCGTCAGCACGCGCCATCACAGCAACCTCGGCTCCGGCCTGAGCCGCTAGGTGTGCCAGTTCACGATCGAAAAGCTTGCGCACCAGAACGAGGGTTTCCTCAAGCGGTGGCATAACGCCGCAATTACCTTCCGAGTTACTGACATAAAATGTGCGGATTTCAGCAGCAATCCAACGTGGGTCCAGAGCCACAAATCTCGCTAGTGTTTCTTTCTCTACCGCTTCCGCGCAACGCACAGGTGAACCGATCTCCTGCCTCTTTTCCAATAGTAAAGTGGATAGACACGCCTGTGCTGCCGTGCGCGCAGCCATGGATATTGCTGGACCTGCCCCTAGCACGACGACGTCATACTCCGTTTTCATGGTCCTGGATCCGCGAAAGCGCACCTGTTGGGCAAATATAGATACAACGAAAACAGCCTGTACAGGTGAAGGCGTCGATTTGTAGTGTTGCATTTTGCAAGGTCACGCTACCAGGAGGGCAAATAGGCACGCATGCACCACAACTTGAACAGCGGTCGTAATTGACCAGCACGTAGCTGACGAGCCCGCTCAGCGGGTGGGGAATACTGGTTGGGTCAAAGTATTTCCGCATGCTTCCCTCTGGTCAGTCCGCAGCACGTTAATTGACAGGGATGAGTTTATCAGATTCTAGAGCAATCACTTAATCAATGGGAAATTGCAGAGATTCATGTGTAGTGCTCAATCAAGATTCTTACAAAAACCCACCGTGTCTGACTCCCAAAAGATAGTTTAGATCCGTTATAGCCTGTGTGGTATTCTGAAATAGAACCGTGCGCATTCCCACTCCTTGTGCAGCGAGGATGTTGCGTTCGGCATCATCTACGAAAATCGCCTCATTCGCCTGCACCTTTAATCTCCCCAATACGTACAGGTAACTACGCGGGTCTGGTTTCAGTATGCCCGTCTCGAACGAATAAACCGTTTCGTCCACCAGACCTTTGAGCCCGAATCGTCCTACGTTCAGGTCACGCATCTCTGGCCAGGCGTTACTCAATATCCCCGTTGTGTATTGCGGCCGTAACTGGCACACATAATCAGCCAAATCCCGATTCAGGCGATCACCCGACCAAAAATCAGCTCGCAGATTTGAGAGATCGCGTAGGTCAAGTCCACACTTTTCGCCCACAAACTGCCAGATTGCTTCGTCGTGCCCACGTTCTGTGGATGCTTGAATGGCTGCCGCACACTCGAACACCAGAGTACTCAACGCCCTTTCAGGGAGACCCAGATGGTTTTCCCATTTACGACGTCCGGACCAGTCCTCTGTACGCACCAGCACACCACCAATGTCAAAAATGACGGCACGTGGGCTAACAGTAGTCGTAACCATTAACGCGCATTATAGAAAGGATACTGTGGAGCGTGAGACATCAACCCACTATCGAACCATTCTCGTTGTGCGTCGCGGATGTGAGCTTTACGGTGACGCTCCATTCTGGTCCACGGCTGTCTGGATATTCTCCACCCAACCTTCACCACCCAGCACGCGTAAATGCATGCCTGAGTGGATCTGTTCGATTGGAATATGGTCGACGCATGGAATCTCAGAAATGACGCAACCGACGGCAGTTATAGTCTCACATTCGGTATTCACGATAGCCACTGGTGCCTTGCCATTACTCTTAAGCCGGTACAGCGTATATGAGCCAACGGTTGAGCCTTTGCCGGTTGGGAACACCAGCACCGTGCCACTGATCGATTGTCCCTCCAGATCATGTCCACGTTCCACGACAACGCCGGTATCTGGATCGACACCGCCAAAAAACGATATATCCATGTGAGAGACGAGTGCCCTGCCCACAGCGTAGCCTTTATAGATGGACCGCCCAGCCCACTTCATCGTAATGCCTCCGCGATCACGTCATCGAAGGGACGGAGTACTGTCTTGAAACGATTCTTTGAGCTTGCGTAATAGCATGCCTTGGCGCTATCCGTAAGCAGTACCTTGAAGCGCCCCTTAATGGGCGCAACCACGCAGCAGGTGTCGACTGCAAACTTGGCACCACTGGCTTCAATAATGGCCGTGTAACCCATCTGGTCCGCCATGCACTTGGTAGGCCGCGCTGTAGTAATCCAGAACTCCTTCTTTACGCGGTGGCCATTTAGCAGCTCAGCCAGGTGCGCAATCTCGCGAATCGAGAGGTGAGGACAGCCCAGGCTAACAAAGTCCACCGCATCGGGCATGGCATCGTTCATTAGTTGATGGGATGCCTCCAGGTCAGCCTGAGTGATCGGAATTGTCCATTCGGGTGGCTTGTGTGTCGAAGCTTCGGGCGTGATACCTTCCATATGGAACATCGCTGCACCCACATACGTGGCGATGCTGGCACAAAAGGTTTTCAGCTGTTCCAGGTCGGCATGGGGGATCCCACAGATATAGCAAACGGGTTTGGCGTTTACACCATTCAGCTTAAGCCCAATGGCTTTGCCCAGCGCACCGAACTCGTCAGTAGTCTGTAAACGTGCGCTCACCTCGATGGTCACGCCGGGCTGGCGCTGTTTATCGAGATGGTACCCGTAAGCCGGTGTGCGACCCGTTAACGCAGCGACTAATGCGGAAGGTCCGCCTTCGCGGTTAGTGCGTGCTCCGATGACAGAGTTGGCGTAACACACCGCGCTGGACTCAGCCCAGGCAATGTGCTCGCCGAAGTGCGGTAAGTTGCCAGTTAGGTAAGGGGTGCAGGTACAGGTCGTGAGCACACCCATCCGGGCGAACGCGTCGATAACCCGCATTTGGCTGACAGCAAAATCGGGACTAATGCCGAGTGTCTGCCAGTTCGTGATGTCCATGCCGGCTGGGTTCAAAGTTGTCAGCGTGCGCACTTTGCCACCCCCTACAGCCATTGCATCCAGCCACGCCAGACCTGCCTCACCCAGATTATCGTAACTCACCCCAGCAATCTGTACCGATGTAACGGGGAGCATGCACGCTGCGCCATACATTTCGCCCAGCGCCACCAGGATCTCCATGGCCTTCTGGATCGCCTGGCCTGATTTGCCACCCAGCATGGCTCGCTCCTCAGCGGTCAGGTTCATGGTGTGCCTGCCTGGTTATCGATGAATCGACCCAGGTCAACTTCCGGAAAGTGTACCCGGTCGAAAGCTTTGCCCTTACTAGACAACGGTTTGGTCAGGTCGAAACCAATCTTGGTTGTTAGGTGACTGCCAGCCTCAGCGCTCGGGTCGAGACTGGAACCAGGTTCTCGATTCTTTACAACCAGGTGTTTATCGCCCTGGAAGCGTGTGGCAAAGGCCCACTCCACCTCCTGTGGCTTATAAATGTCGATGTCCTCATCAACCACGAAGACGTGTTTACAGGAGCGATGGCCAGCAAAAGCTGCCTCAATGGCCTTGATGCCATCGTCCTCGCCCTGCTTATCGATCTGGACAATGGCATGTAACCAGGAACAACCTCCAGGGGATACATTCACATCGAGACAGTGCGCCACTTCATTTACTCGTCTGTAAATGGTTGGCTCGCGTGGCATGCCCATGAGTAACTTGTGTTCCAGTGCACCAGGCAGGAGAGCCTGCCAGATTGCATCATGCCGGTACGTAATGCACTTCACCCTAAACACCGGTTCCTCGCGGACCACGTCTTGCGTTTCGGTCAGATCCACAAAGGGACCTTCGGCATGTCGCTGGTCGTAATATACGGTTCCCTCCAGGACAAACTCCACTTCGGCAGGGACAAGAACGTCGACTGTCCTGGCTTGTACCACCGTCAACGGCTGTAAAGCGTTGGCGATCTCCAGTTCGTTAACTCCAATTTCGACCGACGTTGCTGCGGCAGCCAGCACGTTAGGCGGGCAACCGATGCACACGGCTACATCCACCTGATGTAGATCCTTGAGGTACGTATCGAAGTGCCGCCGTGCTACGACACGTGCTGCCAGTTCGTTCCTCGTGAATTGCATAAGCCGGTGAAAATCCACATTAAGCCCATACGTCGGGTGACGGGCAATCACGACACCCGCGCTGATGTAATTTCCACCGTCTTGTTCGCAGTGACGCAGGATGGGCAATTGGTCCAGGTCTGGATTCAGGCACACAACCTCCTGGCAAGGTGCGTTGCCCACCACAGGACATGGCTTGCGTTCCTCAATGGCGCGAGCCAGCGTGCGAATGATCTGCTTGACAGGTATACCCAGATATTCGGCAAAGGAGGCTTTATCACAAAACAGGTTACCCACGACAGGGAACGCAGATTCCGATACACGCTCAAACATGACGGGGCGGGGTTCCAATTTCTTGAGCACACCTGCGATCTCATAGGTTTTTGAGATAGGCACGCGTACGTGGACGATGCGTTCCTGTTCGTCCAACCAGTGTAAATAGTCCCGTAATGACATACGATTTTCTCACCATGCAGCAGGCTGCAGGCTTCATGATAGTCGTAAAGCTGTTTGACCGATAGGCTACGGAGTATAGTAACCGACATGCCATCCGATCAATTGATCGCCGACGCAGCACCGCTCTCCGATGCAGTCAAGGGTACGCTCAGCTACGAGGTGCCACAAGATATGAACGAAAAAGTGTCTGCAGGGGTGGTGGTGATGGTCCCCCTGCGTAAACGTCTGGTATCAGCGGTGATCATTGCCATCCATCCAGGTGAAGACGGATCGGGTTCTTCACATCCCTTCCCAGGATATACTCTCAAACCGATCCATTCGGTTGTGGATGTGCAGCCGGCGCTGAATGCCACCCAAATCAAACTGGCGCAATGGATGGCTGATGAATACGCTGCACCTCTGGGCCGGTGCTGCGCGCTCATGGTCCCGCCTGGCTTCACGCCCACTACAGCGTATGTGTACAGTCTGGCTCGCGACGGGATGATTATGAAGGCATCCAGCAACGATGCACGATCCCAAATCCTACGTGTAGTGCAACAGCGTGGCGCTCTGGTGGAGTCGAAGTTGAGGGTAGCTTTAAGAGGCATACCGGGCTGGCGCGACGCAGTGCACGAGCTGGTGAAAGAAGGACTCTTGGTTCGCAGCCCCACCCTGCAACCGTCAGTCATGCGACCGAAACGGACTACGCTGGTTCAACTGGCCATTTCAGATGCCACACTTGGGATTGTGCTCGGCAATATTGAGACGGATGCCGCTGTAACCCCGCGGCGGGCTAATTCACTGCACCGGCGTAGCGCGGTATTAAAGTATTTACAACAAGCCAACCGGATTGCGTGGGCCGATTGGGTTTTTGCCGAGACAGGTGCCAGCCGTGACGACCTGGGTTGGCTCGTGGAACGCAACTATGTGCTGTTGGGCGATGTCGAACGTTGGCGCGATCCTTTGGCTGATATAGACTACGTTACTTCAACAGCGCCGGCTCTTACCTCGGACCAGGCACGTGCATGGGAGGCAGTGCACGCAGCCATGGTATGCCAGGGATATGCGACTTCCTCAACACTACCTGCCGTAACTTCACTTCAGCCTGAGGAGGAAAGCAAGTCCACAGCAGATGCGAATACTCCGCAGCCTAAACTGGTACGCGAAAAAGCCAACGCACAGTTTTTAGTGCGCGGAGTGACCGGGTCTGGCAAAACGGAAGTCTATATGCGTGCAGTAGATCTGGCACTGCAGCATGGTCGTGGCGCATTGATACTGGTGCCAGAGATCAGTTTGACACCCCAGACAGCCAGGCGCTTCCTGTCGCGCTTCCCCGGAAAGGTGGCGCTCATCCATAGCCGTTTGAAGCCAGGTGAGCGTTTCGATACGTGGCGTCGCATTCGCTCGGGTGAGCTGAGCGTAGTGGTCGGTGCGCGGTCTGCCCTCTTTGCACCGTTACCTCAACCAGCCGTGATCGTGCTGGATGAGGAACATGACGCGTCCTATAAACAGAATTCACCACCCTACTACCACACACGGCACGTTGCCATGCAGTATGCACGTCTGAGCGGAGCGATTCTTCTCCTGGGTAGTGCCACGCCTTCCCTGGAAGCCTGGCAGATGGCACAGGATGGGGTACTTGATGTTTTGGAATTGCCCAACCGCGTGCGAGCTCACTCCCGGCGGGTCGATGATCAACAGGCACGCTTGCATGTTCGCTCGGTGATGCAACCCGAAACCGAGACCGTGGCTTATCAGCCATTGCCCGATGTACAGGTTGTGGACATGCGTGCTGAGCTGCGCGGCGGTAACACCGGCATGTTTAGTGGAGCACTCGCACGCGCACTGGGCGAAGCCCTTCAACATGGTGAGCAGGCTATTTTGTTCCTGAACCGACGCGGCTCTGCTTCGTGCGTCATCTGCAGGCAGTGTGGGCATGTTTTGCGCTGCCCCAATGACGATGTGCCACTTACCTTCCACCTGATCAACACCGGTACGGAGCGTAACCATCACACCGGTGTGGGTGGCGGCATGCCGGTGTTGAAGTGTCACCAGTGCAATCATATGGAGACACCTCCCAAGCAATGCCCGGCGTGCGGCAGTTCGCGTATACGCTACGTCGGAATTGGCACGCAAAAGGTTGAACAGTCAATTGGAGAGTTATTCCCACACGCGCGCACTGTACGCTGGGATAAGGATGCCAGCACGGCAGCTGGCTCGAGTAGCGCAGACCAATTACTACAGCGTTTTGTAAACCAGCAGGCGGATGTGCTGGTGGGAACTCAGATGATCGCAAAAGGTCTGGATATGCCGCTGGTTACTGTGGTCGGCGTCGTACTTGCAGACGTTGGCTTGTTTTTGCCGGACTTCCGTGCTGCAGAACGTGTATTCGATCTCATCGAACAGGTGGCCGGACGTGCTGGAAGAAGCCTCCTGGCAGGTCGTGTCATTGTTCAGACTTACAATCCCGACCACCCGGCGATCACCTATGCAGCACGTCATGACGTGTCAGGCTTTGCCCGTTATGAGCTGGCTCAGCGCAAGATGCTGCGCCTGCCGCCTTACGTGCGGCTGGTACGCTTCGAAACCAACCATGAACAAGAGGATAAAGCACGTCTGGCATGTGAGATGCTGGCACGCAGTTTACGTATGCGCATCGAGCACCCTGAGGACTTGATCGGTCCGGCTCAGGCATACTTCGCCAGGCGCGCCGGGCGCTACCGCTGGCACCTTTTCGCCCGCACTCAGGAGCCCAGGCATTTACTAGAAAACCTTGAATTGCCGGATGGTTGCGTGGTCGATGTGGATCCAATCAATGTGCTTTAAAACTGCACACCACACAGCTTGCGCGGAAGCTGCGTAACGAAGTGCAGGAGCTATTGAGCTTTCAACGCCAGCACTACCACACTGTAACTCGTCACGTTGGTGCTTGCCGAGGCGATGGTGGTGTCGAACGGTTGGACAGCATTCGGAGCGAGAGTACCCTGGTCTATCACCAGATCACGATAGCCAACCACGCGTTTGCTTGAATCATACGTTGTGATAATTAGCTGCACATCGGTAGCATTAGCGGTGTCGACGTTCATCGCCTCGCCATATACGCGGTACTGTTGCCCGGAAGGCTCAGCACTCACTTTTGTCACTTTCATCTGTGCAAAACGTGCTGTCGGATCAACGCTTTCGCCGCGCAATGTTGAAATACTGTATTTAGCGTAGGCTGCAGGCGGATCTGTAAACAGCAACCGGAACGGTGCGCTCTGCCCTGGGGGGATGACTTCCTGCGGAACGTAAAAAGGTACCGCTATCAGCACCTGATCAGCCTGGTTTAGTAACGTGACTTGCAGTTGCACATTGCCCAATGTGGCCGGGCCTGGGTTATATACCTCCCCCAGACATTCGAGACTGCCGACGGGAGTGCGATATACATTGACACCGCGCACCGTGAGCGGAATGGGTGTTGGAGAAGGGAGGAGTGTGTTGCCTTCCTGCGACGACTGGGGACCTGTCGGAATAGTCAGCACCGCCCCAATTTGTAATGTTGCTGGATCGATATTATTCAGGGCGATTAAATCTGCCACACTGACACCGAATTTGTTGGCAATCGATATGGGGGTATCACCTTCCTGCACTTTATATTTAACGGGTGTTGGCGTTGCAGAAGGCTCTTTGGGGATGGGTAGCATGGCCGGAGCCAGGGTTGGTGTGGCACGCAGAGCGATGGTCGGTCGTGCTGTGGGGAGTGAAACCGTTGCCGTTACGGTAGGTGTACCCTTGGTTGCGTTACCTGCACAGCTGCAAACCACGAGCGTTAACAGTGCGCTGGTCAACCGTGAGAGGTTTGAGCGAAACATCGACACTTTGGAATTATACCGATATGCGTCATACCGGTTGATCGGGATGGATGCAGAGGTACTTGCTTGCTGCATCATTGTTGGAACTGCTGTACATTGGTGATTACGATACTGCTTGATTACCCATAACGATAGATTGTGATCTCATCAAGTGACTTACGTGGACGATCCTTTCCCATTTCGGCCGGGTAACCAATGGTAAGCAAAGCCTGGGGCTCCCAGTCGGCGGGTAAGCTTAATGATTGGACTACTTCCTCCGGACAGAAAAGAGGGGCGCACATCCAACAAGCTCCTAAGCCAAGCTCTGTGGCGCGTAAAAGAATATTCTGCACTGCTGCTGCTACAGCCTGCCCAGCCATCCAGCGTTCTGCTTCACTGCGCCGCACATCAGGATAGGTGTCCATTTCCCGCATGCTCATGCAGGCCAAAATACAGACCGGCGCTGAAGTTATCCGGTTAATGGAGCGTTGCGCGTCTCTTTCAATTGCGTCTGCCGGAATGCCATCTAGCAAAGAATCAGCGCGCAGTTGCTCACCCATCACATGGGCCAGACGCGCGCGCTGCTCGCCCCGTATTACAGCAAATCGCCAGGGTTGCCGATTGTGTGGTGATGGGGCACGCCCTGCTGCATTCAGCAATTCACTTACTGTTTGGGCCGCAACAGCCTGGTCAGTATAGTGGCGGATCATGCGGCGATGGATGATGGCAGATGGACTGCTCATATATTTCAGGCGTATAGGTTCGCCGCTGCTGGACGGATAATCTCTGCTGCGCTTCCATCACGCAGGTCAAACTGGACACCACGCACTAGAACAGCGGGAATCCCTTCCGCCGCCTGCCCCAACAACAGTGTGGCAGCCGAAGCGACCATGTCCGCCAATCCAATCTCGGTATGTTGCAACTGGTAACCGAAAAGGTCTGGCCGCCCACGCCAGTCTTCCACACCTGGCATCCCGGCCACGCCGACGGCTACGCCAACAGTGCCAATGCGATGTGGCCTGCCGTGGCTGTCGACGATTATCACAGCCATATGCAATCCCAGGGCCTGGGCCAGGCCGCTCATCAGGCGGTGAGCGCTGGCGTCCGGGTCGAGCGGCATGAGTAGCACCATATCTGGGTCCGTTGCAACATTGGAATGATCGATGGCTGCGTTGGCTGATGTAAAGCCCAGACGATGCTGGGTAATGAGCACACCGGGCGCTACGCGCGATACGGCGACGGACTCGCGCAAGATCAGCTCCACCAACCGTGGGTCCTTTCTAGCTACCTCTGCCAGCTCGAGTGCACGCTTCGAAGGTGCAACGTCGCGCAGATTGACAAATCGCCCTTCAGCTTTTGACACAATCTTCGAAGTAACTACCAGGATGTCACCTTCGCGTGGCGATAGCGCTCGCAAGGTGGATGCAAGCAGATTACTCAGGTCGTCTCCTGGCTTGACGATGGGTAACCCGTTAAGGGGTAGTAGCTGGAGCATGTGGCTGCCCGGTAATGTGAATACCAGCACCTATTATTTTGTATCTCCGGTTAAGACCGAGTAAAATGGGTGTCAAACTTTCGACGGCGACTGCATTGTCCAGAGGGCCCGCATCCCAACCTCGCAAACCCGCATCCTGCACCAAGGCCAGTATGATGCGTTTGGCATTAGCATCATCGCCACACACAAGCACGTCACAATCGATTGGGTCTTCCGGTTTTTTCAGATTTGTCGACGAGATGTTTTGAAAGGCAGCCACAACCTGGACGTCATTCCCAAGCAGGCTTTGAGCTTCTCGTGCAGCGGATCCACCGGGAGGAAGACTGACCCGCGTAATATCGTCCGGATTAACCGGTACGGTGACATCAACGAGCACTTTGCCGTGTAATGCGCTGCGTACACTGTTGAGTGTGTCGGCATGTGCGCGATATGGCACCGTAAGGACAACCACATCGGCATCCTGTGCAGCATTCAGGTTATCAGCACCTCTCAGTTGCAGGTTGGCATGCATCTGGTTCAACTCATCTGCCACGCGATGCGCTTTTGCCTCATCACGGGAGCCAATGGTGATGGCATGACCACTGCGTGCCCACCGCAATGCCAGACCAGAACCCTCCTTCCCTGTGCCGCCTAACACAGCAATTTTCATAATATCAATCCCTTTACCCAACGATTTTTGCGCACCTTCTTGGTGGATTTTATCAGTTCAATATCTGAAACCTTTCCTAGCTCTTCACTACAATAGCATATCGTCCGGGCAGCGTATTAATGATGGGCAAGACCACTCGAATTCTTATCGGTTCTGGGATCGTAGCGCTGGTGGTGTTGGGCATCTGGCTCATGACGAAACCACCTCGTGATGTGCAGACTGGGACTACCGTCATTGGCCTGACTAATGGTTCGTCGACCCCTGACGCTGGCTTCGCCCGTGCCGTTTCACCACGTATTTTTACCTTCCCGCTTGACCACGGTCCGCACCTCGATTTCCAGACGGAGTGGTGGTACTACACGGGTAACGTTCACGATGCTACAGGACAGCTCTTTGGCTATCAACTCACCTTCTTCCGCCGGGCTCTGTTGCCGCCCCAGGATGTACCACCCCGACGGTCCGACCTGGCCAGTAACCAGATTTACTTTGCGCACTTCGCCATCACCGATATCAAAGCAGGTCAACATGAAGTCTCTGAACAGTTCAGCCGTGGTGCAGCCGGCCTGGCTGGAGCATTTGCCGATCCTTTCCGGGTGTTTGTCTATGACTGGTCAGCATCTGCCACCATATCATCAGCCAATTCCGTTCACCTGTCGGCGCGGCAAGGCGCAAATGCCATATCGCTCAATCTACTGGCACTTAAGCCAGTGGTACTGGAAGGCCAGAATGGTTTGAGTGCAAAGAGCGAAATACCGGGTAATGCATCGTATTACTACTCATTCACACGCATGGCCACCCATGGTACGTTGACTACCCGTAACGGTACATACGATGTCGATGGCTTAAGCTGGATGGACCATGAATGGAGTACGAGCGCGCTTGGCCCACACGCACAGGGCTGGGACTGGTTCGCACTGCAACTCAGTGATCAGCGAGATGTAATGCTCTTCCAGATACGCAACAACGATGGCAGTATCGATCCAGCGTCCGGTGGCACGCTGGTGCTCGCGGACGGCTCGACACGCACTTTTTCACTCAGTGCGATGCATATCCAAGTTCTACAACGCTGGCGCAGTCCGCAAAGTGGTGCCGAATATCCCGTGCGCTGGCATGTGACCATCCCGCAATGGGCGATCAATCTCGTGGTGACAGCACAGATCGATAATCAGGAAAATCGCACTTCCGTTGTGTACTGGGAAGGTGCTGTTAATATCCAGGGCCTGGACGGTAATCAGCCGGTGACCGGGGCCGGTTATGTGGAACTCACCGGTTACAGTCAGTCGCTCAATGGCGGCTTCTAGACCTGAAAAAGAGCATCTAGTGCTTCACCCAATGAACGTGCGGGTAACAACTGCATAACCTGCGAGGGCGACTCGATAGGGCGGGTTGTCTTGGGGATAATGCAATGCCGAAAACCCAGCCGGGCCGCTTCATTCAACCGACTGGTTAATTGGCCTACAGAGCGTAACTCACCACTCAGACCAATCTCACCAATAATGGCTGTATCGCTGGGAACAGCAATGCCTTTACTGGCGCTGGCAATGGCTGCAGCCACAGCCAGGTCAGCGGCTGGTTCATCGATGGTCATGCCACCCACAATGTTTATAAATACGTCCTGGTCATGCAGCCGGATGCCGACGCGCTTACTGAGCACAGCCAATAATATGAACAGGCGGTTATAGTCAAAGCCATTTACGGTGCGGCGGGGCATCGGGTTCTGTGTGAATGACGTCAGTGCCTGCACTTCCACCAGCAGGGGGCGCGTACCCTCCATCATCACGGCAATAGCGGAACCTGGTGCGTTGTTGAGACGTTCAGCGAGGAAAGCCTCACTGGGATTCGTTACCTCCACCATTCCGGCACCTGCCATTTCAAAAACACCGACCTCGCTCGTGGTGCCAAAGCGGTTTTTCATGGAACGCAACAGGCGCAAGGCATGAAAGCGGTCACCTTCCAATTGCAACACTGTATCGACGATATGCTCAAGCACCTTGGGACCAGCGATCGCGCCGTCCTTGGTTACATGACCCACAATAAAGACGGGAATGTTTGTGGATTTGGCCATACTCTGCAAGTGCTGAGCGCACTCCCGCACCTGGCTGACTGTGCCAGCGCTTGCTGGAACGCCATCCAGATACATCGTCTGAATGGAATCAATGACGGCAAGCCTGGGACGTATCGTCTCGATCTGATAAACCATATTGTCGAGGTTCGTGTCGGTGAGCAGGAGCAGGTCACTGTTTCCGACTCCCAGGCGTTCGGCGCGCATTTTCAACTGTTGACCACTCTCTTCACCACTCACATACAGTGTGGTCCCGCTGGTCCTGGCTACGCTCACAGCAGCCTGGAGCAGCAGCGTGCTTTTCCCTATTCCAGGTTCCCCACCAATCAATACAAGTGAACCAGGAACGATGCCCCCACCCAGGACGCGTGACAGTTCGCCGATTTCCACTGGTAGACGCTGGAATTCCTCAGAACTAATCTCGTTCAGCCTCTGTGGCTGCACAGCCGATAGCGACGACCGGTGGCTTTCTCCTTTGGCTTCCTGGTACACTTCCTCGACGAGGGTATTCCATTCACCGCAATCGGGGCATTTCCCCGTCCAGCGCATCTGAGCGCTGCCGCAGCTGGAGCAGATGTAGCGCGTTTTGAGCTTAGGGCTTGTTTTCGGCATGGGTTAAGTGTAGCACAAATGTTCTGAGCCGGATATTGCTATACTCGGGTAGATGGAGCGAAAGCAGATTATTGTTATTGTCATCATCGGGTTCTTTATGGGCCTGGTTGGCGCGTGCAGTCGAAGCGCGGGACCTCTGACGCAGGTAACGGTACAGCCCGCTGTGATCAGCCCTAATGGTGATGGTGTGGACGATTTAGCACGAATCCGCTACACCGTGAACCAGACCGCGCACATCTCGATTTACCTAAAGGATACCAACGGCCAAATTTACAAGCTGCGCGATGAAGCAACGCGTCCCGCCAGTCCGGTGGCCTATGAATATCTTTTCAATGGCATCTCGAATGGGCACCTGATGCCAAATGGGCGTTATATCTGGCACGTCGATGCCAATTGGCAAGGTGGGACACAAGACTTTAGCGGTACGCTCACGATCCAGGATGCCAATTTACCATTTCCAAAAATAACAGAGTTTACGTTATCGACCGATACCATTTCTCCAAACCGGGATGCGATTGACGATCATGTGTATATAAACATCGGGCTTTCACAAAAGGCGAAACTCAATGTTTATGTGGTCGGTGCAAACGGCTTCCATTACGAAGTGCCACGCACCGAAGGGCTTCAACAAGTGACAACCAATGGACAGCTTTCCCCAGGACGCTATCTGTATGACTACGACGGTGGAATCAACCTGGGAGCAGATCCACCACCCAATGGCATCTATTCGGTCGTTGCTCAATCCGAGGATATCATCGGGCAGCAGGATGTTCTCACTCATACACTTGTGATCACACAGAGTGGCCGTCCTGTTGCCGAGATCGTAGTACAACCCAACGGCGAAGCCGTCAAATGGTACGGTGGAGGAAGTGGTGGCCTGAGCCACGCGCCCACAGACCCGCGCCTGATCACGCTTCCTTTGGGCGGCACCCTGTATTTCACCATGGCTGTGCGAAATACAGGGATTGTTCCCATCAGAACGGCAGGGCCGTTCACCGCGACAGAGTGTTACGACATGGACCAGAACCTGTACTCCAAGGGGTATATTCAGGAGCCCGGCGCATTCCGCGTTGGCATCGATTACGAAACCAACCCGGGAGCCGACCACCCCTGGCGCTGGGGCGTGGGCACATTGAAAGACCTGGACATCGTCATGCACAATGGAGTGAAGCTATATTACCTTGCTCCGGGCAAGCAGGTCGTAGTAGGGGGATGCATTCGCTTTACGCATGTGCCACCCAGAAACCCCTTTAATGTTTATGCCTCGCTGATCCAGGAGGACGTCGAGATCTTGCCAGTAAATTACCACGTTTCACCGGTGATGGTCGAGATAATAAAACCATAAGGTGCGGGGTTGGGGGTACCTGTCTGATGTTGGCAGTTGTCATCATCTCATGGAACGTACGCGAATTGCTACACAACTGTCTTCAGTCGCTCTACACCGACCTCATACAGGCTGGTGTCGCGGCACGTGTGATCGTTGTCGATAGCGCCTCCACCGACGGCTCTGTTGACATGGTGAAGGCAAGTTTCCCACAAACAGAGCTCATCTCCAACGAAACCAACGTCGGGTATGTACGTGGGAATAACCTTGCGTTAAAAAGATTGTCAATGAGTGATTCAGACCTGGCGGTAAACGGGTCAGGTCTGGGCCAGATGAATGCGCCGAATCGATTGCCGTTTGCCAGCCTCGAATATATATGGTTTCTAAACCCCGACACGCTGGTTCTGCCGGAAACCACGCAAAAGCTGCTTACCTTTATGCAGCAGCATCCCCATTGCGGCCTGTGCGGTCCCAAGCTCGTCAACCCCGACGGAACTTTACAGCACGGTGCGTTTGCCTTCCCTGGCATTGTGCAACTGGCTCTGGAGACCCATCCCCCACTTTGGCGGTTTCGCGGTACGCGATTGGACGGCCGCTATCCCAAGTCGCGGTATGAAAGCAAGACTCCATTTCGCATCGGACATCCTCTAGGCGCAGCAATGCTTGCTCGGGCAAGTGCCATCGCGCAGGTTGGTGCGCTGGACGAAGGCTATGAGATGTACGCCGAGGAGGTGGACTGGGCTATGCGGATGAGCCGTGCCGGTTGGGAGCGCTGGTGCGTGCCAGGAGCTGTGGTCGTGCACTACGGAGGCGCAAGCAGTGCACAGGCCAGTGAACGGAGCGAGCGCATCAAGTGGCGTAGCCGACTGCGGTACTATGCGCGTTATTACCCCCCAATTAAACGTGAAATAGCTATGAAACTGGTGCCAAAGGCATACCGGGTTGTGTCTGAGTAAGGAGAGCAGCGATGACAGAGGTACGTTGGGAACGCATGTTCATCGACCAATTGGAGGCAGCTTTCCAGCGCTGCCCCCTGATCTATTTTGCATATGGCTTATGCGAACCCCATGGACCTCAATGCGCACTGGGGCTGGATGCGCTGAAGGCTCATGCGATTGCCTGTCGGGCCGCAGAGCAGTATGGCGGGATTGTTGCTCCTCCCGACTTTTGGCACATCCATGAACTGGGCGGCTACGCACTATGGGCTCAACAGGCTATTGGCGACGTACCCCGCACCTGGCTAACGGCGGTACCACCATGGGTGCACTTCAAGAATGTCTTGTACCAGATTCGCATGGCTGATGCAATCGGATTTCATGCAGCCATCCTGCTCACTGGCCATTATGGTCCAAATTGGAGGGATTTAAAAACCCTCGTATCCCTGGTACAACCACACTGTGGTGTGAGACTTTATGGTTTACCTGATTTCGAATGCAATCAGCCCGGCTTCGATGGCGACGGGGCGACCGGGGATCATGCTGGCAAGGTTGAAACGTCGTTATTGTGGGCTGTCGCACCTGATTGCGTGGACGTTTCTCGTATTCCTGCAGCTGGCAATCCGGGGAGCCTTTATGCGATGGGTGTCGATGCTATCCAGGCGAACCGCCAGATTGGCGAGCGTATGGTTGCCGACGAGGCGTCGTGGCTTGGTTCAAAGGGCCGCCAATTGCTGGGTGAATACGATAGGATACGACCTGCCGAGCGGTTGCTCACCTTCGAGCAGGTGGAACAGGTATGGCATAGTGTTGTAGAACCGCAATTGCCTGTTTTCGAGAGTATGCAAGAAGCCTGGAAGGATTCACCGACTCAAGCCATCAAAGAAAGCTCTGTCTGGTATGCTAATTGGCACGTACCAACGGTACCTGAAAGGTAACTAAACGCCTGGGGTTGCACGTTTAGTTACTCGTGACTAGACTGTAAGCTTTGGTAATGGAGATGTGGAGAGCAAGGAGTTGTACTTCTAATGTCAAGTACTAGACCTGCATACCAGGTACGCACGGTGCAGTGCGATTACCGTTCGAGTGATGAAGAGGTATATCAGGCATTGAAGCGTGCGACGGACCCACTCGTGCATGCGTGGGAGAAACTGCAAAGAGCCAGGACGATTGCCATCAAGTTCAATCAAGACAAGATGTACAAGGCGATGGTGATGTACAACGAGCGCCACCGCCAACAATTGGTAAGCGACTGCGTTGCGCGTGCTCTGCTGCGGTTGTTGCGCGAACGCACCAAGGCACACATCTATTGCATTGATGTCAGTTTCTACCAGACTTATTCTGGAGCAGTGAAAGACAGCACTACCAATTTGCTGCCCGTGCTGAAAGAGTTCGATGTCGAATACGTGAACGGTAACATGGGTGACGTGCGCATGGTTTCAGTACCAGGCGGCGGCTTGATGTTCGACAAGTATCCCCTCCATCAGCGTGCCGTTGAAGCAGACGCTTTCATTTCTGTACAGAAGCTGAAAACTCACGCCTTCATGGGTGTCACACTCTGTCTGAAGAATCTTTTCGGACTCATGCCCACACAACCGCTAGGCCGTCCGCGTTTCTACTATCATCATTTGGTACGCATGCCCTATATGCTGGCAGACCTGGGTAAGATTTACAACCCCACCCTCAATATACTCGATGGGTTGGTGACTCAGACTGGAGAGGAATGGGGACGGGGAGAAAACCCATTAGTTTGCAATACGCTGGTCGCCGGGGACCAGGTAATCGCCACTGATGCAGTCGGTGCATATATGATGGGCCACGATCCGCAATCGGACTGGTTGACGGAGCCATTCCACCGTGACCGAAATGCCCTGTTGTGTGCTGCCGAGGGCGGTTTCGGCACAGTCGACCTTAACAGCATTGACTGGCAGTCCGAAGTACCGGCGCCCGTCGGCAAGTTCTTTGCAAAGATCACAGATTCGCGCGATACGGTCATCTCATGGCGGCGAACAACAGCCGAACAGGCCATGCATTACATCGATCACAGGAAAGAGATGGTGAGCAAGTATGCAGGCGAGTACATTCTGCTGCAAATGGGCGAGGTAAAGTGGCATGACCGGAGTGGTGTGCTGGATCGCAGTCGCCGCGTTTTATCTGGAGCACATCCAGAGCAGGCTATGTGGTTCAAATATGTTGACCCCGAAGAAGATGAGAACGAACACATTGAGGTATACGAACACACCCTGAAAACCATCAAACAGATGCAGGAGACGCCCGTCTTCGCAAAATGAGTGTTGGCGCTTAAACCATTCGCATTATCCCCAAGAGGAGCTAACAGTGCAATCAGATTTCCGTGTTCGTGCAGTGAGTTGCGACTATCGCTCGGCCGACGACGAAGTGTATGCTGCCCTGAAGCGCGCTACAGACCCTTTGGTAAAGTCATGGGAGCGACTGGGCAAGGCCAGGCGCATCGCCATAAAGTTTAACCAGGACTGGCAACCTGATAAGGTGATCTACCACCTGGGTCAACGTCAACAACTGGTCAGTGACACCGTTGCGCGCGCAACGCTACGACTATTACGTGAGCGCACGAAAGCAGAGCTCTTCGTGACGGATGTAGGCGTGTCGGGTAAGCCGGATGATTTACGTGATGTGACGATCATGCCGGTACTCCAGGAATTCGATGTACCATTCATCAACGGGCACAGCGATCCAGTCGAGTGGGCCGAAGTGCCGGGTGGTGGGCTCATGTTCGACAAATACCCCCTGCCCCGCTCTTCCATTGAAGCGGATGAGATGATCTCGGTTCAAAAACTGAAGAATCACGCCTTCATGGGCATCACTTTGTGCCTGAAGAACCTGTTCGGATTGATGAAGCTGCAGCCTGAAGGGCGTCCGCGCCCCTACTATCACCACCTGGTGCGGATGCCCTATATGCTGGCAGACCTGGGTAGAATCTATGATCCGGCTTTAAATATCATCGATGGTCTGGTTTGCCAGGCCGGTGAGGAATGGGGCAAAGGCGAGAACCCACTGGTATGTAATACGCTGGTTGCTGGCGATCACGTAATCGCCACCGACGCAGTGGGCGCACACCTTATGGGCCACGATCCACAATCCGACTGGCTCACGGAGCCTTTCCACCGCGATCGTAACGCCTTGTTATGCGCCGCCGAGGGCGGCTTCGGCACAGTCGATCTGAATCGCATTGATTGGTCCGCTGAGGTGCAGGCGCCAGTCGGTAAGTTCTTTTCCAAGATCACCGACCCGAAGCACATTGTGGTGAGCTGGCGCAGGACTACTGCCGAGCAGGGCTTGTACTATCGCGATCATATGCAGGAAATTGTGTCAAAGTACCCCGGAGAGTACATCCTGCTGCAAATGGGCGAGGTGAAATGGCATGACAAGATGGGCAACATCTGGGAAAGCCGGCGCCGGCTTGCGGGCAGCCATCCGGAAGAGGGCATGTGGTTGAAATATGTGGATCCTGACGAAAGCGAGGGAGAACACTACCAGGTGTACGAGCGCACGCTGGCCAATATGCCGCAACATGCCGAAGTGATATAAGGTCCAGGGATGCCAGCCCCCTCGAAGATGCTTGATCTATCACCTTTATAGGAGCAAACCATGAGCGAAAAGCAAACTAAAGAATCCGTCGAACGTATTACCGACAAGGTCAACACCTACTCGCGACCGTCCGATTTGAGGATTACGGACCTGCGAGTAGCAGTGGTTAGCAGCAACTACGATTATCCGATTATCCGCATCGACACCAATCAGGATGTATATGGGATCGGCGAAGTGCGTGACGCCGGGCACAAGGAAAATGCTTTGCAATTCAAGAGCATGTTGCTTGGGCAGAATCCCTGCAATGTGGACATGATCTTTCATTCGATCAAGCGCTTTGGTAATTGGGGCCGTGAAGGCGGTGGCGTCTCGGGAATTGAAATCGCCCTTATGGACCTGATCGGTAAAGTCTATGGTGTGCCATGCTACCAGATGCTCGGAGGTCAGTACCGCCAGAAGGTACGCCTGTACGCCGACACACCGCAACCTGCCACACCGACTCCAGAGGCGTATGCGGAGCATGTACTCGCTCGTAAAGCACTGGGATTGACATTTATAAAGTTTGATGTGGGGCTGCACGTTCTGGAAGGCGTGGAAGGCACCACCATCGGGCGATCCACACAATTCGAGCACACCATGACACGCCAGTGGCGCGCACCTGGCACTGGCCCCGTTGTGCAGGTGACGGAGAAAGGTTATGCTCGCATGGCGGAAATAGTCGCGGCTGTCAGGCAGGCGGTTGGCTGGGAAACATCGTTATGCATCGATCACTTTGGCCACGGTATGATGACTGTAAAAGAAGTCATCCGCCTGGGCAAGGCATTGGAGCCATATGGCCTGTCGTGGATTGAAGATCCTGCATTGTGGTGGGATGTCGATGCCCACAAGCAGGTGACAGATGCGCTACTGGTGCCTACAGCCGCTGGTGAAGAGTGGTACCTGTGGGAAGGCTTTCGCCCGTTCATCGAGAACCGCGCCGTAGACATCATTCATCCCGACATCTTGACTTCTGGCGGAATGACCGAGACCAAGCATATCGCTGACTATGCGGAACGCTATGGAATCCCAACCGCTCTACACTTCGCCGGCTCGCCAATCGCATTCATGGCGAACTTGCACCTCGCGGCAGCCCTACCCAGCTTTGTCGCATTGGAACACCACGGTCTTGACTTGCCCTTCTGGGATAATCTGGTAACTGGTCTACCCAAGCACTATATTGAGGGTGGTTATGTGGCTGTGCCCGAAACACCTGGCCTGGGCTTGGACCTGAACCTGGAAGGCATCAAGTCCAATTTACGTTTCCCTGGTTTGTTCGAGCCTACTGATGAGTGGAATACACCCAAGCTAGCCTTCTGGCAACCCGACCGACGTTGGGACAAATAAAAGCTTGATATCGAAACCTCTGAGCCCAGAGGCCGCATGAGCTTCATCTGACCTGCATCTTGAAGGCTTCCAAATAGCTTAAGGGTGCAGGTGTTACCTGCAAACTGCCAACACTGACCTTTCCTAAAGTCGCGACCACGCCTATAAAGCAAGCTTACCAATAACTTCGCGGTTGCAAGCCCCTGTAAATAAGGTTAATGGTTGTCGATGCAGGTCATGTACATTAGCGCATAGGTGTGATTTTGAGTACATACGCATAGTTACTCGGTTTCTGCGCTGGGAATTGCACGTGCAGACCGGCCGCATCGCGGGACCATCGTACCCCAGCAGGTGCGCCAATCAATTGCACGTCACCTATCTCACTTGTATAGAGGCGCATATTCGTGCTGAGTGACTGGATAGTGATTGGTCCATGCGGCCATGCTAGTACGGTAACATAAAGAGTGTCGCCGTTTACAGTAAATCGCATGTCGCGCTCAGTGAATGAGGCCCGTTTAGTATCTGTGAACATGCCACTCTCCACCTGTGTGGGTCCCTCGCCATAAATCTTCCATGTGCGAGTGCCATAAATTGCCTCGCCATTCACGTCCAGCCAGTGCCCTACATCCAGCAGTATCTGTTCCTCAGTTTCAGGGATTGTACCGTCGGGCCGTGGGCCGATATTCAAAAGGAGTGCACCGTTCTTGCTTACGATATCCACCAGGTCGCAGATGATTGACTCAGCCGTCTTATATTCTTGCTTTTCAACGTATCCCCACGAGTTCTTTGAAATGGAGGTATCGTTTTGCCAGAATAACTCTCGGATGTCGGAGAGCTGCCCGCGCTCCAGGTCAAGTATGGCTGCCTGTTCGGGGAAAGACTTATTCTTGTAATTGATGGCTACACCCTGTCCCCACTGCACACCGCGGTTATAGAAATAGGATGCAAAGCGTCGCAGGTATGGCTCAAAGACAGGCTGCTCGATCCACCAATCGAACCAGAATAACTGCGGATGATATTTATCAATGATCTCATACAGGCGGGCAAGCCAGTTCTCCAGGTACGCCTCATCCGGTTGGGAGCCGTCTGGCGCAGCAGGGCCATAGAAGGCTGAATAGCGACCATCCCGCACGTCCGAGTCGAAAGTTGTGCCGCCATTCATAAACCACCAGTGTTCGGCGCGATGGTACGACACGCCAAAAACCATACCTTGACGTCGGACCGATTCTGCCAGGCTGCCGATCAGATCGCGACGCGGACCCATCTTGGCGGCGCACCAGTCGGAAAAACGCGTGTCATACATGGCAAATCCGTCGTGGTGCTCCGCTACAGGCACCACGAAGTGCGCACCAGCCCGATGAAAGATATCTGCCCACTGGTCTGGATCAAATTGAGCTGCCGTGAAACGTGGAATGAAGTCCTTATAACCGAACTGTTTCTGTGATCCGTAGGTACTGAGGTGGTGTCGAAATTCAGCCGTGTCCTCCCGATACATGTTGCGCGGGTACCATTCGTTGCCATAAGCCGGCACAGAGTACAGTCCCCAGTGAATAAAAATGCCAAACTTGCCATCCTGATACCACTGCGGTACCTTGAATTGCTTCAGTGAATCCCAGGTTGGTTGGAACGGACCGGATGGCACTGCCATCGTATTGATCATAGGTATCCTCCTCAAACGGATGCTAAATCCCCGAAAAGCGGTGCCATGTAAATCTACTTGCTCAGTGTGCCTGCAAGAGGTTGAGCAGAGCCCGGTCAAGCTTATGACCATGCCAGTCTTCATACGATACGTCCGGACGCTGACTGTCGAGAATACCGAATGCACCGCGCAGGTTCCACAGCGCGTAGCCGATGTTGTGCATTGTCAGGATATCCAACACATCGCTAAGCCAATGCAGGACGATGTCATGCGGTGTATGTATGAAAGCGCCACCTTCACCACAATGCACACCTGTGCCTTGAGCGACCAGATCCGTCCATCTGGCGTAATGAGCTTCCAGCGTGCTGCGATTCCAGGCTTGACCGTCGTTGTTCCATCCACCTGGCCATTGGGGAAACGGATATGTTTCACCTTTCACCCACGAAGCGCCATAATGACTGATGCCCATCGGCAGATAGGCACGGCAACTCTGCGAAACACCCAGGTCCGTTAATTCCGGCATTGGCCAGTTCGCCCAGCTAAGCCCATCTAGTATGATCATTCGCTGCGGATCTATGGAGCGAATGGCGGCTACCGCCGTACGCATGACTCGTGAGTGATCTTCTCTCGTCATGACCACCGTATCGGGGGCAGCAGGCTCATTGACCAGGTTAAAGCTGAGTTTATCTGCTGGTATTCCCGCATAACGGCGAGCAAACGTGGTCCAATGTAGACAAAAATCGTCCAATGCCTGGTTATCTTTCCACAAGTTGTAAGGTTCGTTACGCTCTCGATTGACGGAATAACCCGGTGCGCGGTGGAAATTCAAGCAGGTGTGCATTCCGTATCGGAGGCCCAGTTCGACGGCTCGGTCCACCTTTTTCAACATTGGTTCGTAAAACCGTCTCGGGTCATTGCCATCGATCCAGAGGGTGTAGCACATCGGCAGGCGCACAAAATCGAAACCCCAGTCTGCCATCCAGCGGTAGTCATCCTCTTGTACATCACCCACTGAATGCATGGTGAAGAAATCCAGAAGATTAAATCCGCGCCAATGCGGAAGTTTATTGGTTTCACGCATATTACATCAGATTTCCATTCAGAAGTGTAATGGGCACCAGCATCACGGTAGGCCGGCCTGCGATGGTGAGCTCGACAACGGCGCGATTCATGGGTGAGCGCACAGCAGGCGCCTCCAAACGGAATGTCACGTCGAGTGGTTTACCCAGCTGACCGGGCAGCGACAATAACGCGCCATCTGCCGCGGGACTTACCTTCCATCCTTCGGGCAGATACCAGTGCAAGTTGAGATTCGCCTGTATTTTGTAGTGGTTATGAATATGCAATTTGACCGTGGTGGGCTGACCATCACAGATGAGAGGACCTGCTGCGCCGTAGTCCACCCCCACCGTAAAGTCCTGGAAACGGAAAACAGGCCTACCCATATTAGCGAAAAGTGCCTCGCGCACCTTGTCACCATTTAGCAGCTCCGGTTTCAAATCGCTCAACTCGGTAGGCGCTTCACTGAGCATGGGCATCGTGGCGCGCAAGCGAGAACCAGATGCCTTCGGGTGGCGTAAACTCATCCGTTGTGCGATGGCAACGGTACGATCCGTCAACACATCGACATCAGCAGGTAGTTGGCTGCCAAACCCACCTAGCTCACCCAGGTTCAGGCAGGCAGTCTTAATCGTGCGCCCGATTGGTGTAATCCATTGTGGTGGTATGGCATCGATGCCGTGTAGAATGCCGAAGATGGATCCTGCTGTAGCACCGGTGCAGTCGGTATCTTCACCACAATTGACCGCTGTTGTGAGCGACCTGGCAAAGTCACCTTCACCATAGAGCAAACCGATCAGCAGCATACCGATGTTGCTGGGTACATCCCATCCCTGTTTGCCCTCTGCAAAGCCTTTAGCCGTATCATCAGGCGAGGTAGCTTCGGGTAGCAAAAAGAACGAACTGCCCCGATACCCGGCTAACACTGCGTCGCGTGCCTCCAGCCAGCTTTTACCCAATCGATATGCATCAATGACACATTGCACGGCCTTTGCCACCCCACACTCGGGAGGGATATAGGTCAGGGCTATAGTGATCAACTGGTGGATATCCGGATGGACAAACGCAGCACTCTCCAGCGCTGCGACGAATACCTCAGCGTAAGTGCCCTCGCCATCGCCATGGTCAAGAATCGCATCCTCATAGGCATAGCGGGCCGCAATCTGAGGAGCGCCAGGAGCAATGCATGCCCAGATTTCAGACCGAATAAATGCGCCGCAACTATCCTTATAGTCGTTGCCAAAAGTGCCACTGAGAGGAGGTGGCAACCCGGCTCGCATATTGATCTTGGCTGTACCGTACTCACTCCAATGTGGCGTGACGTATGTAACCCAATACTCACTCAGGGTATGTGCATCGAGGTCCAACCCGCGCTCCTCCAGTGCCACAAGCCAGAGCAGCTGAATATCGAGGTCATCATTAGGGAGCGGCTCGCCGCCTAAATCTTGTGCATAAAAGGAGACATGGTTGATCTGACGCCGCCATTCGAATGGCGCCCCAAGTGTGCCGCCAATGTTTTTGCCCATCCAGCATCCGAGAACTTTCTTTCGGAATTCAATAAGGTTGATATTCATCTTCATAAACTCCTTGTATAGCTGGCGAATAAACGCGATGTCCTATTCTCACAGCCGTTATATTGGGGAAGTATTCTGCCGACAACAGACTCCGGTTGAGTATTCAGTGAATGTTGGCCAATCAACAGGGGTTGAGAAGCATTGGCGCATCTGTTAATTTCCTCACCTCACGGTATGGGTTGGATTTTACTGATACAAACATTCACCAGTGATGTTTCTTGGCATTTACAAGCTGTCTAGTAAACGTAATGCAACCTGTGTTCTATCTGGTACCACACGTACCAGGTTGGTGAAGATTCCGCTATGATTGGCTACTTCTTCATGGAGAGTGGACAGGTAATGTTTGTACGTACGCTCACCTGCCTCTTCCTGTAGACGTCGAGCAATGTGACCCGGTAGATAAGCAAGTTTTTCACCAGCATAATGGCTGTCTGGTGGCGCCAGGACTGCAGCCGCAATACTTTCAGCAAGTGCCATACGTTTACATCGAGCACCAGTGTGTGCCTGCGCCATGATTGCCAAAGCGTAGGCCATGCCTAGTGGGTATCCATAAGGTTCCCACAATGCAGACCATCGCTCCAGGCAGTATTCAGCCCTGCCGCGTGCAGTCTTTGGTCTTCCATCAGCCAAGGCCACGGTGGCATTTTCCAGCTCGATGTATAAGCGGGGTTCCTCACTAGAACATAAGCCAAGTGCCTGGGTTAAATGGTATTGGGCTTCTCGATGCTTGCCCATTCGACGATAGACCTGTGAAAGGCGTATATGATCGTAAGCCAGTTGTTCGTGATCAGGATTATGCATCAATCGCCCACGCAGAGAGGTGAGCAGGTAACGTTCTGCCATGTCGAAGTATCGTATTGCGGCAGGCATCTCTTTGGTTGTTTCAGCCAGACCGGAGAAGCATAAACCTGCGAAGTGATTGGCGGAAAGTTGAACATCATAATCCAGCGTTTTGCGTAACAGACGAGCGAACAAACTGATGGCATGTGCGTAGTTATTGCATACGTATTCCAGCTGAGCCTGAATCAGATCAAAGCGCATCCGCGTGCGTACATCCATCACGCCGTTATAAGTTTGATCGATGCGCACAATATCGCGACTGACCGCCTCGTAATCACCCAGTTCGATCCGACAGGATGCCTGTTTCGTTGCCGCAATGGCTGCCATATTGGACGTGCAACCGAATGCATTCTCGGCTCGTTCGAGATATCTTATGGCAGAATGCAAGTCTCTCCCTGCTTGAACGCTCTGGTGTATCAGGCTGAAACCTTCCTGCAACTGATTTGGTTTCGGCTCTCGATCGACTGGATTCCCAACGTAGTTATCGACCGGGAGAAAACCCAACGATTCCGCCACCTCATCGAGGCCCAGGCGCATGATCCATTCGGTGCGTTCGATCACATCGGCGTTGGTAGTAATGACGTGATATAGCTTGCCCGCAGATTCCTGACTGAGCGGTTGTTTCTTGTCAAGGAACCGAAAAATGATACTTCGGTTCAAGCCTGCCAATTGTGCCAGGCGGCTTTGATTTAGATGATGCCTTTTCATCCACTCGCGCAGTTGCGCTCGTGAGTCATCAGTGCTGGCGGAGGTTGTCATTCCAAACACTCATGTATATCTAAGTTAACTCTGGTTGATATCTATGAGATTACTGCTTTATACTGATAACTATAAGTGTTGCTTTGAGCAACAGTTTTGATTTGCGATCCGCAATTGTTTTTAGTAGACTCGTGCCTGCGATGGCATGGGTGGCTTATAAGTCGCAAGGGGTATGTGATGCCCACGACTATGTCATGTGATACGCAACCGCGCTTGACGCGGCATGACACGACCAGCGGACCAAGTATGCATGGTCCAGGCCAGGTGGGAGGTCTGAAGGCATGTATGCTGTTTTCCCGTCTAGTACGGGCAGGTTCGGTCACGGGCATCACAGGTTTCTCCACATGCAGGTTCATGATTGGTACGTGTCGATCAGACTATGTACTCTTAAAGCTCTGACCAGCTTGCTCTCTGTTACAGTCTGTGCTGGCTGGACAGATATTGTGGTGGGACGACCTGGGAACAGATGTACGTAGTTGTCGGAATAGGTGGCGTCTAGCCCTGCAATATCGAGCCAGGTCCATAAGGCGGGGCTTTGAGCAGTGAGCACTACCCCGAACGCTCCATCCTTTTGACGTGTAACCACCACGTTGATGCCTGGATCAACCAGGTCCAGATGTTTTGGCCGAGCAAACGTAGCAAAGTTGCTGGAGACGCGCTTTCCCTTCACCGAGTACTCGACCCAGAATAATAGTTGGCGAGGTCCGTATTGGCGAAGATACTTCCCGAGCTCAACGCACTCCACCTGCGTGCTCTTTAGGGGATCGACACCTGCGTTCTTCCTTCCGCGCGCCAGTACGTCACCCTGAACATTTGTCAACCACCACGCCATGTCACCTCCAGTCAGTTGGCGCATGTCATTGGACAGGTATATTGTTACTTTCCCGGTTTGAGCATCTTCGACGGCTGAGATCAGGATGGGGGCGTAGAAGGAGCGCGCCATGTAGTGAAGCGCTTTCCAATGGTGAAGGGAGTCGATGGATGACCAGCTGGCAACAGGCCAGCAATCGTCGATCTGCCAGTAAAGCGTACCCATGCCACGTGGCATCTCCCGGCGCCAATGTTCCACAGCATACTTGATCGCCATTCCCTGTAATACCTGACTCAGTTGCAAGGTCATTTCGAAAGAGGTTGGCAAGCGGAACCAATCCAGCATATATTGAATGATGACAGCGTTGCCAATACCGCTACGTTGATGCTGCTCCATGATGTAGGAGGTGATATTGCGATCCTGAGCGCTAGTGTAGCCAAACACCGTGCGTGGCTCAGGGAACGACTGGAAACCGAATTCACTATTGAAGCGGTGTTTACAGGTTCGGTACCACTCGAAAGGCTTGCGCCCATGCCATACGTCCCACAGGTGCGCATCGCCCATGGTGGGATTATTAAAGTCGGAGCGGTCGCCATGTGGTGTATGGGGACTGGAAGGCCAATAACTACGCTGTGGATCCAGTTCATGGGTCACTTCAGGCAACAGTCTGTCGAACAACTTGCTATAGTCATCCCAGCTCATGGTGTGATCAGTCCATTTGGGACCGACCAATCCCTGTTCCAACTCATTGTTGCCACACCACAATGCAATACTGGCGTGGTGACGTAACCGGTATACTGTATCTTGAGCCTCGGCGCGCACATTCTGCAGGAAATCTGCATCGAAAGTGGGATATGCTGAACAGGCAAACATGAAATCTTGCCAGACACAAATGCCGAGTTCATCACACAGGTTATAAAAAACGTCCTGTTCATAGATGCCCCCACCCCACACGCGAAGCATATTCATATTCGCATCGCGCACGCTGACGAGTAAATCGCGATACTGAGCATCGGAAACGGCGTTAACAAATGTATCAGGCGGGATCCAATCACCACCTTTGGCGAAGAACGGTACACCATTCACTACAAACTGAAACGACTCGCCCCATTCATCTGGATGGCGATCCAGGACCAAAGTCCGCAAACCAATCCGTCGCATGGTGCTATCGAGCACCTTATTGTCAGAGCTAAGTAGTTCTATCGAAACATCGTATAGCGGTTGGTCACCCAGGTTATTTGGCCACCATAGTTGTGGGTCGGGGATGCTTATTTTTGCCACTTCCGATGCAGGCATGTGGATTTCGCCGACAACTGCTCCTAAATGGGATACGCTTACGTGCACCTGCATCGACAACGCGCGCGTTGTCTCCAGTTCGGGTCTAATAGTCAGGATGACTTGGCCTGGCGTGCTATGGTCTTGCTCGACTCCCACCCCCGTCAAGCGCGCGGTATCGAAGGCAACCAGCTCAATGCTTCGCCAGATACCACAGGTGATCAATACAGGTCCCCAGTCCCAACCATAATTGCAAGGCTCTTTACGAACATAAGCGCGTCCTGCGATCTCGTGCGGCGCCTGCCAACCGGGCATTGCGAATTCAGCCTGTTTTCGGCGGATATACGGCACGGTTGACTCAAAGGTAATGTCAATACTGTTTTGCCCTGGGTGCAATAGCTGTTTGACGTCAAACTCCCATATGCGGAACATATTGTCGGTTCGGCCTACTTCCGTTCCGTTCAAGAGTAAGGTAGCCAGTGTATCCAGGCCATCGCAGCGCAGAAATACATGCTCGTGCTGCAGCAGACTGGCTGGAACCCGGAACGTCCGGGAGTACTGCCAATCCGCTTCACCAATCCACTGCAGTTTTTGCTCATTGTCACGATAATACGGATCGGGAATTTTGCCGGCAGCTTGCAGGTCGGTGTGGATACACCCAGGCACAGTTGCCTTCACCCTGTTGGTCTGTTTTCCGCCAGCGTTCACCTGCGCAGCATGCCAGGTCCCGTTCAGGTCGATTTTCTGCATCGTTCATCCTCCCGTTGGTGGTTTCGAAGTTCACAATTGTTTTTTGGTTCTTTACAGGGCTGGCCGTCAGTGTGCCACCGCCTGCCTTTAGCTTCAAATCCAGGCGGAGCGGAGCTCAAAGAGTGTCATCGCCAACACCTTTACATTACTCGAGGCATGGAAAGTCAGGCTTCGATCAGACGGGTCTGGTACGTAGCATGAGGTTAAGGAGACCTGCCCATCATTCACGAACACTTCCAATGAAGTGCGGTCCAGTAGTAATCGAATTTTTATACGCCGATTTTCCGGTTTCGCTTCGCAAGAGCGATCTATTACCGTGATCAGCTTTTCGGCAACTGAATAACTCATCGTCTGGCCATGCAGGATGAAGTTGAACACATCCAGCTCACCAACCTCGATCTCCGCTTGTAGGTCAACCAGCTCACTCTCTATCCCAGCGAGGGGATTTTCCCCAGGTTGCATAGTGAGGTTCTGCCAGGTGTGCTTCCGAGAATACAGGGTGGCAATCTCTGGTACCGGCTGGCGAACCAACCGCAACCCTTGGTCAGTCTGGCGTAAGGCCATCTCACACGGGAACGACATTTGTTGGTTAAATGGCATGCCAGGATATCGACCGCCAGCCATCCAGGCGATCTGAATACGCCGTGCACCGGGTGCGTCGCTAAAAGTTTGCACGGCATAATAGTTCGCTCCGTAGTCGACCTGCAGTGGACCTTCCTCTGGAGTAAAGCGCGTGCCGTCGAAGGTACCGACCAGGTAACGTCCGTTCGCTCCGGTGAACACCCAGTACTCCTGCCCAGTACCTGACGCTGTGGGATCATTTTGCACACGCATTGGGAAGAAATCGGGGCACTCGGAGCTACCAGGCATTTCAAGGTCATGCAGGTATGTCCATTCCTTCAGATTCGATGACGCAAAGAAGCCGTAGACATGGTCATGCAAATACAAAGCCATGACCCATTCATGCCGTGGTGCATTCCACACCACCTTGGGATCGCGGTTCTGGCCTGCCACATTCCCCAGGACCGGATTGCCGGGATATTTGGTCCAGGTGCGACCACGGTCAAGACTGTACGCGATACATTGAGTGAATAATTGCCCCTGAGACTCAATAGTTGTGCCACCTGCAGCCGTGTAAATAGCTACGATGGGTTTCTCGGTTCCGATCTGGAAGCCGGACGTATTTTCACCGTCCACCACGGCCGAGCCAGACCAGATGGATCCAAGCTGATCAGGCAGGATGGCATGTGGTTGAATTTCCCAATGCACCAGGTCCGGGCTGATGGCGTGCCCCCAGATTTTATAGTCGCCATCGGACCCCGAAGGGGCGATATTGGGGTTGTATTGGTAGAACAGGTGATACTCACCTTTGTAGTACACCAGGCCATTGGGGTCGTTAAGCCAATTCACACGTGCCGTAAAGTGGAATTGAGGGCGGTATGGTTCGTGAAAAAGGTTACTGGACATCGTACCTCGCGATTTAGCTTTCGTCGTATTTTGGACTGTTTATGGCTTCAAAGAAAACCAACTCTGAGGTCATATTTTGTGCCAGACGTATGGGTAATCCGCTTTCCATCAGAATGGCACCAGACTGTATCAACTGCTGTGAGGTGTTATCAAGTGACACCTTATACTTGAGACCTGCATCGAGTCCACGCGGGACGAGATGGTAGACCGGATCGCTCGTCTCACCTGTACGGAACACCGCAGCCACGGCGCGTACGCCATCGGGAATCGCATATTCCAGGACACACCAGGGTGAAGCTTCCGTGTGCTTCAGAAACGCTGTGTGATGGAAGACACGACCTTCCATCATTACCGGACGGATGAAATCACGGTAAAGGTTCAAATGATGTGTAATGCGCTCCTGAAGGAAAGCAGACAGCTCGTCCATATCCGGTGCGATTCCACGGAAGATCGGCAGACTAAGACACACCAGACGCATCTGGGTGTCCACATCAGCGTCCAGGTCCAGACCACCCACTTCAGTTCCGAATGTGCGAAGCAACACTTCAGGAGGCAACGACATCGAAACACCATTCAAGATCTTTAACCCGCGTGGCAGACGCATCCAGTCACTCAGTTCCGTGTTATCAAAGCGATGTAGTGTGCCCCAGTCCAGCCGGCCGCCACCACCCGCGCAGTTTTGGAATACCACACCGGGGAAGCGAGCTCGCAGACGATCAAAAATCGCATATAGCGCCTCGTAATAGCGCCACGTTAAATCCTCCGTCATTCCTGTTACCTGCCGGTTGCCCGAGGGGGAGAGGGTGTGGTTGTGATCGATGCGAAACATGTCCAACTTATACTGGAGGATGATGCGCTCAATTTCCGACTCGACCCACTTGGCGACATCCGGTTTGGTCAAATCCAGTGCACGCCCACCCGCGATTGCGATGCCATCGCGGCAGAAGAGCCAATTGGGATGTTCCTGCTTAAGTGTGCTGCTCTCACCGGCTGCCTCCACCTCCACCCACAGGCCAAACTTCATGCCCAATTCATGCGCATACTCAGCGAGAGGTTCCAAACCGTTAGGTAACCAGGCACCAGCGTGCCAGTCACCAACATTCTTCCACCACACGTTAGGCTCATTCCCATACCATCCAGCATCGACCACATACATCTCAGCGCCGATGGAACGGGCTACCTCTTCATCGCGTTTCAAATCAGGTTCGTTTTCGCGATCACACAGGTAACCGCGGTGGTTCGCCTCTATATCGGTGTTGCGACCAGGCATGACCACCTGGCGCACATGCGTATGAGTGGCCTGTACGATCGTATCGGTGTCTGCCTGGAAGAAACCCAAGTGCACGGCAGGTGTAACGATCGACTCACCAGGGCTGAGGGTGCGCAGCACCGCATCATAACCCGCTAAACCCATGCGAAAGTAAAGTTCGGCAGCACGCATCAATCGGTTCATCTGAGGCGTGTATTCCTGTCTGAGCCGACAGTCGAGTGAAAAGGAATAGTTTCCACCCCATGCCAGCTCACACACGAAAGTCTGCCCATTACAGCGGTCGATTGCCCAGAATGCCGGACGCCCCCAGCCACTGCGCCCCAGTTTTCCGCCGTCGACGGTTTTCACACCAGCCGGGAGCGGCTCATCCCAAAAATCACCCTCATGGCCCCATGTAAACTGATGCGTGTAAGCCAATGCAAATGGCTGATCGTCCGGTCCCGGCAGGTGCTCGTCTACACCGTGAGCCCACAGCAAACCACTGAAAGGTGCGATGGATGTGATACCCGCCACCTGGGTCGACTGGTTTGTTATCTCCAGCCAGCGGACGAGAAAAGAGCTGCCATCCAACCGTGTATGGATCTTCACCTGCACCTGTGCATCCGGATGCAGCAAAGTGATTTCCCCATGCACGACTGATCTACCGTTGGCCTTATAGATGGACGTGTCTGGGGTGATGTGTGCGTCGAGCCACTGGTAACCGCCTTCAAGCTGCTGGCCTTCCATAGCCAAAACAAAGGTATCGGCAGGTTGGTCAAGCCTCCAGTGCTGGTTCGCGAGATGCATCTCTGGCCAGATTTGCCCCGAGGGCGACCAATACCGCGCACACAAGCGACCTTCGCGGAACGCCTCGTCGAAAGTAACACGACCTGACAGGTAACGAGCACCTGGAGATGCACCGTTACGAAAGCGTATGCTTGATGTAATAACCATAAAAGGCACCCAGATCGAACAATATGGACTTACTCCATTATCTGTGATCTGGCAAAAGGCGTGATGAAACGGGCTCACGATAAAATGCCAACATCTATGATCAGCGGCAACCAATCCATCGGAGACACATCCCGGCCGGTGAGTGCTAGCCCATATCGGATGCATAACCCGATGCAACACTACGACTGGGGTACCCAAGGCAGCGAAGCATATATCCCATCCTTGCTGGGATTCGACCCAGTAGCGGGTGTCCCATACGCCGAATTATGGATGGGTGCTCACCCCAAGGCTCCATCATTTCTACTTGTAGATGACGATGAGGTCGCACTCGATCAATGGATCGCCGCACACCCGCAAGATCTGTTGGGAACGTATGTCTCGGAGCGGTTTGGCGGCCGTCTGCCATTTCTTCTCAAAGTCCTGAGCGCTGGAGAGGTTCTATCAATCCAGGCTCACCCGAATAAGATGCAGGCTGAGCGGCTCCACGCCAAGGATCCGGAGCACTATCCTGACGACAATCACAAGCCAGAAATCGCTATTGCTCTCGATTCGCTTAATGCATTGATAGGTGTTCGACCCTGCTCCGAACTGGCCGAGGCATTACAACGCTACCCCGAGATTGCCGGTTTTGTCGGTAGTGAAGTAAGCAATCACATTACCCACGCTCGATTACCCACCAGTGAGACCGAGGTGGACCAGATACGGAAGTTGTTCAAAGCTCTCTTCATTAAAGCTGTCGACGAGCCACAGGTGCTAAACCAGGCAATTAACAACCTGGCCAATCGACTGGAACGACAGGCGGCGCAACTAAGTGAAACAGAGCAGTTATTTCTCGAGCTTCGCCAGCGCTATACCGGTCCCGATATAGGACTTATCACGTTA
>JAJYKL010000014.1 GCA_021788625.1 Chloroflexota bacterium
AGCGGTGAAGCAGGTAGCCATTGAAGAAGACCACCTCCATCAGCGCACAGCACAGGTTGCCCGCCAGGCAATCGACCGTGTCCGCCGACGCGTCTAGCGACCAGGATGGTTGGTGACCACGTCTTAAGCACAGTGGATCACGGATTCCCACCGATTACAATGCATAACACCCCACACAAGTACCGGGTGTTACACCAGCAACCAAATCTGACGCTACGCAGCGCGGACCTGCTTGCGTACTGTAGCCATGAACGTAAAACTACGCTTAACATCTATATGCGTCTACTAGCGTACAACCAAAACGGCATTGGCTTCCCAATCAATCCACCGGATGTCAACCTGACCTGGGAGTAGACCATCATGGAACGTAGCGTGTCCCCGCACACCCACGACTGGACACGGCTGTGAACAGTCATGGTAATCCAGCATCCAGTCTTCGACACGCTTTGGGTGATTTTGCCGCATGTGGACCTACCACCTCTACAGGTTTATCAGGCCACCTGATGATGGCACCATCATCCATGGTGCACGGCAAGTCGGCTCCGAAGGCAATGAAGCAAAGTGGCATCTCGACTCTGCCACGTCTGGACCAACTCGGCGAAAGGCTCTCGTGCAAGATCCTTTACCAAGGTATCTTCATTCTGCACTCGATGCTCTGCGTAACTATAGATCCGAAGATGATGCCTTCATCCCCCGCGCGCCTGAAGAATCCTTCACATGCGCTTCATAGGCGCTTCACGCCGAGCGCTTAAGCTGATGGTCATCGAACTCGCAATCAGGCGGGTTTGCATTCAAAACAATAGGATGTTATACGATGAAAAAGCTTAACCTCAAATCAGTTGGAGCGCTTGCCGCAGTCAGCATGCTTGCACTTAGCGTGGTGGGCACGCAGGCATCTTCCGCTTTTGCACAGGCGCAGACGCCACCCGCAGCGACCCAGAATGTCGTGACGAACACAGAATCCATCGAAACGCAGGCAGCCGGTGAGACGATCGAAGCACCCACAGCCGGCGAGGTGGTCGAGAAAAATGGCACAGACCTGGACGCAATTCAAGCTGGACCTGGTCAACAGCTTGAGCAGCAGGGCGGAAGCAACTTGGATGGCAACTTCTAGGCGCTGAGTGAGAGGAGTGGCGTAATGCCGCTCCTCTCGTCTTAAAGACCACCTGCTCGATTGTTCTCATAGAAGAGCGCAGAGTAGCGGGGTTCCATCCCTTTATGTTCGCTTCATGGGGGCTTCATACCAGGTGCCTAAGATCATTAGTCACAAGTCAGGGTTTGCATGAAACTGTCAGGGGCGCCATCGGAGGGAACAAGCGTTTAGGTTGGCGTTTACGTTTGAGCACGCCCAATCACCCGGCGTGCTCTAGCAGGAACGTGACCACATTGGACTCCCTGCCGCCAGAGAACGAGGTGAAATGGTACAGCCCACGATAGACCTCATGTGTAAACCTGGCTAGCTGGATGCTGTCTCGCAGGTGTTGCTCATCTTGCGCTACCGCTGCGTGAGTGGTGATGCTTGCTTTGGTATGCAGTCATGACATATCTAATGTTACAAACATGCTCTGCGAAGAACAAAGGAGGTTGACGATGAAACTGAATAATCACCTTGTGCTTGCCGCACTAGGTCTGATCGTTCTGCTCGCGCTCACCGCGTGCGGCCGCCCTGCCGTGACGGCAGGCGCGCCCAGCCAAGGCATGAAACCCGGTACCGCGGGTGCATCAGGTGCGGCCGAAAGCGCCAAAGCCGGCAGTGAAGGCGCAGCAGGTGCAGCAGAAGGTGTGAAACCTGGTGGTGAAAATGCGGCAGGCGGTTCCTCGGTAGCGAGTATCACCAATCCAGGTGGGCTGCCTCCATCATCGCAGGTTGACAACACGAACAGCCAGAGCGGCGAAGAAAAAATGGTGGTGTATCGCGATACACAGAGTCGTTATCAGGTTTTATTCATCGATGGTTGGACCATGGGCGCAGGCGACAAACCCGGTAGTGTCAAGTCCGCGCTCCAGGATCACAGTGTACAGATCGTCGTCGTTAACAGCAGCGGGACTTCCGCGATGGCATTCGCGACGACGGATGAGGCGAATGTCAAGACGGCCGTGTCGGGCTATCAGCAGCTCGCGCTAAAGACCAGGCAGATTCCGTACGGCGCTGTCGTGAGCCTCATCTATCGCTATCACGCCGGGCAAAATCCAGTCACGGGAAAATCGTTGAGTTACATTGCCGCGCGCGTCTACGTGCCACGGCGAGGGACAAACGACCTCGCGATTATCACAGTGACCGGTCCTGCGTCGATCTACGGCGATCTCACGGATATCTACGATCGTATCGTTAATAGCTTTAAATGGCTGTAATTTGCTGGAATACTAAGTAGTTTCGTAGTTGAGGTGACCCAACGATCCAGCAGCCCAAGGACTTTACCATGCTCGCCACATTGGAAACCACCCACCGTCCGGTCGAAACCGATGGTGCGCTCTTGATGACGCGCGACGTATTCAAGATTTTCAAAACGAACGACTTGGAGACGGTCGTCCTGCGTGGTGCGAACCTGCGCGTGAAACCAGGCGAGTTCATCGCCATCCTCGGACGCTCCGGCGCAGGCAAGACCACGCTGCTGAACCTCATCAGTGGGATGGATACGCCGACCGCTGGACAAATCGTGATCCGAAATACCGATATCAGCAAGCTGGATGAAACCCAGCGCAGCGCCTTTCGCCGCCGGCACATCGGCGTCATTTTTCAAACGGGAAATTTGATGCCCTTCCTCACTGCGCTCGAAAACGTGACGCTGCCGCAGCAGTGGGCAGGTGTCGCACAGGGCGAGGCGCGCCCGCGCGCGAGCGACCTGCTGACGCGGCTGGGATTGGGTACGCGGTTGAGCCACAAGGCGAGCCAGCTTTCAGGCGGCGAGGCGCAGCGCGTCGGCATCGCCATCGCACTGGCCAATCAACCTGACCTGATCCTTGCCGATGAACTGACCGGTGAACTGGACACTGAGACCGCTGACCAGGTAATGAACCTGCTCGAAGAATTGCACCGCACACAAGGCACGACGCTAGTCGTCGTCACACACAATGCACGCGTCGCCGCGCGGGCGGGGCGAATCGTCCACCTGCGCGGCGGGTTCTTGGTGGAGGGGAACTGAAATGACGGATCCGGTTGTAATGGCGACCGATTTGGAAAAAGCGTACCGCATCAATGGCACATCGATATACGCGCTGCGCGGTGTAAACCTTGGCATTGCGCCTGGCGAGTTCGTCGCGATCGTTGGACCAAGCGGATGTGGTAAAAGCACGCTGCTCAACCTGCTCGGCGGGCTGACGGTGCCGACGAAAGGTCGGGTTATGATCGACAGCAGCGATCTGGCACACCTCTCCGCTGACCGTGCCGCCGATCTACGCCGCCGCATGCTCGGTTTTGTGTTTCAATCATTCAACCTCTCATCGGTGTTGACCGCTCAAGAGAACGTTGAACTGCCGATGCTGCTTGCCGGTATGGCATCGAAGGAACGTGTCGCACGCGCGGTCGCACTGCTAAGCGCGGTTGGACTCGAAGATCAACTCGATTATTTGCCAGGCGAAATGTCTGGGGGTCAGAAGCAGCGCGTTGCGATCGCACGGGCGCTTGCGAATCGTCCCGCAGTCCTGCTCGCGGATGAGCCGACCGGCAACCTGGATAGTACAACAGCGCGCGAAGTGATGGAGATGCTCGTCCGGATTCATCGCGAAAATAAATCCGCGCTCGTGATGGTCACGCACGATCCCGACGACGCCACGCGCGCCGATCGCATCGTGCGCCTGCGCGACGGAAGAATTGAATCGTAAGGAACACCAATGGTCTACCTTGCCTACGCTCTACAAAACATCACGCGCAACCCCCGCCGCACGTTCACGTACCTGTTCGGCCTTGTGCTGGCGGTCGGGTTGTTTGCAGGCATCCTGTTCTTCGTCGATGCCTCAAGCCGGCGGATGACGCAGGCCGCGGTGCAATCGGTGAAAGTGGACCTGCAGATATATTCCACACTCACCACGTCTGACCTGAATCCAATCCTCGACGCGCTGCACCAGATGCCAGACGTCGTCGTAGCGCAACCGCTCCTCAGTGTGGATTTTGCGGGTGCGTCAAATGCAGCGGGCGATAGGAGCACCGCGGCGGGCAAAGTCTTTATCGTCACACCGGAGTATTTCCGTGCGCTCCATACGCTACGCCTTGACGCTGGCTCGTTCAACCCTCAAGGAGCACTGGTAAGCCAGCAACTCTTTGGCGCACTCGGCCTCAGAATCGGCGATACGATCATGGTAGATTTTGCACCAATGGCGCAGCCGGTGCCGCTATCTGTGATCGGCATCGTGGACACGAGTCAGGCACCGTATCTATTCGCCGCCACCAACCCAGCGCACGGGGGTGAATTCAATCCAATACCGAACAACATCTTCATTACGCCGTCACTCTGGAACTCCACTCTGGTACTGCCGCTGACGCATCCCACACTCACAGCTAATGGGAAAACCGTCGCTGCACAGACGATACAGGGCGAAGTAGATGTGCAGATCGATCACACGCGGCTGCCGAATGATCCGCTACAGGCGAGTCTTGCGGTGGACGTGATGGGTCGGCACCTTGCATCGCAGTTCCCCGGCGAAATCCGCGTGACCACCAGTCTGGGCGACGCGCTAACCAAAGCCAAGTCTGATGCGCTATGGGCAAAACTCCTGTTCCTTTTTCTGGGCATGCCTGGCGTCGCCCTCGCAGCATACCTCTCCAAGTACGCCACCGATCTGCTAATGGGACCACAGCGGCAGGAGATCAGTCTCCTGCGCGCGCGTGGCGCAACACCGCGCCAGATTCTCGTCGCCAATGGACTGGCGAGCGTATTCACTTCCGTCATCGGAACGCTGCTCGGTTTGGCGGTCGGCTTGGCGACGACTGCGCTGCTCTTAGGTCCCACGTTGTGGCAGCAAGCCAACGTTGGCGATTTCCTCCTATCCGCGTTCTATGCGTTCGTTGCCGGGCTCGCGCTGACAACGATCGTGACCTACCTGCCGATTCGCAGAACGCTGCATCAGGAAATCGCGCAGGAGAGGCAGGAACTGACGCGCGCCGCCAGGCCAGCGTTCTGGACTCGCGCGTACCTCGATCTGGTAAGTTTGGCGATCGCCACGCTGTTGTTGGTAGTCAACTGGCAGGGTGGCGGAGTGGACGCCGGAGGTGGCGAAGCGAAGACGTTGTCGTTCGGCTTTCTCATTTTCCTCGCGCCGCTTTTTCTCTGGCTTGGAGCAACGTTGCTTCTGGCGCGCGTGATGGGCGGCGGCATCCGGCGTAGCAGCACCGCGATCCGTACACTCTTGCACGCTGCGTTTGGTGACCTGGGCGATATGGCAGGGCGTGAGATCGTGCGTCGCGCACGGGAAGTGGGGGCGGCAGTCGTGATTGTCGCGCTCGCGGTTTCGTTTGGCACGAGCCTGGCGATTTTCACACGCACCTACCATGCGCAAAAAGCGGTGGACGCACGCAATGCGCTGGGTGCCGACGTACAGATTATGCCAGCGGTCAGCGTCCAGCCGACCGTTGCTCTGGGCAAGATGATTACCCGTATCGCCGGCGTTCGCGCTGTTACGCCGATAAAGACTGATCAGGTGTACATTGGCAGCACACTCCAACCCGTGTTCGGAATCGATCCAACGACGCTGGCGCAGGCATCATTCTTCCCCGACAGCTATTTTTTGAACTTGACCACCGCGCAGGCTATGCAGAAAATGGCAGCTACACCGAACGGTGTGTTGATGGCCACGCAGTTGGCGGATGCGTACAGCGTGCAAGTAGGCGATCCGATTCTCTTCCGCGCGCTTGACCGTACGACGACTCAGTATGCGCAGTACAAAGGCAAGGTCGTCGGCATCCTCACGCAGTTTCCAGCCAGCGCGCACAATTCGTTCCTCGTGATGAATCTGCCTTTTTTACAGCAGACCACACATGATTCTACCGTGTCGCTCTTCCTGGCCAGCGCAGTTGGGTCGCCCAGTGCCGTCGCGCAAAATGTGCGCACTGCGTTCACGACGATACCAATGCAGGTGCAAGACAGTGACACGGCTATTGTGGCGACCGGTGGTTCGCTGACGAGTCTCAATATCGTCGGCCTCGGTACGATCGAAAGTCTATACACCCTCATCATTGCATCGGTGGGCCTGGGGATTTTCCTGATGGCAATGGTATACCAGCGTGCCCGCGAATTCGGCACATTACGCGCGCTGGGCGGCATCGCAGCGCAAGTCAGTCGCTTTTTATGGTCAGAATCGCTCACGATCAGCTTGCTTGCTCTCACCATTGGTGCAGCCATCGGATTCTTGCTGAGCCACGTCTTCGTGCTATTACTCCGTGCGTTGTTCACGATTCCGCCAACTGACACCAGCGTGCCGTGGACGACGCTTGCCGCGCTCTACGTGTTTTCACTTGCCGGCATGATCGCGAGCACGCTCTGGGTTAATCATCAACTGAATCGGATGGAAGTAGACCAGGTGTTGCGTGAGTTATAAGCTCACGCGCGGTGGATCTTTTTTGTCCAGTTTGCGAGGTAAAGGTCTTCGGGGTCGTTTACGCAAGCGACCTGGAAGAGCTGACGGTTTAGGCAAACGGAGGTAACTCGAATGAAACGCAATCTGATCATTATCGGGACTTTCATCACCATCGGAATGATTGCAGCGCTGGTCTATGGGCTTCAGAAATTGCACCCAGAATCCGCGCCTGCCGCGTCCACCGTGAAAACGCCTCCAACCGCGACCGTGCAGCGCGGCTCGCTGGTGGTTACTATAAATGCAGCGGGCATTGCCTCCGCGGCGGAGGATGCTACGTTGAGTCTCCTAAGCCCCGGCCGGGTGACGCAGGTAAAGGTCATGGTAGGCAACACAGTTAAAAAAGGTCAGCTATTGATGCAACAGGAGACGACCGACCTGGACCTCGCGCTCAAGGCAGCACAAGCGAACCTTACAAACGCCCAGGCGAGTTACGATGCGACACAATCCAACCTGCAACTGGCCCTTAGAACCGCGCAAGCCAACCTAGCCAATTCCCAGGCCAATCTCGAGGCTACCAGATCCAGCCATCAACTAGCTATTAAAACCGCACAGGCCAACCTCGCCATATCGCAGGCCAATCTCGAGGCAGCTAAAGTGAAAAACGCGCAAAACCCAAATCTGCTCATAATCGCAAAGGGACAACTAGATAAAGCGAATGTTGTGCTGCAACATGCACAGAGCGCCTACGACAAGATTGCCTGGAAGGGAGGAGCTGGTGCTACATCTGAAGCTGCTGCGCTGCAGCAGGCGACGATTGATCATCAGATCGCCCAAGCAAATTATGACCTGACCGCGGCAGCGATCAACAACACCGCCCTACACGCGGCACACGCAATACTCCTGAAGGACCAGATCACTCTTGAGCAAGAACAGCTCAACCTGGATACCGCGCAGCGCGCCGCGCAATCCGCGGTGGATAGCGCCAAGATCGCACTGGAACAAGCGCAGAGCAATCAAGATATCTCTCTGCGTGCTGCGCAAGCCGCGGTGGATAGCACCAGGATCGCGCTGGAACAAGCGCAGAGCAATCTGGACAAAACTAGAATCCTGGCGCCTTTCGACGGAACCATTGCCGCAGTCAATTACAACGTAGGCAATTCCGCCGGCACGGGCACTGCTGTCGAGGTAGTTAACCTGAGTAGTCTCCAGGTCAACACGAACTTATCTAAAATGGACGCGCCCAAAGTCAAGTCGGGAGACCTGGCGAAAATGACGCTAGATGAGCTGCCAGGGAAAACGTACACCGCCACGGTGATAAGCGTCGGATCGGTGCCGGTAGGTGCCACCCCGGGTGTTATCCCTCGAGGTGTTGTGAATTATCCCGTCGTCTTCCGCATTGGGAACACAGATGGTGCCATTAAACCAGGTATGACGGCGAAATTGAATGTCGAAGTCGCCCGACGTGACCATATCTTGCTCATTCCGTCCGGTGCGGTGCAGATCCTGGGTGCCAGCAAGTTCGTAATGGTGCTCGTCAATGGACAACCGATTCAAACACCGATCTCCACCGGCCTGTCCAACGATCAATTCACCGAAGTGACAAGTGGACTCAAAGAAGGTGACGCAGTCGTGCTTAACCCATAAAACCCTAGCCTGGCAATGAGTCAAGGGCATTCATCCGCTTTTACATCCTCCGAAGTTGGTATCTACCTGTGATGCCCTTACTGGGTGATGGTTTCGAACATGACCGGCTCATACAATGCCCAGGCGCACGCGCGAGCTCCAGTACCACCCCCGGGCAGCCGTCCCCAGGCCCCGCTGCGCAATTTCACGCAAGCGGTCAATGCCCAACTGCGCCTCGCTATAACCAGCTTTGAGTAGGGTCATAACACTGCCCTGACTGAGCAGCAATCCGACAAGCCGCTCTGCGTTCCCACGGTCTACATGCTGCATCACAACCTCTTTCATGTACCGGAAGCTTCCGCTGGCACGCATGCGCGCCAGATGCTGGGCTTTGTCCCAATCGCGTATTGGCGTGGGGTTGGAGTATGTTTTTTCGGCAGTGCGGACACGCCGTATACAGGCCTCGTACGCTGCTTCAGCCTTCCAGCAGCCAGTGACAGGTGGCCAGTCATAATCATAGGCTGCAAAGACCCCACCGTGAACCAGGATGCGTGCGGCTTCGCGAAAGGTCGCCTGCGGTTCCATCCAGTGCAGAGCCTGTGACGCGCTTACCACCTGCGCACAGTGGTCTGGCAGCCCGGTTTGATGTGAGAAGCCTTCAAGGTATGTTACGTTCCCAGTGCTGGTCCATGCCTCGGCCTGACGGCGCATGTCGGATGTCGGATCAATCCCGATGACCTGCTCGGCCCGTTCCGCCCAATATCGGCTTGCTAACCCTGTACCACTACCCAGATCGATGACCAAATGCAAGTGCTTAAGGCCAGCCCATTGAGTGATAACGTCACTCAGCAAGTCTGGCGGCGAAGGGCGATAGCGGTCATACACTTCTGCATACCCGCTAAATCGTTCGATGTTTCCGGCGAAACGATTTTCAGTGTCACTCATAATGTGGTTAACTGATAAGCGTGTAGATAACCTTTCCAATTAATCCCAGCAAAGGGATGCTGATTAACCACAGGCGTGCCTTGGTCTTCACATCCACCTGCGGGCTGCGCTGTAGCACCCACGCACTCGACACAGCTACCACGACGGCGGTTGCACCAGCCAGCGTCACGACGAGCTTATCGTTAGAGAGAATGACGATGGTAAACAGTCCGATAAGAGCCAGCGCCACCGCCGGGGTACTCAGCGCCTGCCAGTGAAAACCCGTTTGAACCACGGTCTCAATGCGATGCCAGCTCGCCAGTGTGCTGCGTAACTCATCATATCCCTCCAGCGTCGCCGGGATGCCAAAGCGCAGACGCCTGTCGATGGCATAGATGCCCAGCCCTTTACCAGGCTGCTCGGTGATGCGTGCCACTGCGCTGCGTGCTATGCTGATATCCTGCGCCAACGCCTGCGTGCGCGTGATGACGTTTTCTTGCAGGGTGATCCGGTAGCTCCGGCCGATCTCACTCCTTTGGCGATAGTTGCGCGGGATGGTAAAAACGAAGAAGATGCCCGTCATCACCAGAAAGACTGATGCGTAGCCAAAGCCTGCACCTTGGAACGAACCAGCCAGAAATCCCACCACTCCAGCCGCCACAATGACCGGCAACGCCGTCAGCACCAGCTGTCGCTTCAGCGCGATGAAGTAGGCAGGTGAAAGCTGGTATGTTTTCATGTTTTAACTCTACCTCGAAACAGTTGTCGCTTGGCAATCGATCCACTACTGCTGCAAAGTACAGCGCAGCGACACGGCGTCGTTCATTAGTCTGTGAGTGCCCCTATCGCGATCAAAGTCGAGTTCATACATGCAGGACTTCTGTGTAGTGTGCATTAGCTCGCATAACAATGTCCTAACGCGACAGGTGTGGTGAATCGGTGCCGGTTGGAATTGAGCTTTCATTTCCGCAGCCAATACACCTGTTGCCACCGTGCAGCGATGCACCACTGTTGGAGAGCGTGATACTCGGGAGCGCCGAGGATGATAGCGACAAATTGCACCCCCGCTTACCTCAGTCGGTTGTTTCGTTGGTAGTGGCTGGTTTGGGCTTACCGGGGAGCGAGACTTCGCTCTGGTTGATTGGTTATCCGGCATCGCAGTCAGCACACAACCACGATGCCGGCTGGAGACAACCACTGCAGTATTAAATCATCGGTTTGTTACGTTTGGCCAGCTGGATGGCGAAACCCCATGGATCACGCAGCATTGCCAGCTGATCTCCGGCCGGTGTAGTGCTGATCTCTCCCGCGGGGGTGGCTCCAGCTGCCAGTAAGCGGTCGCGATCAGCCTGCAGGTTCTGGCTGGTAAAGGCCATATGCAGAATCAGTGGATCCATTGCCCGGTAGTCTGGTACCGGTGCAATGGAGTTATTGTAGAGCTCCACCATCACGTGATTGCCCTCGTCGGCTATAAAGGTTGTATAGGTAGGTGCTCCACCCTGGCGCACGATGCGCATACTCAGGTTCTCGGCGTACCATTTGGCAACCGCAAGCGGATCTTTCACGTTCATGGCGAGATGTTCGATCTTCATATAGTCCTCCTGTATTGAGCCGCCAGAAAGCTGCCAGATCATGGCATGGTAAAGCGGTACGGCTCCTTTGGCATCTGAACGGTCCATTCAACAACAGCGTATTTTCACACAGGTGGACCATTATGGCATGCGCCGGATCATGTCTGTTTTTTTATGGCCACCTGTGTCGCGGCATCATGCTTATCCTTCCATCATTTTCCGTGCTGCCCTTGCCCGGCCTGGTGCAACATAGCGGGTCATAGCATACCTTGAATTTTCCCGGAAAAACACGGTGTTTTCTGTTATGGACGAGCAGTGCAGATTAGCCAATTTCCACGGAGCCAGTTATAATCAACCGGCGAAGTAGAACAGGTGTGCGAATGCCCAAAAAGACCAAACCCATAAAACTTAGCGCTGGCCGCAATGGCCACCAGGAGCCCGAACAGGAAGAGTTGGGGCTCGAAGACAGCCTGTATGGCAGGATCCGTCGCGTTGACATCAACGAGCAGATGAAAGACGCCTATCTCTCCTATTCGATGAGCGTCATCGTATCGCGCGCCCTGCCTGATGCTCGTGACGGCCTCAAGCCCGTTCAGCGGCGCATCCTGTACGTCATGTATGACACCGGTTTACGTGCCGATTCGCCATATCGTAAGAGCGCTCGCATTGTAGGCGATGTACTCGGCAAGTTTCACCCACATGGCGACATGGCCGTTTATGACGCCATGGCTCGGATGGCGCAGGACTTCTCCTTGCGCTACCCGCTGGTGGACGGTCAGGGCAACTTCGGCTCGGTAGACGGCGACCCGCCTGCGGCGATGCGCTATACCGAGGCTCGACTAAGCCACCCCTCGATGGACATGTTAACCGACCTGGAGAAAGCTACGGTCGATTTTCAGGACAACTTTGATGGCACGCTGCAGGAACCTACCGTTCTGCCAGCCGCCCTGCCGAACCTGATTTTAAACGGCGCAACCGGTATTGCTGTCGGCATGGCGACCAATATCCCACCCCATAACTTGAGCGAGATCGTCGATGCAACGACCTACCTGATTGACAATTGGAAGCGCCTGGAAGATGTGGACGTGAACGAGCTGATGAAGTTCGTTAAAGGTCCTGACTTCCCTACCGGTGGTATTGCCTTCCGTTACAACGACAAAGTGGAAGGTGGCGATGCCATCAGGGCCATGTACGCCACTGGTCGAAGCAAAATCATCGTTCAGGCTAAGGCGCATATAGAGGAAGGCCAGCGCGGCAAGACACATATCATCGTCACCGAGTTGCCCTACGAGGTGAACAAAGCCGCGTTGATCGAGCGTATCGCGGACCTGGCACGCGATAACAAAATCACCGGCATCACCGACATCCGCGACGAGAGTGACCGGCGTGGCATGCGGATCGTGATGGATATCGGTAAAAATGACGACCCGCGCGCTGTGCTGGCCTCGCTATATAAGTACACCGCCATGAAAGGCACGTTTGGTGTCATCATGCTGTCTCTGGTGGAGGGCGAACCTCGTGTCTTGCCACTTAAACGCCTGCTGCAGGTGTTTGTGGAGCATCGCCGCGAGATCGTACATCGGCGCAGCGCGTTCGATCTGGCACGCGCGCGGGAGCGCGCTCATATCCTGGAAGGTCTGGTCAAGGCGCTGAGCATCATCGACCAGGTCATCAAGCTAATCCGTGCTTCGCGCGACACCGACGCTGCGCGTCGCCAGTTGATTGCGCACCTTAAGTTCTCCGAAATGCAGGCTGCTGCCATTCTGGAGATGCCGCTGCGCCGTCTGGCAGCCCTGGAACGCAGGAAACTGGAAGAGGAGCTGGCTGAGAAAAGAAAGTTGATCAAATATCTGGAAGATCTGCTGGCCCATCCCGCCAAGATTCTGGGCGTGATCAGGGATGAACTCCTACCACTCAAGGAGCATTATGGCGACTCGCGCCGAACCACCATTATTGGCGACGCAAAGAACAAAGTTGTCAGCTCCGACGAAGTGCTCACCACGCACGAGCTGGTGCCTACCGAGAACGTTTACGTTGTAATTGGCCAGAACGGTAAAGTAGGGCGCTGGGCCGACACGCCCCATGTCACGGCTGCTGTGGACATCGCTCCCGCCGCGGTTGTGAAGACCACCACACGTGACCTGGCTTACGTGGTTGGCTCATCGGGTAAGGCAATAGTCTTGTCAGTGGCCAATTTACCCCAGGAAGACGTCACAAATGGCGGTGGCGTTTCACTTTCCACCATCGGCTTCCCGCAAGGCGATGATGTGGCTGGCGTCTTTGCACTTCCGCGCACCGATGCCACTGGCTTTGTGCTCCTGGCCACCAGTAACGGCATGGTGAAGCGCAGCGAAGTAAGCGCACTGCCCACTGCCACGGGGCAGGTGTTCACCATAATGGGAGTGAATGAAGGCGATCAGGCTGTGGCAGTATGCCACACCCATGGAGACGAAGATGTTATGCTCTTCTCGCAAATGGGCATGGCAATACGCTTTCAGCAAGAAGACGTGCGGCCAATGGGACTGCCTGCAGCGGGTGTGGTTGGTATCAAGCTAATTGATGGCGACATTGTCATGTCAATGGGTCTGGCCGATGGCAAGAACAATGAACTAGAGGTGGTGCTGGGCACTACCGACGGTAAGGCAAAACGACTGGCGTTCAAGGAATACCCGCTACAGGGGCGCGGTGGCAAGGGCGTTATGACAGCTAAGCTGATGCCCGACGCCACTGTTGCCGATGCTGTCGTCGCAACTGATGAGGACACCATTGTATACATAACGTTGAAGGGCGGGGCTAAATCGCTCAAAGCAAAGAACCTTAAGCGGCGCGGCCGCCCTGCCAGCGGTGACGAAGCGATTGCACTGAGCGGTAATGATCGTCTGGCTCACATGATGGTAGTTGTTATTTAGAGCGATTGGCGATTGATCACAAGGTATTGGGCATTTATCCTGAGAATTGGATGGCTGCGCCATATTTCGATGCAGGACATGCCGATCATCCTGAGCCTGACTAAGGGCGGCCGTCATGTCATGAGCAGCTAGTCGAAGGATGCGGCCCATGGCTCTACAGGCTCACCATGACTGCCGGGAACCGTGTTGTAAACTGCAAGCCACACTAAAGTTATTGCTCACTACACTGGAAGAGAGGTTGTGGCCGTACGTTACAATCTTCCGCATGATCGATCACACCATCGGACTACCAGTCCAGCCACCTGATGGTGTGCAGCGCACCTGGCGTCTGGCGGACATCCTCCTGATCACCATTTCAAGCGTGATCATTCTTTTCGCGGGGGTCTTCGCCTTGCAGCAGTTAAAACTCGATGCTTTGGCATTAACCCTGGCTTCCGCAGCCTGGGAGGCAGTAACACTCATTGGCTGCATAGTCTTATTAGGTCTGCGGCGTAATGGACTGCCCTGGCAAGCAGTCGGCTTACGCCTGGTGCCGCGCAGGTGGATATGGATAGCAACCGGCGCTGGTCTGGCGTGTCTTTTTCTCACTGGGTTTGTCGCACTGTTAACGGATATTATTCTTGGCCGATCTCTCACGAACCCACAATTGCCTTTCCTGTTACCCAAAGGATTAACCTTGACCGGTGAGTTGTTGATGCTAGTCCTGGCTGGCCTGGTCGTTCCTTTTGCAGAAGAGCTTTACTTTCGTGGTGTGCTCTTTGTGTGGCTACGGCAGCGCTTCGGCTTTTGGGTGGGTGCGATCGTAAGCGCTCTGGTATTCGGTGCTGCGCATGGTGATGTCGCCATCGCAGCAGGCATCGCTGTCATGGGATTTATTCAGGCCTGGACGTATGAGCGCAGTCATTCCCTCTGGACGACCTACGTCATCCACGCATTGAATAACAGCGTTAAACTGGTTTTGCTTTATGGGTTGCTGGCATCAGGACTGACTCTGCGCTAGCTCACACAGTAAAGTCTGATATCAACAGCGCCGGTCGCTATAATCACCACATATGATTCCAACACGCGTCTATGGTCTACCATTCACCAACATCGGGTAATTAGCACTGCCAGCTAGTCATCAACTCCTGGTTCCAGCCTCCTTATCTTTCAGCCATGCGTACCATACGCGATGAGTTTGAGTTACCCGATGACGATGGAGACGATTATGTCGGCTCATTACTGAGAAAGCGTAAGCCTAACTACGGTACCTGGCTGGTTGGGGTTGCCTTACTGGCCATACTTATAGCCGGTGCATACGGCTTCGTGCGGGTCAACAGTGAAATGGGTAATGACAGCTTCTGTGTCGGCTGTCATACCAAACCCGAAAAGACGTATGTTGATCGCTCCCGTTCTGCCATGGCCGGTGCACTGGCGGCGGACCTCGCAAGTTACCACTACCAGCAGATCCACGGACAGGGCGGAACGGTGCATTGCATCGATTGTCATCAAGGGAACGGCAACCTTGGTAATCATATCGAAGTTTTGCTGCTCAGTGCTCGTAACGGCTTTAGCTGGTTGGCAGGCAGCAATGATCCCAAGATAGAAAAATTGAACTTACAGATACCTCATCTTGCCAACGACCCCTGTGTAGAGTGCCATCAAAAAACTCTCCTTTTGGCGGGTTTGAATAATCACTATCACAACATGCTTCCTGCTGCATATGAACTGTGGTTGAACGGCGGCAGGCTGATTGCACCGCAAGGCACTCAGGATGTACAGGCTGTCATCGCGGCTGGCCTCGTTAAGTACGACACGAACCTGGTGTGCACCGACTGCCACCAGGCGCATCGCAATACCGAGAATGACCTCTATTTGGATCGCGATACGGTGCTGGCCACATGTGTGCAATGCCATCAGCTAACCGGTAAGGGACCCATGACAGTTACTTATCCGGTCGGGCATTGATCTTGTATGCAATGGGCCTGCAGGTAAAGTTATTGGTCTAGTCGAAGGTAAAGCGGGCGAGGACATAACAATTTAAAGTGTTCCCTGCTGGCTTATGAACAGCGCCTGACGGTAACCATCTCTTCTCAGATATTCCCTATTCGCGGGTGATTTCCTGTTGACAAGTGACTTCCATGCGTGTAATATCGTTCAATGTAGAACATTTGTTCGCAAGATCTCTTCGGCGGCACCTTGTCGTATGGCGCTGCTTTGCAAATATAAATCACTGTGGCGGATCACTGAGCGCAATCCCGCTCGCTTCATAGTAAACAAATATGGAACCCGAGAATATCGTGATTCGTGGAGCGCAGCAGCACAACCTGAAAAACGTCGACGTGCTCATCCCCCGCTACAAGCTGGTGGTGCTCACGGGCGTCAGTGGCAGCGGGAAGTCATCCCTCGCATTTGACACGATCTACGCCGAGGGACAGCGCCGCTACGTGGAAAGCCTCTCATCGTACGCACGCCAATTCCTCGGTCAAATGGAAAAACCGAGGGTCGATTATATTGGAGGTCTGAGCCCGGCCATCTCCATTGAGCAGAAGGTGGTGAGTAAAAACCCCCGCTCAACGGTAGGCACTGTCACCGAGGTGATGGACTACCTGCGTGTGCTCTACGCGCGTGTCGGCACGGCACACTGCCCACAGTGTGGGCGGGTGGTACAGGCTCAGAGCGCTCAGCAGATCGCCGATCAACTGGCTGATTTACGACCCGGCACCCGCATGCAACTGCTCGCACCAATCGTGCGCGAGCGTAAAGGCACCCACACCGAAGTGTTGGAGCAGGCACGCCGGGACGGCTATATCCGAGCCCGTGTCGACGGCAACCTCACCGACCTGAGCACCAAGATCGAACTCCCCAAGACCAGGAAGCACACCATCGAGTTGGTGGTGGACCGTCTCGTCGTCCCTGAGAGATTGGAGCCGCGAGAACCGAGAACAAAGAGTGGCGACATGATATCGTCGCACACCAGCCCTCAATCTTCAATCTCGAATCCCCAATCTCAGAGTGACTATGAGCAGTGGAAGGTGCGTCTGGTCGACTCGGTTGAGACCGCTTTGCGCACCGGCAAGGGATTAATAGTGGTTGACCTGATGAATGGCGAACAGATGGAGCTCAGCGAGCAGAACGCCTGCCCCTACTGCGGCCTCAGTTTCCCCGATCTGACGCCACAATCGTTCAGTTTCAACTCGCCTCTTGGGATGTGTCCTGACTGTAATGGACTGGGTGTGCAGATGGCCGTAGACCCAAGGCTTATCATCGCCGACCCGAACCTTTCCATCTTCGACGGCGCTTTGAAGTGGTATGGTGACCTACGTAAAAAGAAGCGCCCGTGGCAGATTAATCACCTGAAGGCACTTGGCAAACACTATGGTGTTGACTTGGACCAGCCCTGGAAGGATTTGCCAAAAAAGTTCCGCGATGTCATCCTGTACGGCTCGGGTGATGAAGCTGTTCATTTCACATGGAAAAACGAGGGCAAAGACAGCACCTGGCAGGGCGAGTCCACTCGCCCGGAGAAGGGCATCGTCTTTCATATCGATCGCCTTTTCCACCAGACGCGCTCGGAGTGGACAAAGCGCTGGTACATGAGCTTCATGAGCCAGCAGCCCTGCCCCACCTGCAACGGCGCGCGCCTGCGACCTGAAGCACGAACCGTAACCGTCGGCGGCAAGTCCATCACCGAGGTAAGTGCCATGGCGATTGACGAAGCCTATGAGTGGGTGGTCGGGCTATACGGCGGAGCAATTGACTACGAAAGACAGTCTGCAGAAATCACCGGAGGGCCAAAGACCAGTGACGAGGGTGCAGGAACCAACGGCCACTATCCAGCTTCGCGCTTCGTGTCTCGAACATCCGTGCATCGCCTGAAGTCTGGAGGCTCTTCAGCGTCAGTGGAACCTCTGACGGGTGAAAAGCTCCAGATCGCCGGCGAAGTCTTGAAAGAAATTCGCGACCGGCTGCGCTTCATGCTAAACGTAGGCTTGCACTATCTCACGCTGGATCGATCAGCACCCTCCCTCTCAGGAGGTGAGGGCCAGCGCATTCGCCTGGCCAGCCAGATCGGCTGTGGTCTGGTGGGTGTGCTCTACATCCTGGATGAGCCTTCCATCGGCCTCCACTCTCGTGATAACAGGGCACTCTTGGACACGCTGTTGCAGTTACGGGACATGGGAAACACCGTATTGGTGGTGGAGCATGATGCCGAGACGATGATGAGCGCCGATTGGATCGTTGACCTGGGTCCTGGCGCAGGGGTACAGGGCGGTCGCATCATCGCAGCTGGCTCGCCCGCACAGATCGCCGCCGATCCACACTCTCTCACCGGGCGCTACCTGAGCGGCGAGCTGCAGGTGACCGCGCCGAACAACTTGCAGCGTCGCACAACTGACGGAAAGTGGCTAATGCTGAGTGGCGCCCGCACACACAACCTCAAGAACCTGTCCGTACGGATTCCATTAGGCGTCCTCACGTGCGTGACGGGTGTGAGCGGCAGCGGGAAGAGCAGTCTGATCACCGAGACGTTACAGCCCGCGCTGTCACGTGCCTTGAATGGCGCGCAGAGCCAGCCGGGCCCTTACGATGGTCTGGAAGGTCTGGAACACCTGGACAAGGTGATTGACATCACCCAGGAGCCTATCGGCCGCACGCCGCGTTCGAATCCCGCCACATACGTTGGCGTGTGGGATGAGATACGCCGCGTGTTTGCCAGTACACCCGAAGCAAAAGCCCGCGGCTATGGTATTGGACGCTTCAGCTTCAACGTGAAAGGCGGTCGCTGTGAAGTGTGCCGTGGGCACGGCCAGAAGCGTATCGAGATGCATTTTCTGGCCGACGTGTGGGTCACCTGCCAGGAGTGCAAGGGCTCGCGCTTCAATCGAGAAACGCTTGGCATCACGTACAAGGGCAGGTCCATCGCCGAAGTTCTGGACATGGACGTGCAGGAGGCGTTGGAGTTCTTCTCAGCTTACCCCATCATCGCGCGCCAGTTGCAGACGCTTCACGATGTTGGCCTGGATTACGTGAAACTGGGCCAGAGCGCGACCACACTCTCTGGTGGCGAGGCGCAACGGGTGAAATTGGCCAAAGAGCTCAGCCGCGAAGATACCGGTCGAACAATCTACATCCTGGACGAACCGACTACCGGTTTACACTTCGCTGACATTCAGCGTTTGCTCGATGTACTGCACCGACTGGTAGATCAGGGCAATACAGTGATCGTGATCGAACACAATCTGGACGTGGTGAAGACGGCCGATTGGATCATCGATTTAGGTCCGGAGGGGGGCGAATCCGGCGGTTACCTGGTTGCGGAAGGGACACCCGAACACGTTGCACTAGATCCATACAGTTACACCGGCCAGTTCCTTTCTCACATACTGAATGGCCAGGCTCACCGCGTCGCTACACGCGCGTAAAGCATGCAGCCGCCACCCTTGATGGTTTCATTCTGCGAAACCGTCACACCCGACCGACGCAACCGGATCGCCGCCAAGCGTGCATCGCAGTAAGTAGATTATGCAACCACCGTACGAGTAGGGCAGGCTCTCGCCAACTTCATCTGCAAGGTAGACACCCTCATAGCAGGCTGTTTTTGCGTTTCAGTTGCATGAGTGCACGTTCGGTGCCAGCCTACTTGAGTGAAGTCACCCGTGTGATTTGCCTTGCTGATTCCGGTCTGAATGTGGAACGAGCCATACCCTCTCGCTCCGGCAAACAGGCGGAGCAGTTCGATACGTCACTTGGCACTATGGTTGCCATGGCGACTAAAGCCCTGGACGGGGAGCAGTTCGACACGGGCCAACTTTCATCAGCGCAGGTTGAAGCCTGGAGGCACAGTATGGTTAAACTGAATACTCTCGCAATCAATATCCTGATCCGGATCGTCCATCATGGCGTGACCATCTGGACGCTGCCCGGCAGCAGTTCCTCCCAGCATGTCTCGTTGGTCGGGCCTGCACCTTCATCATGGTCGACCCACATCACACAGCACCATCTATCATAACAAACAGGTGACAGGAGACGCGGGTGACAAAACGTGTCTCATCGCCTGCTCGAGAGTTTTGCAGTATGATCTGTCGAGTGCCATCAGCCTCTGAAGCTTGGCGCGATATAAATGAGGGATGTACAGGGACAGTCCTTATTCGTAAGCGACATGCTGCGCCTCAAGTGGCATGAAGCGGATATCAACCACCAACCTATTTACACTGGGCATCCGGACCATCGGGTTGTCGTCCAGCTTACTCGGCACCGTCAAGGCTGGATCAAGGGCGCCAATATTCAGAAGTTCGCGGATATGCGTGGCCATGTTGTCCAATGTACTCTTGGAGGTGCCCAAGGCACTGCACAACTCGTCCAACATGATAAAGAGTGTTTAGGAGCGATCATAGGTGAAGTTCACGCCAGCCACGGTGTGAAAAATGGCGGAAGCCTAGCTAATGCTGCTCAGTTCTGTCGAAGAGGTCCGAGTCCACCACGTCCCGTCGCGTGGTAACTTCCGAGTACGAGGGCGACGAACCGCCCGCTGAGGTATGTCAGGGTGAAGAAATCCAGGACAGGACCACCGATCGCGGCGCTCTCGAAATCTAGGACGGCTGTTACTGAGCGCGCAGTGTCGTCGATAATGCGCCACCTAGATCCCATACTCTGTCAGCAACTGGAAAAAGAGAGTGGCCGTTGATAATCAATGGCAAACCGAGACCAGCTCCTGCTTACTTTCCCTCTCGGTCTCGCCTGTACACCTCTTCCAGCTCCGTCAGCGTGGTCAGCTCAAATCGCCTGGCTCGTGAAATCGGCAATCCTATCCTGGTGGGCCACGGATGGCTTGATGACCGGGAGCAGCTCAGTTGACGTCCTCGAACGCTGTACTACCTATTTCGCGACGTTCAAAGTGTTGGTCTACGGTGCGCCCTGGCAGTTTACGCCGCTGGTACACGGTACCACCCCAGTTCCTTGGCCGCATCGTACATCGCGACGGCGTTCTCCGTTGGTGTGTTGTCCTGAATGTCGTGTGTGGGCGATAGCATGTAACTGCACGTCGGCATCATGACGTCGAGCGTGGACTGCACGTCCTGGCGCACTTGCGCTTGTGTGCCGTAGGCTAGCGGCCCGGCTGTGGAGATGCAGCCGTGGAATGACAGCCGCCCGCCAAAGTGCTGCACCAGGTACTCGGGCGCCATGTTGATGGCTTCGGGCTGCAGTGTATCTACTGCGTCGATGCCCATGGAGATGAAATCCTCGTAGGCCCAACTCGACGAACCGCAGGTGTGGATCATAATCTTCGCGCCGTAGGCCTTTGCTAAGTCCACCAACTTCTGGTAGCGTGGGCGCACGTGCTTGCGGAACACTCGCATCGAGATCATGGGCGCCTTCTGCGTGCCCAGGTCCTCGCCCAGCCAGAAGATGTCGATTCGCCCCCCGGCCGCGTCGAGGATACGTTCGGCGACGGCGGCCTGGGCTGCGAAGCGGCGGTCAGCCAGCAGTAGCCCGGCCGGTTCGTCGGTCTGCAGGTCGATCAGGGTCTGCTCCATGCCGCGCAGGAAGCCGTTGCCGTTGATTAGGTCACCGAAGCAGTGCACGCACAGCGCGTAGTGGTCGTACCGCTTGCACATGTCGGCCACTCCGGAGTAGTCGAAATCGTCGGCGTTCGGCGTCGGCCAGCGCGCCACCTGCTCCTCGTCGGCCTCACGGAGAGGGAAGTCGCAGTAATCCCAGTAACCGCCAGACGGGTGCTCGATCCAACGCGTGTGGATGCCCCACAGCGGGTCCACGTGGATGCCGGGTTGCTCCGCGTGCAGGCGCGGCCCGCGGTAAGGCGCGCCGATGCCGCGCAAGTCTACCCACAGCGCCTGCCGCAGCCCTTCACTGTCATCGGCTGCCAGGCCGTAGTGGCGCTTGAGCCGCGCGTCTATGCCGGGGTTGTATAGGTAGTCGATCGGGACACGGTCAGCGGGGACACGTTCGAAGGCGCGTAGCACCCGCTCGCGCGAGGTCATGGTTTCCCTGTTATGCAGCATGTTAATCCGTCCTAGCAAGGAATCGAAAGAAAATCAACAGTTTAGCCGCCGTCAGTGATGTAGCGACATATCCCGTGGTATTAACGTCAACTCGTACTGCCTCCAGTAATACTGTAGATCCTTACTAACCCATTGAAGATAGACATCCGGTCATTCCGCCAGGCTGTAGTGCGGATCAAGGCCATCGTGCACGATCGGTTGGGAGACCGCCTGGTAGCAATAATCGACTGAGAAACGAATCTGATCCTTGGTCGTATTGGGCAAAGCCCTGTGAACCGTCAAACTATGAAAGACAAGCGCATCGCCCAGGCAGAGATCATTGGCATACCAGGTCAAACCGAGTTGGTCGGTGTCAACACCTACGCCACCTGGCCATTCAGCCGCATGCACCCGAAGAACACCAACGGTATGTGAACCCGCCAGTATGGCCAAGCCGCCTAGCGACATGGGGTAATCCCGCAATGGAATCCATGCGTATAAGTCTGTGGCATTCCCTGGACCAGCGGGAAATCCTGGTGTGGGGGTGTGGTGTGCCTTTGAGCATTCGGCAGGCTGTTGCGTGCGATGTTACGCGGATGCACCAATACCGTATTCTGCACCAGCATCTGCATAATACTGACGATCTCAGGCCGGTAGGCCAGAGCGTGGAAGCGCTCCAGATGCTGCATCTGGTTATAGACGTCCCAATACTCAGGGTCTCCTCCCGGCTTGGGTCGGCCAATAGCACGACCCTCATGATCCGCCCAGCCGTTTCGCTGAAGAACGCCCATTACATCGCCGTACACCGCACGCATGAATTCCGTTGGCATCAGCGCGCTAAAAAACAGGTAGCCATCGCATGCCATGCGATCACGCAATTCTGCTGTGGCTTCGGCAGCGCCCTTGTTACCGATTACATCCACTGAATCCATGTGCAGGATCAAATCGCCCGTGCCTATCTCTCATGCAGTTACAACCCATCACTCGCACTCAGCGCTATTGCCGCCTGGCCACATGGCCAGGCAGCAATACCCAACGCCTTCACGCTATTGTTCTCTATTTATCGAACCAGAACTGCACGGCTGCGAAGGTATTGGCGATGGCGTAGCCAGCGCTCGCAATGTTATGCAGGGTCTTCCGGGCAACCGTCGGGTACTTCACGTGCTCGACGAAGTTGATGTAGGGCAGGTTCGCGCGTTCCCACGCGTAGCCTTGCTCCTTCAATTGGTTGTACTCATCCGAGCCCGACACGGATTCCCAGCGCTTCTTATCAAGTTGATAGGCCTGCTTGATCCAGTCCGGCGGCTCGATACCTTGCTTCCCTTGGGTGGAGCGCCATAACTCCCACTCCTGGCCGGCGCGGCTTGCGTCACCCTGCGTATAGTCGCTATCCCAACCCTGGTCGTGGCTCCAGGCGACAAAAGCCTGGATCTTATTGGCGGCAGCGTCCGAGTTATAGGTGTTGGGCTCGAGCTTCTTGACCGAGGCCTTGATGCCAACCGCGCTCAGGTACTGGACCGCCAGTTCAGCCGCCGGCTCCATGTCGGATTCCTGGCCCTGGTGATTGATCATGATCGTGACTGGCTTGCCGTCCGGGTAGGTGCGGAAGCCGTCAGCGCCCTTCTTCAGGCCCAGGTCGTCCAGCAGCTTGTTGGCCAGGGCTACGTCGTAGGTGTCGTTCTGCGGGCCCACCGTCACATCCGGCATCGACGCATAACCATAGTACAGTGTGTCGATCATCTCCTTGCGGTTAATCGCGTGGCTGACGGCTTGCCTGAAGCGGATGTCCTGCGACACCTTCTGCCAGTTCGTGTCGGAATAGGTCTCGTTCAAGGCCAGTCCCGTCGAGTCGACGTGCGTATCCAGCAGGGTAACCTTGATGTTGACTTTATTCTCAGCCTGCTTGAACATTGGCACCGCCACCATGGCCGACCTGAGCAGGTAGTCGACGTTGCCATTAGCGACCTGCGTGTTGACCATCCCGACGTCACCCACCTGGCTGGAGATAATTTCGTCGATGTACGGCAGTTGTTTGCCCTCCGTGTCCACCATGTAGAAGTACGGGTTGCGCGTCCACTTCAAGATGCCCTGGTCCGACTTCTGGGGGACCCACGGGCTCAAGGTAGGATAGCCCGCGCACTTTGGGGTGTTGGTCATGTCCCAGTTCTGGCACCACTTCAGGCTGAACAGGTTCCACCACTCGTTAGTGAGCTTGTTCGCCTGCAGGTCGCTCTTCATCTGATCCAGGGTGGTGTACTTGATGTGGTACTTTTTCAGGAAATGTGACGGATTCACCAGCGCCGTGTAGCCAACCCAACCTTCGATGGTCAGTGCGCGCACGAACCCGCCGTACGGGGCGGGGAAGCTGATCTTGAAGGTATAGTCGTCAATAATCTGCAGCTTACCCGGCGCGCCACCAGGTGAGTAGCCCACGCGGAACAGGGTGGGTAGGCCGTTGGGGAACAGCTTGTCGTTGCCATAGATGTCCTCCCAAGTGAAGCGTACGTCCTCGGACGTCACCGGCTGGCCGTCGGACCACTTCAGGCCCTTGCGCATGTTGAAGGTGAAGTCCTGGTTATTGTTCTCCACCTTGAAGTCCTGCACGATGTTGCCCTTCACGTTCTGCACCGTCAGGTCGGGGGCCTTAAGCAGAGGCTCATTTAGCATCACGAAGATGTCTGCATTCCAGTTGGCGGTGTAGTGCACCTCGTGCAATGTGCCACCGTACTTGCCAGATTGCCAATTGGGCAGGTTCTTGGTGGACTGCAGAATGCCAGGGCCGATTACGAATGGCTCAATGGGCAGGCGCTGCTCAACAGGCGGCAACTTGCCGGCTTTGACAAGGTCGGCTAGCATGGGGGCTTCTTGGTACTTGCTGGCACTAACGACAGACGTAGACGTGGCTGCTAGTGCAGCAGTTGCAACGGATACAGACGTAGAAGTGGTTGCTGGTGAAGCAGTTGCAGCGGATGGTGTCGCAGTAGGTGCCGATGTCGGCAGAACAGGGGTGGACACTCCAGAGCAGGCGGCCAGCACCGACGCGGATGCCAAAAGCATGACGTATTTCATAAGGCGCGATGACTTATTCACGATAAATTCACTCCTCTTATATACGTTAACTGAACATGATGGAATTGAGCAGATCCTCGTCTGTTTGGTGAGAGCACTAGGTCACTAAGGTCGTAACGGCATTCAGTATCAGCCTGGAATCACCTCCGATAATCCTCATGTTACGCTCGAGTTGACATTATTGCCGATCGCGGGTCTCCGTCCGAGCGCTTCCTTGAAAATTGCAAGCACATTTTCAATCGGTATGTTGGGTTAAATGCAATGGGCCGGCATAAAAATACACTTGCCGCCGTACAAGATCACGTCAAACTGGTGGCGCGCCTCGGCGTGACACTGCGCCACCGTACCTACGGCAGAATATTCTGGGTGCTGATCAAGTCATAGTACGACAGCTTGCCGCACGTAAAGTTACGTTATCGCTATGTGTCGCGCAGGCCCAGCCGCTCGAGCTGCATCGCTTCCAACACATCCAGTCCCATCTCTGTTCCTCCTAAAGGCGTGGAAACATAACTGCCTTTTCTAAGCATATAAAATAAGCGGATTATGTCAGGCAAGCATTCAGCGTTCCACCAGATAGTCCATTTGCCTGGTCACTTGAGTCGGCTACCTAAATTATGAACAGTTGTGATACAAAGAAAATGGATTTACTGACTAATTGGTGGATAAAAGTGCATCTCTCAGATGAAGAGTTGATTTAGCGTACTCAACATAATGTCTTCAATGCTAGCTAAAATACTTGTTCATGCCAACTGGCAATCGGAACGCACGACGGATGGTGCGATTCCAAATCGTTTAGCGAAGCAACGTGAGAAGTAGTGCGGGTCATCGAATCCGACGGTTGCCGCAACTTCACTGACATTTAACTTCCCCGTAACCAATAACCTCCGAGCCCACAGCAGACGATGGTGGAGGGTGTACTGCCGTATGCCCATGCCAGTGCACGCCTTGAAGATGCGGGAGAAGTAGCGAATGCTAATATGGCAATCTCTGCATAGTGTCTCGATCTCAGGCGGATCTTTCAAGTTTTCAAGGATAGCCTGTTGTGCCTGGTCAACGATACGGCTGTACATCGGTGACAGTGTCGACTGGGTAACCTCGTTGAGTATTGTATCGTGCCAGTTCTCAAATAACATCAGCAAGAGTCCACGCTTTTCCAACAGTCGGCCCTTGGGGTCAGTCATGTAACTAAGCACGAGTGACTCACACGATCGCAAAGCGCTGGAAGCTGTGCCAGGTGATGATTTAGATGGCGGCCGCGGCTCCAAGGGGACGTGTAATTCTCCGAGTGGATATTCATAAAGCGCTGGCGAGGCAAAGCTCAAAGACAAATCCAGGCGTGGCAAGTCCTCTTGTTGGAATAGGAAATGCAGGCCAATCAACCTGAGTGGCATGCGGCACGATGACTGTACGGCATGCAACTCGTGTGGACCATAAAAGATGAGGTCGCCGGCGCTGACACTGAATGATTGGCCATTCACCATCGCTTCACCACACCCCGCTTGGATCATAAGAATTTGGAAGTCCTGCACGTAGCGAGGTCCAAAGCCATGCGCGGGCGCGCCGTCCCAAAAGTTACCACGGCGAAGTAGTGGGGAGAGTTGATCCCAGCCAGCCCACACAGTATCCTTTTTCGTCATTCCCACAGCCCAATGAAGGTGACTGCTTAACATTCACTTTCTGCAGAGCGGTTGCAAGTGTAAACCTGCAGTAGTCAAAATGGTAGTGTGCGGCCTAACGAATGTCAAGTTAGCGATTTCACTGGGGTACACCGCAGTTTTGTGGGTAATATGGGCGGAGAACAGCAAGAGGGAGAGCATAGATAGGCAAACGAGTGACAAGTCGGGCACAGGGGCGCGAGCAGTTCCTGCATCGAGCGGGTGATCTGTTCGAGGCATTGGAAGACTGGTGCTAGGTGCACCCAAGGGCGACCTTTGAGGAGATCGAACAGCAGGCGCGCGAAAAATGTCGGCAGTTGATGGGCGAGACGCTGGGAATCCTGATAAATCAGCGTGCGCACGACGTGGAGTCGCAACCGCCAGTGTACCCGCAGTGTGGACAGGCTATGAAGCTGCATGAGATACGGGGCAAAACGGTACGCGGGCTGGATGGCCGCATGCGCGTGGAGCGCAACTATTACGTCTATCCGAGCGGGTGTGGGCAGACGGCTTTTCCCCTGGACCAGTGCCTTGGCCTGCGGCGCGAGGAGTGGAGTGAAGGAGCCGGACAAGTGGCCACGCTGCAAGGCTTAAGTGCGCCATCGTTCGAGCTGAGGGGCGCAGGCCTTCGCACAGGCGGTGGGGGAGAGTCTGTCGGCGGACAGCGTCCAGCGCATCAGCGAAGGATTTGGAGAGGGGATCACCCAGGAGCGCGCGGCGGAGACCGCACGGGCTTATGCGGTGAGGCCGGAGGAGTAGAGTCCGCGCGCGTTACGCATGCACTCGATTGACCCGCTCCGTGAGCGGGCCAGTATTTCCAGCGACAGGGTGCTGCTCTTGCTGCGCGGTAAAGGCTGGAAAGAGGTGAAGATGCGCAACTTCCACAGTGTGGAAGTGACCAGCCGCGCCATGCATCAGACGTTGGCGTACGACAAGAGTTGGCCCACAATCCAGCCCACTTGCTACAGAGCTGGGCTATCCTGGCCCTGCCGGCGACCTTACAGATGTACAACGATGCCGCCTTTTGCGGGGGCTACCAGTTGCAGCGCGTGCTGGGGGCCTGTGTCCGACCGTGCCTGTACGTGGGGATCGAGCCGAGCTTTATCCTCTTTCGCGAGCCCGAATGCAATGGGCTGGTCGAGCGGTTGCATGGGTTGTGGAACCAGGTCGTCTGGAATCAACGTCGTTTACGCGGCTTCGCCCAAGTGCAGCGCACCCAGCCGCGCTTTCGGGCGTGGTATGTCACCCACGAGGCCTGGCCGACGACACCCCGGCCGGCGGGTTATCGGATACTTACGGCGCCGCAAGCCGCCGCCTTGCCCGAAGCCTTGTCGATCACGGCGGGCCGCATTCATTTCCTGCGTTGGGTTACCCCTGATGGCACGATCCGGCTGCTCAAAGAATTGTGGCGTGTCCCGCCACGCTTGGAGGGGCACTACTTCTGGGCCACCTTGGTGACGTACGAGCAACGCCTGCGGATCTACTACCAGCCTGCTACGGACCGCCTCATGCGGCTGGTCAAGGAATACCCATGGCCACTGTCCGAGCCGGTCCAGCCGGTGCGCCTAAGCTTCCAGCGCCCACTCCGATGGCGTCGCATGAGCACGATGCTCTGAGCCTTGCATCAGAATACTTATTCCCGAATAGTGGGCACGATGTTGTGAGCCACGACATCTATCAATATAGAACGCTGATCCGGATCGTCCATCATGGCGTGACCATCTGGACGCTGCCCGGCAGCAGTTCCTCCCAGCATGTCTCGTTGGTCGGGCCTGCACCTTCATCATGGTCGACCCACATCACACAGCACCATCTGTCATAACAAACAGGTGACAGGAGACGCGGGTGACAAAACATGTTTTGTCTCCCACCCCCGTTGTGATATGCTGCAGACATTCACTATGATTGTCGATGCAGACTGTCACTTATCTTCCCAGCATTGGGACGGGCTGTCGATCACAGCGGACGAATTGATCAGCCAGATGGATCGCGCTGGCATAGACAGGGCACTCGTCTGGCTTAAGCCTCCGTACAACAAAGACATCGGACCGGAGAACCAGGCTGTATTTGAGGCAACGCAACGTTACCCCAGCCGGCTTATTGGCTTTGGTTGGGTGAACCCGCGCCTGGGGTCACAGCAGACCCGTGACACACTTAAGCGCTGCTTCGAGGAGTATGGCTTTTACGGCGTCAAGTTTAACGGCGCGCAGGACGACTATGTTATCGACGACGCGAGCGTCCTGTCGTGGATCGAGCAGGCTGCCAGCTACGGCAAGGTGATTGGCTTCCACATTGGTGCAGACTTTTATGAGAATACGCATCCCTATCGGTTGGGACATATCGCAACGCTCTATCCCCAGACGCGGTTTTTGATGATCCATATGGGTGGAGCGGGTAAACCTTCACTGGAGCGTGCCGCACTAGAAGTAGCCCGGCAGCACCCCAACATTTTACTCATTGGCAGTGCGATTGGTGAACGAGCCATTCTGCACGCAATCCAGGAGCTGGGCGCCACTCGCCTGAGTTATGGCTCTGATACGCCCTTCGGCCTGATGCATGTACAGTTAGCCATGTACCAGGCACTTTTACGGGACACACCCGCCCCTGACCGTGAACTCATCCTCGGCGCGAACTTGTGTCACTGGCTGAACCTTTAGCTGCCTCCAATGGCATCGGACACATTTTGATCTGGCTCCACTTTTCTAACGTACCTTCTTGATTTGTTTGACGAAGACGGTGCCCAGCGCGAAATAAGCAACGGCGATCACGAAGATGATGGTGTAACCCAGGTTGGCAATGCCCTGGGCTGCCCCGACGCGCTGGAAATTGTCCAATAGGTATCCCGCTATAGGTGTGGCAATGACTTGCGGAAGGACCATGGCTACGTGCCATACGCCCATGTCTTTGGCGTAATCGTCTGCCGAAGGTAATACATCGGAAGCCAGTGCCCAATCCACACTCTCATAAGCGCCATACCCCAGACCGAAAACAACGCCCATCGCGACCGCCAGCGTAAAAGAATGGAAGAAGACGAAAACCAAACAGACCACGCCCATCAACGCACCGGCAAGGTATACCATCTTCTTGCGGCCATACCTGTCGGAAAGCATGCCGGCCAGTAAGGTGGTAATGATCGCTCCGAGCAGCAACATGGGAAGAAAGAATGACACCGCCGCTTCTGCCGTATCAGCGACTTTACCGATTCCTGCCAGCACATAGGGTGCACCGATGACGTCACCCAGGTAGTATTGGATGAACTCCTGGACCGTAAAGATGCCCATGGTAACGAGCAACCTCGTCAGAAAGACCCAGGTGAAGTCTGAATTGCTAAATGGATCGATCAGGCCGCGTAGAAATGCATCCAATCGAAATGGAGGCATCGCATGTGGCTCGTTGGTTTCCTGAACTCCGAACACGGTCACCACGGCACCCAGCAGGATCACGCCAATCATGATGAAGTAAACATTTGCCATGCCAAGGGTATCAACCAGGAAACCCATCGCTCCACCGGCGAATGTTCCCAACATGATCATGAGGCCCAGCCAGCCTGATGCAGAGCCACGCTGCTCAGCCGGGACCTGGTCGGGGATTAATGCACTGTAGGGTCCTGTGGCGATATTATTAAATAACTCGACCAGCAGGAATGCTACGGTCCAGATTGCCACACTTTCGGGGTGCCCTGGTTGGATCAGGTAGGCGAGACCGACCAGTCCGATTGCATTACCGACCGAACCGATGACGATCCACGGTTTACGCCGGCCACCGGGCAGGCGGATACGGTCGGAAAGTGCGCCGAATACCGGTGCAGCTAGCATCGAAATCAAGGCACCCGCCCCCAGGGCCAGTCCCAGTGCGCTGCCTTTATCAGCATCGCCGACGGCAGACTTGATCTGACTCGGCATGGTGATAATCAGCACAGCTGACCACATCATGTTTGTGGAGAACCAGAAAAAGCTGAGTAGAATCTGGCGCCACGTCGTCATGCGTGGCTTTACGGAGGCCCTTTGCGCTGCTTGTATCGCCATTCGACACATCCTTGTGAGTGCGAACGATATTCTGCGATTATGCCCGCGTTTGGTATTCCAGGCCAACCGCTCAACCCAGCCTGTTCGATCCTGTTAACCACTTTTTTAAAAGATAATGCTTGCAATCGCCTTTGAACGCTGATAAAATGCAGCTCGCTGCGCGTGGGCCGCTAGCTCAACTGGCAGAGCAGTTGACTCTTAATCAATTGGTTCGGGGTTCGAGTCCCTGGCGGCTCACTATTGATCAAGCCAGATCAGTTCAAGCTCGTCCGGCTTTTTGTTTTGGTCCATTTCATAATCACCCACCCGATACAATTTGCATTTCTGGCCAGATTTGCATTGTTGCTCAATTATTTGCCGGCAGGCACCCATATCCATTGAGTACCATGCTCTTCATAAATCCAGTGGTAGAGTGCGTGAAGGTTTTAACATCCTGTTCACCCATACGGTGATGGGAATTACTGGTGAGGGATTTATGTTGGTTCTAAAGCGCGTATATGACCCGCCAGAAGAGGCTGACGGCACTCGCTTCCTTGTTGAGCGTCTTTGGCCCAGGGGGATTAAGAAAACAGACCTGCCTATGGAAGACTGGCTAAAAGACGCAGCGCCAAGCACGGAGCTGCGTCACTGGTTTGGGCATGAGCCGGCAAAATGGGATGAATTCAAGCGTCGTTACTTTGCTGAGCTCGATCAGCATCGCGATGCCATTCAACCATTGATAAACAGGGCTCGACGCGGCCGTGTCACCTTACTGTACAGTGCAAGAGATCTTGAGCACAATAACGCCGTCGCCCTGAAAGAATATGTGCAGCAACTCCTGTCTGGAAGCAGGCATTGAACCCATTAACACATATGATTGAGTGATGTAGGCGAGCGCGGCATATAACCCCCAACCAGCAGCGGCGTCTGTAAATGGCAGCTCTCCCTGTTCATCACACTTCCGAATACTGGCGAAGGTGTTGCAGTCCGCGTTACCCGCGTCAGCACTCTGCAGTTCCAAGTGGGCAAAGGTGAAGGTATTTCATGCCGGGAAGGACAATTCGATATGAATCCGTCTTACTTTCGCTGAGCCTGCTCTTTTTGAGTGCCTGCAGTGCACTGCCAGGTTACGCGCCTACCCAGTCATCGCTCCTTCCCACACGCACACTTGCACCAGCCCGCACCGTCGTTCCCTATACACCAGAACCGCCTGCCACAGCGCACCTGCAAGTCCTGCCTACGGCTACCCTTTCGCCGGTCGGCAGCACTTCTACCAGCGTGGCAGGCACTGGCCCGAACAGAACAGACACGACCGTCACGCCAGGCGCATTGAGCATAACCTCATGTGCCGATGTCAGACCCACTCCCGATTCAGTCATCCCGACAAGCGCGAATGCCACGACTCCCGGACAGATTGTGTTCGTGACTTTGAACGGTGATATCGCTCTTACCGATGCATCGGGTAGCAGAGTACAGCCGGTCACGCATGACGCCAATACAAATGACAGTCAGCGCCGCCTCCGCATCTATGCCTATCCCACCTTCTCTCACGATGGGACGGAGCTGGCTTTTATACAGTTCACGACGATATCAGGTACCAACATCGTAACCCAGACACTGGTTGATGCGCCGGCCCAGGCTGGCGCAACGTTGACGCCGCTCTATACCACCAGGGTCGACTCGATCTCCTACCCCAGCTGGTCACCAAACAACCAGTATGTCGCCTTCCTTACTGTGGGACCAGATGGCGAGGCTCTGCATGTCGTGGGCAGGTCAGGCGGTGCGAACACGATAGTGGAACAGGGCTCTTCCATCTATTGGCAATGGCGCGCCGACTCGGGCATGCTGGCTGTCCACGTCGGCGGCTCTACCGCCACTGATGCGAGCGCACATATTTCGCTGGTGGCGCCCACTTCTCTTACAACCACCCGTTTGACGAGTGTGCCAGGCTATTTCAAAGCACCGGATTATTCGCCTGATGCAAAGTATCTTCTGTTCGTAGCGCGCATCCAGGGCAACGACAATCTCATACTGGCGGACACACTGGGGAAGCCACTATGCTCCCTATCTCAACTGGACGCCGGTGCTTCATTTGCCTGGTCTCCTGACGGTCACCGTGTTGCATGGATCAACAGCGCTGACGCAATAGACAATCCTGCTTCGCTCTATGTCTACGACCTGCGCACAGGCATCCAGTCGAAACTTCACGATAGTGCGGCAGGGTTTTTCTGGTCGCCAGACAGCAATAACTTGGCGGTATATTCGTTTGTCCTAAGCAGCAAGCCAACCACCTTCGGTCACGTGGGAGGGGTTGAGAACAGCCCAGCCACCCAAAACCAAACGCAAACGCCCCTCCTGCGCATCGAGAAGGTGAACGTAACCACCGGAGATGCCCTGCTCATGGCCGATACGGCTCCCTCACATACTTTTTTTAACATGCTCGGTTACTTTGACCAGTATGCACGCGATCTCACGCCCTGGTCACCCGCTGGCACGCAGCTCGTATTGACAAGTGCATCACAGACCCAGGACTCGATTGATATGGCTGTTGCGACACTGGGCAGAGGAGGTACTACTGTAAGCCTAAAGCGAGTGGGGGCTGCCGTAGTTGCATTCTGGTCGCCGCATTAAAAGGTCTTTCATTCCAGTACGAATCGCTGCAAGTGAACGCGGCATGTGCCAGATGTTACTTCCTCTCGCCTTGTGCATGGTTTACAATAATTACGACGTACGTGGTCATCGACCGTCAAGATACGGGTTCAGTGCCGATTCTCCTTAATGCATTGGCATGTAGTGAACCCGCTTTTTATTGACCGGTGGAGCGCCCCACCCGCCATCACTGCAAGGCGCATTGGAGGTGCCAGGCAACTCGAGACAGCATCACCGTCCACGCGTGACAGGAATTCGATCCAGAACATTGTGTCTGATAAAACATCCTATGAGGAACTATCAGTTCTAGCTAGAGAGTAAGGGAGTAGAACACATGAAACTTCGTTTCATCACCTCGCTGACTACACTGGCCATCGCCAGCTTAGTTATCAGTGCGTGTGGAGCAACGCCGACGACTGCCCCCACGCAATCCGCAGCACCTACAACAGCTCCGGCCACCGAGGCACCCACTGCCACAGTTCAACCAACCGACACGGCAGCCGCAGCCACCGCAACCGAAACTCCGACCACGGCCGCCACCGCTGCAGCCACCTCTGCCGCAACAGCCGCCGCGACCAGCACCAGTCTCAAAGTAGGATTAATTCTGGTTGGTCCGTACAACGACAAGGGCTGGAACCAGGCCAACTACGAAGCCATGCAGTATGTGACGCAAAAGGACCCGAACGTCACGTTTGACTACGTCGACAAGGTGAACAGTTCAGATCGGCCCAACACCACCGGCGCGCAAGTGGCAGACGACTTGATCGCCAAGGGAGCCAAACTCATCATCTTCGACTCAGACGACTTCAAAGATGATGCTTTGGCGACGGCAAAGAAATACCCGAACATTCCCATCATCCACACCTCCGGTGATTACTCCTGGAAGGATGGAAAGAACTACAAGAATCAGAATAACCTGATCAACATTATGGGTCAGATGGAGTATGGCAAGATGATGGCCGGCTGTGCGGCAGCATTGGGCACTCAGACCGGAAAAATCGGTTTTCTTGGCCCCCTGATCAACGACGAGACGCGCCGTCTGGCCGACTCTGCCTATCTGGGCGCGAAGTACTGCTGGACGACATACCTGAAGAAGGATGCTAAAGCCCTGCAGTTCAAGGTTACCTGGATCGGTTACTGGTTCAATATACCCGGCGTCACGCTGGATCCGACCAAGGTAGCCGACGACTTCTTCAATGGTGGGTATGATGTAGTCATCTCCAGCATCGACACGCCGGAAGCCGCAACGGAGGCCAAGAAAATCGCAGCCTCAGGCAAGAACGTGAAGTACGTACACTACGACTACAAGAACGGTTGCGATCTGGCACCGGACGTGTGTCTGGGCGCCGCGTACTTCAACTGGGGCCCAGCTTATCTGGATGCCGCCCATAAAGCCATGGCCGGCACCCTGACGCAGTACTTTGCCTGGAACCCGCCCGACTGGAAAGACATCAATAACCCCGATACCTCGGCAGTAGGTTTTATCGAGGGCAAGGCGCTGGGTGATAAGAAATCTATCGAAGACCAGTTCATTAAAGGCCTGGGCGACGGCAGCATCGACCTGTTCAAAGGTCCACTGTACCTGCAGGACGGCAGTCTGTACTTGAAGGATGGTGAACAGGCTACCCCACAGCAAATCTGGTACATGCCGCAATTGCTCCAGGGCATGGAAGGTGCCAGCAGTTCGAAGTGAACGTCCAGCTCCAACATATCAATAAGCACTTCGGAGCCGTGCAGGCCAACCAGGATGTATCGTTTACCGTGCGAGCGGGCACGATTCACGGTTTACTGGGCGAGAACGGCGCCGGAAAAAGCACGCTGGTCAAAGTTCTCAGCGGCTATATCACCCGTGACAGCGGTACCATCCTGCTGGACGGGCTCAGTGCCGAGGTGAAAACACCAGCCGATGCAATCCATGCCGGTGTGGGTATGCTTCACCAGGACCCACTGGATTTTCCGCCCATGACCGTGCTCGACAACTTCATGATAGGTCGAGCTGGTGGCGCTTTTTTGAACTCGCGCGCCGCAGCGCGCGAGTTCAAAATGCTGTCGAGCCGCTTCAAATTCTCGCTGGATGCGAACGAAACCATTGGCACATTGACCATGGGCGAACGGCAGCAGCTGGAGATCATTCGTCTTCTCTCCCTGGGCGTGCGGACGCTCATCCTTGATGAACCAACCACCGGCATATCCGCTTCCCAAAAGGCGGCCCTGTTCGCTGCTTTAAAGGTATTGGCCGCTCAGGGCAGGTCAGTGATTTTTGTCTCACACAAGTTGGAGGATGTTGAAGAGCTCTGTGACGAGGTCACAGTAATGCGTGCCGGGCGCGTGGTCGGCAATATGCCCATCCCATGCCCAACGTCAAAGCTCGTAAACCTTATGTTCGGGCGCGAATTAGCCACGCCGGTTAAGCCAGCCACCTGCCGCGAGGATGTCACACTCGGCACGGAAGGACTGGTGATCGGTAACAACCGCCTGAGCATCGCTATCGGTGACCTGTCGGTGCATGGCGGTGAGGTGATTGGTCTGGCAGGTCTGGAGGGAAGTGGACAGAGCATCTTTTTACTAACCTGCGCGGGTGTCATGCATCCTATTGCTGGCAGGCTGCTTTTTTCTTCTCCGCATGGCCAGGTTGACATGACAACCAAACCTTATCATAGATTCCAGCGCGCTGGCATTGGATATCTCCCCGCGGACCGGCTGCGCGAGGGGTTAATTGGGGGCTTGACGATCCAGGAACATGTCGTATTACGCACCCCTTCACCTGGATTATTCGTGGATCGCAAACGCACACATGCCGTGGCAGACGGCGCGATCAAGGCCTATAACATCCACGGGCACACGGACACACCGGTGGGTCAGTTGTCGGGTGGCAATCAGCAACGAACGCAACTGGCGCTACTTCCCCAGGCACTAAGCCTGGTGCTGCTGGAGCACCCTACGCGTGGGCTCGACATCGAATCCACTGTATGGGTCTGGCAACAACTCATCTCGCGTTGCCGAACCGGAAGCGCAATTATCTTCGCATCCAGCGACCTGGACGAAATCGTCCAATACAGTGACCGCGTGATTGTATTTAGCGGTGGGCGCGCATCCGTTCCGATATCCATTGCCGACCTGACGGCGAGCAGGCTGGGCGAGATGATTGGCGGCAATTTGGAGACGATCAGCAAGGTTGCGAGTGAGCATCCCAATGGTTCAGTAAAACTCTAGGCAGACAACGTGGCTGAAAACGCACCTCCCAACAGCCCTGCACTCAGTCCTACATGGCAACACCCACGAAACACCTGGCTGCAGGTTGGCGCTCTGGTGATCTCGCTGGCCATCGTCGCGTTACTGATCTCGTTCACCGGTGCATCACCAGTGAGTGTCGTGGCCAACTTGTGGGATGGCGCATTCGGCACCACGGATCAGGCTGCGCGCGTGATCGCCACTCTGGCGCCTTTGCTTCTGTGTTCCAGCGGCCTGATCTATACCTTTATGGCTGGACTTTATAACCTGGGTGTGGAAGGTCAGATCATCATTGGCGCCATCGCTGCAACGGCAATCTTGCGCGGCCTCCAGGGGGTATTGCCAGCTACGCTGGTGGTGGCATTAAGCATCGTCGCGGGTATGCTGGGTGGCATGCTCTGGAGTTTGCTGGCTGGCGTGCTGAATGTTTACGGCAAAATCAGCGAGATTTTCTCCGGGTTGGGGCTGAACTTTGTTGCCCAAGGCCTGATCATCTACCTGATTTTCGGCCCCTGGAAGCGGCCAGGCATCGCCTCGATGAGTGGTACGGAACCTTTCCACCAGTCGCTGTGGCTGGTGCGCTTTGGGAACACTGACGCAAGCCCTGTTGCGCTGGGGATTGCCGTTGTTTTGTTGATCGCCACGATCGTGGTGATGCGCAACACGCATTTCGGTTTACGCCTGAAAGCAGTGGGACAGAACCCACGTGCTGCTTTTTTAATGGGCATTCCCGCCACTCAGCTCTTGCTGAGCGCCTTCGCTCTATGCGGTGGGTTCGCGGGGATCGCAGGCGCCCTGCAGGTGTCAGGACTGTTCCACCGGCTGGTACCTGCCATCTCCAGCAATCTGGGCTTCCTGGGGTTATTGGTCGCAATGTTGGTTAACTTTAGCGCCCTGTGGGTGTTGCCGGTAGCCTTTTTCTTCAGCGCACTGAATGTAGGCAGCCTGCAATTGCCAATGGTCCTCAAACTGGAGTCGTCTCTATCAGGGGTCATCCAGGGCATGCTGGTCCTGGCCGCCCTGCTATCGCGCGGCCTGAGCCAATGGAAACCCAGTCGGTGATGCTATGGACTTTAGCCAGATAATCGTCATACTGGCGACCGCGATCGCGACTGCCACCCCATTGGTGTTCGCCAGTGTTGGAGAGACGATAACCGAGCGGGCCGGTGTGATCAACCTGTCGACAGAAGGCACCATCATGCTGGCCGCGATGGTGGGCTTTGCTGCTGCTCTGGCCACGGGCAGTGTGATCGCTGGGTTGGCTGCGGCTGCTGTCCTGGGTGCGCTGGTCGCCCTGATTGTCGCCTTCGGTGCCATTACTTTGAAGCAGTCGCAGATCGCCATCGGATTTGTTCTGGCGCTTTTGTGCACAGACCTGTCATCATTTTTGGGCAATCCCATCGTTCTGATCCCTGGACCGACTGTTCCCAGCTTGAAGGTTCCGCTGCTGCAAAACATACCGCTGCTCGGACCCTTGCTATTTCAGAGCGATTTACTGGTGTACGCCAGCTATGTACTGATCGTACTGGTGTGGGTCTTTTTGTACCATACGCGTCCAGGGTTGGTGCTACGCTCGATCGGCGAGCAACCGGCGGCGGCTTTCGCGCGCGGTAGCCATGTGGTGCGCCAACGCTACTTCTATACTTTGCTTGGAGGCGCACTGGTGGGAGTGGGTGGCGCTGCCTTCTCGTTGGACTTTAAAGCAGGTTGGACCTATCACCTTACAGCCGGCTATGGCTGGATCGCGCTGGCGATCGTCATTTTCGGAGGCTGGAACCCACTGCGTGCTGCGCTGGGGTGCTACCTCTTCGGTATTTTGCAGTCACTGGCCAATGTGGCACAGAGCAACATTCAGAGTGTGCCGACGCAGGTATTCTCCGTAGCGCCGTTCGTGCTGATGATCCTGGTTCTGGTTCTCACTTCTGGTGATTGGTTGGAACGGGCATTGGCTTTTATACCCCCGACGGCGCGCCGATCGATATTGCGCACAATTCGTACTCGCGCCCCCGCTGCATTGGGGAAGGCATTCGAGCAGGATTAGCAACGCGTGGGCTAGAATTAGCGCCATGCCCTTTGGACCATGGCGAGCGTATTGGCGCTACCTGTCAGCGCTATGGTTGCTGATCCTAGGCGCTGCCCTGACTGGTTGTGTGCGCAGTGGCTCCTTCGGCGGCCCAATCGATTACAAACCGACAGCGATACCCGTGCATACGCCGGGCGCAGCTCGTCTGGTCGCCCCTGGTATGCCGGTTCTGGACTCAATCCCCAGCCGGCCACTCTATACCTTTAATATCACGCTGGACTACAAAAACAACGTCGTTACAACGCAGGAGCGCATCGAATTCCTTAACCCTACTGGCGGGCCAACCCGTGAGATCAAGTTCAATGTCCCCCCTGCGCATCACCCGGGCATCATCGATATAACTGATGCGCGCATTTTTGGCCAGCCGCTGCCCCTGTCGTATACCATGTCCAATACGGTGTTAAGCGTGAACCTGCCTGCTCCACTCTCTGCGCATGATGGAATCGCAATCGCCTTCAACTTTAAGTTACAGATCCCCATGCAACAGACGATCAACGGCATCGGCGGAGACGACTCTTCACGGGGGCCAGACAGCCTGACAGCCGGGCATTGGTATATCATGCTGGCCCCATATCGCAATGGCGCCTGGGATACCCCCGCCTACGTACCTGTTGGGGACCCCTACGTGGATGATGTGTCGGATTTTGAAGCCACCATATTGGCTCCTGATAACGTCATCGTCGCCGGTGCCGGAGATGAACGGCATGACGGCCCTCTGTGGTATTACACATTGTCGAAGGCGCGCGTGTTCGCCTTTGCCGCTTCGGAATCATTTGTGGTGGACACACTCGACAAGGATAATGTCTCCTACATCATTTACAGCTACCCCCAGCATCGCAAGTTCGCCGAAGCTGTCCTGTATACAGCGGCGCGGGCCGTGGCGCTTTATTCACAGCTATTTGGCCCCTACCCGTATAAGTCTTTACGCATTGTCGAGACAGGCCGCTCGCAAGGTCAGGAGTATAGCGGGCTCATTGGCATGGGCACCACACTCTATAACGGATACATCGGGCATGGCGCGCGGCATGACCTGATCGCAACCACCGCACACGAAGTGTCACACCAATGGTGGTTCAACATGGTGGGCAATGACCAGGTGCGTACGCCCTGGTTGGACGAGTCGTTCGCGCGTATGTGTGAACTGTTGTTTTATGAGAAATACTATCCGAGAGACGCCGTTTGGTGGTACCGATATTACATTACCGGTGCCAAAAAACCCCAAGGAGACATTGATCGATCCATCTATGACTATGCCGACAACCGCGCTTACACCGACGCTGTCTACCGGCGCGGTGTGATGTTCCTGTATGATCTACGACAGCGCATGGGTCGGAGCGCATTCAACGACATGCTACAGGACTATTTCACCAGTGAGTTGTACAAGACGACATCGCCCAATGCTTTCTTCGATGCCGTAGCACGCCATACAGCCAAAGACATCTCCGACCTGGTGGCTACCTATTTTGGCGCTCCACCCGCCCTGCCGTGCCAGATCAGTGGTAACGCGCCAGGCTGCCGCAAGTGAGCTCGCCTCTCAAAGGCATACAGCACTCAGCACACCAGGTGCCTGAAACGGTAAGACCTGGCCACGAGTGTGACGCGCAGAGTACAATCATCCGCATGCCTTCATCATTGCAGGCTTACATCGACAGCCAGGTGGCGGAACTGCAGCCGCTCCAAACCGAACTAAACGAATTGTATTGGCAAGTGGCAACGACGGGCGACCACCATATCGTGCAGGTGTATGCGCAACGGCTGCGCCATATACGCGACGTGATGGCCGAACCGGAGCGCTACAGACATCTCAACGACTTGCTGGGTGAATGCGAGACACAGCCTGAAGACCCTCTCACCAGGCGCCAGGCAACACGACTACAAAACATGTTGCGCGGTAGCCAAATCTCGCCTGGCCTGATCGAGCAAATAACCGGACTGGAGGTGCTCGCGCAGAGTGTCTTTACACAATTCCGCGCCACAGTCAATGGCGAGCCTGTCTCCGACAATGACCTGAAGCTGGTGCTGCATGAGTCAATCGATGCGTCTGTGCGCAGGCAAACCTGGGAGGCAACCAAGCAAATCGGGGCGCAGGTAGCCGACACCTTGCGCGAGCTGGTGCGCGTCCGAAACCAGGCAGCCAGGCAGGCCGGCTTCGACAATTACTATACGATGCGGTTGGAACTGGACGAGCTGAACGAGACTGAGTTGTTCAATCTATTCGAACGTCTGGAGCAGGGAATCAAACCTGCCTGGCGAGAGTACAAAGACCGGCTGGACGCACAATTGGCCGAGCGCTTTCACACCACACCCTCGGAGTTACGACCGTGGCATTATGGAGACCCCTTCTTTCAGGAAGGACAACCATCCGACGTTAACCTGGATCCCTACTTTGCTGGCAAGAACCTGGAACTTCTCACTCGCACGTATTATGCCGGTCTCGGGATGGATATCGATGACGTACTGGCACGCAGCGACCTGTACGAACGCAAAGGCAAGGAGCAGCATGCTTTCTGTATACACATCGACAAGCTGGGCGATATACGCGTTTTATGCAACCTGCGCCCGAACACCGCATGGGCAGGCACCATGCTCCACGAATTCGGACATGCTGTGTACGACAAGTACATCGACCCCTCGTTGCCTTATTTGTTGCGCGAACCAGCGCACACCCTCACAACTGAGGCCATTGCCATCATGGGTGAGCAGCTCATCAACGAGAGCGCCTGGCTGGTGCGTTATGCCGGAGTGTCGTTAAGCGAGGCGCAGGCGTTGACCAGCAAACTACGCGAGGCAACCCGCACACGTTCGCTGATTTTTGCCCATTGGGTGTTTGTCATGTCGCACTTCGAACGCGCGTTGTACCGGAATCCAGAGCAAGACCTCAATACCCTATGGTGGGACATGGTTGAGCGCTTTCAGGCGTTGCATCGGCCCGATGGGCGTGATGCTCCGGACTGGGCTGCCAAGATTCATCTAGGCACTTCACCTGTGTATTACCATAACTATCTGCTCGGTTCGATGATTGCCGCGCAACTGCACGCCTTCCTCCTGGCTCAGGTCGCAGATGGCTCGCCGGAAGCCTACGTCGCGAGCTCGCGCGTGGGCGAGTATCTGGTGGAGCAGGTGTTCAGGCCTGGTTCCACCCGTGACTGGCGCGGTTGGCTACACCATGCCACCGATCAGTCGCTGAGCACGGAGTTCTACATTAAGCAATTGAGCGGTTCGTGAGTGGGGAGTAATCATGATCGCCAACCATCGTAAGCTGCTGGTTTTGGTGATGGTGCCAGTCCTGTTCATCATCGCTTTTGTATACCTCATTCCCGGCATCAACCAGCCTGTCAATGTCTATGACGAGGGAATCGTCGCCTATAGCGCAGTACGTGTGATGGAAGGCCAGGTGCCCTATCGTGACTTCTGGAGCATCTACAGCCCGGCTCAGTTTTACGGATTGGCGGTTGCGTTTAAACTTTTCGGCACCACCATCAACGTGGAGCGGTTATGGGATACGGCCATGCGCGCGTTCGTTGCCGTTGCGGCCTTCCTGCTGGTTTGGCGATTGAGCAAGCCGTGGGCGGCTTTCGTTGTGTGGGCAGCTGTAACGATATGGGTGGCCTACTATACGTTCTCCTCGCAATTCCACTGGGTCTTCTACGGTTATCCTGCCTTCCCAGCCATTGCACTGTGTCTGTTCTCAATTCTGTGTCTATCGATCTACTTCACAAACAACCGCACAGCCTGGCTGGTAGCCGGAGGTGTGATACTGGGTTTCGCTGCTCTGTTCCGGCATGACTTCGGGATATACGGTGCTGCGGGCGAAGGCCTGACGCTCGTGCTCTACGGCCTGATGCGCATAAACACAGCGCCCGCGGTATCCGAACGGGTAGGTGACAAAGCAGCTGTTGTTGCCGCTCCCCTGCGCGCCAATGAACCTCTCGCCGGGATGAATTCTGCAAAAACAGCTTCATCGCCCGGCGTGCGTGACAAACTCCTGAGCGTGGTGCAGGTGATTGTCCCATGGGCCATAGGGACACTGGTGATCATGATACCCGTGGTAATCTATTTCGTAGTACTTACGCCACTGAACGAGCTGGTGTATGACCTGCTTATATTCCCCATAGAGACTTTCCCGCGGTTCCGTGGCCTGCCCTATCCGGCGTTCAGCTTTCCCAACAACCTTGCCTTTTACCTGCCCTTTCCGGTCTACCTGATCACTGCCGTTGTAGCCGTGGTGCAATTGCGCAGGCGAAACTTCGCTTATGCATTCTCCTTACTCAGCCTGATTATCTTTGGGCTGTTCTCATTCAATCAGGCGCGTGTACGTGCTGATCTGATTCACACACCAGCCTTCTTCTTGCCTGCCTTGATTATGATCACCATACTATTGGGCGGCGTGCCTCGGCGCGAGGGTGAATCGGCTGATGCGGCGCAAGTACTGTCGGCTGTGGCTCTGCTTCTGATTGTTGTGGTGCTTGCCCAACCACTTGGTGATCGAGCCGCATTACTGGCAAATGATAAACTGATGCACCCCATCATTGCCAATGACCTGGAGCGCTCGCAGACGGCAATCGTCAACACCAATATGGTTGCAGCCGTGCACTTCATTGACGATAACACTTCGCCTCAGGATAAAATATATGTAGGCAACGCAACACATGACCGCATTTTCATCAATGAGCCGATGTTCTATTTTTTGGCCGAGCGTGATGCGGCCACGCGCTATCACGAGCTACATCCGGGTGTGGCAACGACTGCACCCGTGCAAACGGAGATCGCCGGAGACCTGGAGAAGTATCAGGTAAAGTACCTGGTGCTGACCAATGCGTATGAACGCGTGCGTGAGCCGAACCAGAGTGCCATCTCCAGTGGAGTGAAGATCCTCGACAACTACATTGCCGACCATTACGTCCCAGTGATGCAATATGGTCCCTATACCATCTGGAAACGCCGCAAGATTGTGCCACGCTGAGTGCGCACACGCAAGGTTTGACCAGGGTCAAAGGTAATCTGGTGAGAGCTGCAATGGTCCTGTTATTGGGAAACGGGGGAAATTGGATATGAATACACATGTCGTGCTGGCCGCCGCACAGTTCGACCCTCACCTGGGCGACAAGACTTACAACGTGTCACGCATCCAGCAGATGGTTATCGAGGCGGTACATGAAAATGCACAGCTGATCGTCTTCCCCGAATGTGCCATCACCGGATACAACTTTGCCAGTCTGGACGATGCACGAGAAGTCGCAGAGCCGATAGATGGCCCGGCGATACAGGCGCTCGCTCAGGTTGGCCACGATATGAAGGTCCACCTGGTCACGGGCACTTTGCGATCGGAGGGCAACCAGATCTTCAACTCAGCCGTACTGATCAGCCCACAGGGAGTAGTTGGGACCTACGATAAGGTACACCTGCCCCTGTGTGGCGCCGATAAGTTCACCACGCATGGCGGCCGTGGTTTTCAAGTCTACGATACCGCCCTGGGACGCATCGGCATGATGATCTGTTACGACTTGCGCTTCCCCGAAGCAGCCCGGACGCTGGCGTTGCGCGGGGCTGATGCCATCGCCTTACCTACCAACTGGCCTGCAGGCGCTGAAACAGCGCCAGATTTCATGGTGCGTGCACGAGCCTACGAAGATCGCGTCTTCATTGTGGCCAGTAACCGGGTTGGGCAGGAGCGGGGTACCAGTTTCATTGGGCGCAGTTGCATTGCCGCACCGGATGGTCAGCACCTGGCCGACGCTTCCTCTGCAAGTGAGGAGATCATTTACGCCAGCGTAAAGATCGCTGACGCACGACAGAAGCGCCTGGTCATCACGCCGGGCGAATTCGAGATGGACTTCTTCAACGACCGTCGGCCAGATTTGTATGCATGCTAAATGTCAGACTTCTTCGAGAAGTCTGACTTCCGGCTACTTGTTATTTTCAACCACCAGACTCCAGACAAAGCAAACACCACCCCCAGTGTAGCGGCACTGATGATGGCGCGGAACCCTAAGGTGGCGTAAACCTCTGGCGATCGCGCGAACGCGAGTCGAGTGACCCACAGGTAGACTTCGTAACCCACAACGACAATAACGGTTGCCGGCAAGGCCCAGTCGCGCTGCTCGATCGCCCCGACAATGCAAACGGCACAAGCAATCGCACACAGGGCGCTGGTAACTGCCACGTATACCGGCGATAAGTCCGTGGGCAATGTCGGAAGCTGCACAACCTGCTGGAGCGACAGGCCAACCCGCGCCAGATTTTCACCACACAGCAGGATGAGTATCCCTATCAGGAGCCAGGGCGGCCGGACCGGTCTGCCTATTTGCCTAGGACGTGGTCTCATCGATCATCTGGACGACGCGCCCGGCAATAACCGGCGCCCACGCTGGACCATACACACCGGCACCTACTGCGTAATAAACGGCGCCTTCACCGGTCAGCCTGCCTACCAGCGGCGCTCCATCGCTCGTTACAGTAGTTACACATGACCCTTGAGTCTGACCCTGACTTTGAAGTTCAGGCAGATATTCCTTCAGGAAACGCCCCACATCGTCAGCCGGGTCAGTGTTTGCGCCATCGACCAGGCGCCAGGCGTTGACATGTAGCCGGAGGTCTGGTGTTTGCACAACGAGCATCTGTCCATCATCGATCATGAACGGTGTAGGCAGTACTTTCTGGAGGTGTTCCTGCAACTCAGCACCCTCATTGATTGGTTTTGACGTCCAGGTGTACCCGCGCGCTAATCGCACTGCATCAACCAGGTATGGCGAAAGCAGGCCGACAAAGGCATTAGTGGCAAGCACCAGTGCAGGGCTTTGCACCGTGTATCCATTCGCCAGCACGGCCACTCGGCCTGACCGCCATTCCAGTGACTGAACCTCCGCGTTCTCGCGTACGGTGATGTTCGGATGCTGCAGGACCCTCGCCACCAGGGTCATTACATCCACCAATACACTATAGTGCGCCACCAGACCTGCAGTGTACCCGGTGGGCAACCCTCCGGGTTGTGTCTCCCAGAACAACTTGGGGCGATCACCGCTAAAACTTTGATGAAACTCGTGCAGCGTATCAAGGTCTGTTCGCCGAGTCGCCAGATGTAGCACGCGGCATGAGCGTGGAGCCACTCCCAGGCGGAGGGCTAGATTGGTCATCTCGTCCACACCGCGCAAGGTGCCGGGCAGCCCGGCAGCCGTCAGCTGCGGTGTGACTAATCCAGTGATGCGTGCCGTAACCGCCTGGCCAGCGCTGCCTGCCTCCAGCACAGCCACCCGCCTGCCACTATCCGCCAGCGCATAGGCGATCAGCGCACCAACCAGTCCGGCGCCTATGACGACCACGTCGCCCTTGAGCCTAGCGCCTTCCATGGGTTGTCACTCAGCGCACTCGCTCAACGGCGCGTGGTTTTCCTGGCTCCTGCCTTCTTGGTTGCTTTCTTGGCCACAGCCTTCTTCGCGGCTGTTTTCTTCGTCGCAGCTTTCTTGGCAGTTGGCTTCTTGGTCACAGTCTTCTTGCTAGCAGTCTTCTTGGTCGCCGCCTTCTTAGCTGCGGCCTTTTTGGCGCTGCTCTTCGCGGCCGGACGCTTGGGTGCGGCGGCAGGCGCAGACTCTGTGACCACCACTATCTCCTCGACCACCTCTACCGGTTGTACTGTCTCAGGTGTCAGGGCGGAGGCTTCGGGCACGGACGGATTCTCTGACGACTGCTGTTCAGTGGACATCATCGGTACTCTCTCCATTGGCACGACTGGTGCCTGTTCCATTACTGGCAGCGATGCGGATTGGTCCGTCGCTGACTTGGATCGCAGATAGGCGAGAACTTCTTTCGCATGTTCAGATGGATTCACCTTAGGCCAGATGTGCTCAATACGGCCGTCAGGCCCGACGATAAATGTACTGCGTTGTATCCCCATGTACGACCTGCCATAGTTGGTTTTTTCCACCCACGAGCCAAATAACTCCGCGGTTTTATGCTCAATGTCGGCCAACAGGGGGAAGGTCAAATTGTATTTGTTGCGGAAACGCCCGTGAGATTCGATGTCATCGGGACTGATACCGAACACCGGCACGCCCAAAGTGCCAAAATCAGGCAGGTTGTCACGAAAACTACACGCCTCCATGGTGCAGCCGCTCGTATCATCCTTGGGGTAGAAGTAAAGCACATAGCGCTGACCGCGCAGATCGGCACTCTTTACCCGACCAGCTATATCGGACACCAAGTCGAAATCGGGAACAGGATCGCCCTCAAGCAACATGATTTCCTCCAGTAACGGTCTACCGAATGCGAGTCCATAACCTGAGTACTCTGGTGGCTCAATCCATTACCCAAACGCCAGCAAAAGTATCTTGCGACCAGATTCCTACCCGCCGTCTGATATTACACCTCAGGTGACTGTCGATTATGCCTCCTCAATAGTGTACGCGCAAATGTCCTGCCACTTGTCAGAGCGCTTGCATACAACTCCCGCACAGTCGTCTTATTGACCCGCTCACCATAAGCGCACCAGCGATGGATTATTTCACCTGTTGCGTACGTGCCGGCGAACGCAACCGCTACTTTCGGGACCAGCCCAAATCCTGGCACCAGGCCAACAAGCCCTCGCGCCGTCTGGCGTAACAAAAAACCACCGCCGACGACGGCTGCCAACTGTGGCATCACCTGGCGGAAGTCAGACGATAGTCCCATAGCCAGCGCTATTTTATACGCCATGAGCGCTTGATTCTTGGTGAGAATAACGATGTCGGCGACATTGAGTGGAATGTCTGCGACAGGATTGGACTCCAACACCCCACTGCCAAAACTGTAAACCGCATTAGCTACAGCCGTGTCGCTGATAAAACTGCGCGAGGCGCTTTCACGGAAGGCGGGTAGATGGCGTGCCAGCGAAAGCTCGTCGACGACCTTCAGATCCCGAATGGCATTAATCAGTTGGTGCCGCGCCTGGTCGTCGTCCAGTACTCCCCCCGGTGCATTCAGCACAACCTGGTTTGCTGGGAGCCATTGATCGCGCAGAGGAATTGATTCGGAAGAATCACCTAGCAGACACACCAGTGCACGTATGCCATCCTGTTCCAGCTCGTGCAACTGGCGCAACTCCTCTGTGTTATCGCCGTCTGCCCGTGTGATTATGACGGCTGCGTTCATATGCCTTGGTGGCTGGGAGGCATTTAGCAGGAATGCTCCACATACGCGTGACGATGGAATGTCCTGCTGGCGTATTCCACTATAGAGCAGACCGACCAGATGCTGTGCCAGCGGGAGGTCACGACTAAAAAAGGGTATGAAGAACGTAGCTTCAGCGGCAGTGCGTAGGGGGCGCACATCAACTTCACGCAACACACCCAGTACCGAATTGAAGGTACCAGCAGCAGCCATCAGTTTATGGATTCGGGGTGCGGTGACGATTGGGGTAAACAGCACTCTTGTCGCACGGTCGCAGAATGGCCGTCTGGCCGCCTGCCCCAGGCGGAAAAGTTAAGAGACGGTCCTGTCCTCTGCAATCTAAACGGCTGGCTTCGTGTTGTCCTTACTGGCCGGTTGTGCATCAATCGTCTGAGCTGAGATATTTCCGTCTGCCTTCGGTTCGTCTTCCTTCATGGCATTTCGAAATTCGCGAATGCCTTTGCCCAGTTCCCCGCCGATCTTGCCAATGCGGCCCACGCCGAATAGCAAGATGACAATTACGGCAATGATAAGGATTTCCGGCAACCCCAAGTTGACTCCAGGCATGTTGATTTCTCCTTTAAATTGGTACGCTTAACATACGCCGGATGATCATGACCCGATTGCTACCATGCATTTGTCTTGACACCCAAGCCCATCTATTATCCTATAATCTCAACGGGTCGCCTTCAGCCATTGAGAAGCCATGGTAAAAGAGCTCATCAAGCCAATAAGCGTGCTACTTGTTTTCGTACTATTGGCCATCGGGCTACCCTACACAGGCGCCACCCCCTGTTGGTATTCGTGTTTTCAGCGCTGGCCGTGGTACCTCTGTCGGGCCTGTTGGGTGAAGCAACCGAAGAGCTGGCCGACCGTGCTGGACCGCGTATAGGCGCCCTGTTGAATGCCACCCTGGGTAACGCAGCCGAGTTAAACATCACCGTCTTGGCCATACACGAGGGGCTGCTGGAACTGGTACGCGCATCCATCATCGGTTCGATCATTGGGAACCTGTTGCTGGTGGCAGACTTTGCGATCATCGCAGGTGGTATTCGACATGGCACGCAGCGCTTTGCGCATAGCGCGGCCACCATGAACGCCACTCTGCTGATCACAGCTTCGCTGGTGCTGGGAGTGCCATCGCTGTTCAATCAGGCCATCGAGCCGAACATGACCAATGCCGAGTCGCTTAGCCTGCTTTCGGCTGGGGTCATTATCGTGATGTACGTGCGGAGCATGGTCTTCAGTCTGACCGCTCGCAATGCCGAGCCCATTGCGCGCCCGGCTGCGCATCCTCCGCATTACAGCACGCAAGTGGCACGCGTCGTTCTTGAGGGTTCGACTGCGTTGATCGCGCTGGTGAGTGAGATTCTGGTCAGTGCAGTGGAACCGATGGTCAAGCAACTCGGTATCAGTGAGTTGTTCGTCGGCATCATTCTGGTGCCCATCATCGGCGATGTGGCCGAACATGTGGTCGCTGTAGAGGTGGCACTAAAGAACCACATGGATCTGAGTATGGGCATCGCACTGGGATCCAGCCTGTAAGTGGCACTGTCTGTGGCGCCATTACTGGTGTTTATCAGCCTGTTATTCGGCCACTCACTCCTGCTGGAGTTCACCCCATTCGAGCTGATTGCCTTATAGGCCGCATGCATCATTGCAGCACACGTCTCGTCTGATGGTGAAACCAACTGGCTGGAGGGAGTGCTGCTTTTATCGCTCTACCTGGTGATGGCGGTGGCGTTTTTCTACCTGCCCACCCACTAGACTGGGATTTACGGAACGAGGTTCCAAGCCCACCCTCATGTAAAGCCTGGTGGAAATGAGAGTCCAGGAACCGCTACAGGGCGGTCGCCGCAGCCAGCATGGCTAGTAGCAGCCACCAGCGGGCACGCCTGAGGGTTGTATGGGTAGCAGGCAGTTGTGCCTGCAGCATGAACTGCGGTAACCATAGAGCGGTGACCAGAAATGCTCCCAGAACGTGCCGGGTGACGATCAGCACGGTAAGCGTCACAGCCTGGCCCAAGTTCCAGAGCCGGGTGTCCCAGCTATCTTCATCCAGTCCTAATCCCGCAAATGACAACCCGAAGCCTCCGGCTGCCACGACCATATCAAGTCGTAGTGGCGCAAACAGAGCGAAGCCCAATAGCATCGGTAACGTGACCTGAACCAGACCGCGTAGCAGAACACTCGGCCGGCCGTCGCCATGGCATAGCAAAAGCGCCAGTTGAGGCACCAGGATGGCAACGACGGTCAATAACATAGCTGGCTCATCCAAAACGGCCGAGAGAACCAGGGCAGCAACAGGCGCAGCCACGCTTGCGATAAGCGCACCCCCATTGCCGGGTATCAGGTCCCGAAACGCCCAGTCACGCAAGTAACCCAGATTCGCAGCCAACTGTACGGCGGGGGAGTCAGGCCGGGAGTATGGCAGCGGTTTTGGCGGAGTGCCCTCACGCCAATCGCGCCAACGACCTAATGGCGCTGACCAATCTGTTTCAGTCAGTGCAACCCACAGGGCAGGCCACAGGCCACCGGCAACGATTAACGCCACCAGTACAAGCAGGATGCGATCAAGTGTAAATTGGAATTGAGTCGATGCCACCAGGCCGCAAAGCAATGCCCAAAACGGGTTATACCAGGCGCCTCCGCGGAGCCATGAAGTGCCCAACTGTCCAGCTCGATCACCCTTTGACAGGCTCAGGATGTTGCGGGGTTGTTGGCTTGCCTGCATAGGTGCCATTATAGCGGTGCCACTACCCGCAGCCGTGTTCCGGGACACCGGTGCTCAATGCACACTCCGCCGTTATCACACCAGGTAGTACCAGGAAAAGGACTGAAAGCATGCTTGCCGGAACATTTGCTGTCACTTGCTACGGCTGGATCAATCGGTGTATGGTGTATTGCGTGTTACTGTGAGGTCATGACATAAGGATCAGTAGAACTAAAGCCTGGGAGGCACCAAATGAACACTGCATTCTGTCTACCTTTTCTTATGTACACATTACATGTGCCTATAGAACAACAGCACCACGCCCCATTCACATTCAATATGTTTAGGTGCGTGTTCTGACCAGCTCAGTTATGCTATCAACTGCAACCAGTATGCTTTTCAGGTGCCTTATGGTGTGGGTGTTGCAGTCACCTGCAGGGATGTTGGTGTCGAGGCTTCTGCCGGCGCCTTTCCGAAGAGCAGGTAGTTCGCTGCCGCATCCAGTTGAGGGTCACGACCGGCCTGAATATCGGCTGGTGAACGGACTACTACAAAATCAGGTGTGATGCCGACGCCGTTAATGCCGCGTCCTTTAGGTGTATACCAGTGTTGAATAGTAATCCGCAACTGTCCTCCATTGGGCAATGTCTCGGGCAACTGAACCGAACCCTTACCGAAGGTAGTTTCACCGATAAGCTTGGCGCGACCATAGTCTTGTATTGCGCCTGCAACAATCTCTGCGGCGCTGGCTGAACCCCCGTTTACCAATACCACCATGGGGATGTCTGTAGCAATTCCGCCGCCCGTGGTGCTATCACGCCTCTCATTGCCCTTGTTATCACGTTCGATGACAAACACACCAGGCTTTAGGAAAATGCCACCCACGGCGATGGCCTGGCTCAACAGACCGCCCGGGTTGTCACGCAGATCCAAAATGATCGCTTTCGGGTGCAGTGCAAGGAGCGACTGGATGCGAGTGCCCAGCTGCGTGCTGGCTTCTTGACTGAAATCATACAGGCTGACGTAGGCGATCTGCCCATCACCGACCATCTTGCTGGTCACCAGCGGGATATTGATCGTCTCGCGCGTCAGCGTTATGCTAATTGGCTTGGGGTTATCAGCTCTCAATAGTGAGAGTGTCACGGTTGTGCCCTGGGTACCGCGCACCATTGCGGCTACTTCGGTCACGCTCAAGCCGGTAACTTTTGTGCCATTCACAGCGTCAATAATGTCACCGCGCTGGATCCCACCCTTACGTGCTGGCGAGTTTTCGAAGGTGCTGACGATTTGTATAGCACCGCTGGTGATCTGCTTGAGGGTTGCGCCAATACCTTCAAACTGACCAGACATATCCTGGTTCAAAATGAGCGCGTATTTTGGTTCCACGTAAGCCGTGAATGGATCGCCCAGCGAACTGACCATGCCCCGCAATGCTCCATTGGTCAATTGGTCATTTGAAGGCATGGTGCCGTACCATTGACTGCGCAAGCGCAGCAGCACGTCGTTCATGAGCGCCAGGTTCACGCCAGCACTCGAGGTGATCGTATTACTGGGTGCCAGACTCGTTCCGGACGATAAGTCAGGCAGGAATGGAGACGGGCCTGGAAGCCCAAATCCCTTGGCAGCTGTCACACCCACCGTCAAGCCAACGATGAAAATGAGCAGTGCCACAAACACGCCGACCATGGCATAAATGATGTTCTTCAGCATATTGCTGTTTTTATTTTGATTCGAGGTCGTCGGTTCCATCCTATGTCACCTCAAAACTCAGTACTATCAACAAGGGGCTGCGTGGCAATCACTGCACCTGTTGAGCCAATGCAGCATGCAGTTCCGCCAGCGCCCGGTCGAGCTGCGTATCCTGCCCGTTTTGGCCTGCAACAGTTGGACGTGCCACCACAATATCGGGCATCAATCCTACGCCATCAATCGTACGCTTTTTTGGCGTCAACCATTCGGCTGAGGTAATGTGGACCGATGATCCGTCACTCAGGTCAAAGATCGATTGCACAGACCCCTTGCCAAAGGTTTTCTGACCAATCAACTTGCCCCGTTGATTGTCCTGTATGGCTCCTGCCACTATTTCCGCAGCGCTGGCAGTATTACCGTTGATGAGCACAGCCATCGGTTCGCGATAAACACCGTCGGGTTGCTTCGTCGCCGGAAAGCTCACATCCGGTTGACCACGCCGGCGTTCGAACAATACGGTTCCACTGTCGAGAAATTCACTGGCTACGTTCACTGCCGTGTTAAGCAAGCCACCTCCATTGTCCCGCAGATCAACGATATAAGCCTGACTATGCTGCTCGCGAAGTTGCCTGAGGGCTTGCTGCACCTCGGTCCCTGTATGCTCAGTGAACTGGTGTATGGCGATGTATCCGATGGTGGGACTGATCGAGCTGGTGCCTGTGATAATGTGCCAGTCCACTGAGGGCACTACGATGGCTTTTCGTATGATGGTGAATTCCAGCTGCTTGCCCTGGCGCAGCACAGTTATACGTACGGTGGTGCCAATATTGCCGCGCACGCGCGAAGCTACGTTATTCAAATCTGGTTTTGCGGGTAGTAAAACCCCATCAATACCAACTAATACATCACCTTCCATGATGCCGGCCATTTGTGCCGGTGAATCAAGAAGTGGTGACATAATGATTGATCCGTCACTCCCCTGGTGCACATTCACCCCAATGCCTCCAAATTGCCCTGCCAGATGTTCACGTTCAATGGCACGAGGTTGAGGTTCGATGAAAACTGTCCAGCGGTCGTCCAGAGTAGCCAGTGCTCCCTTAATCTCACCGTAGTTACGCACAGTATCAGACGGTATGGCGCCTACGAAACTGCTACGCACATATGCCCACACCTCATCAAGCAAGGGATTGGCACTCGGTTTTGGATCCAATACTGGGCCAAGCCGACTGTATGCAATCCAACCCCCGGAGAAACTAATCACACTCCAGAATACTAAAACGGTAATGAAGACTATCCGCTTTTTCATCGTGGTACCGATATTGTCTGACTAATGTTCGGGTTACTGAGGTAAGTAGTAGCTGATTACCAGACCAGCCCCCTGGTACGAGACGGACTGAATTAACTTGTAACCTTGCACTTGACTAAACTGGCGCACCAATTCCTGCCGCCACGCATTCTTGTCCGCCATGTCGGCGGTGTTGTAGAGAGCGGCTTTCTTATCCACTTCGATAAGCGTCACCTGTGTACCCGGATTCGCCTGTATCCAATGTTCGACACGCTCGACGAAGCTTCCATCGCCCGGCGGGGCATCATATTGGATATTACCGTTGGCGAATGCTGCCTGAGGACGCAGCCGCCACTCAAAGAGTGGTGGACTGAGCTCGCCAAATGTGCCAATTATCAACACGGGTCGCTCAGGTTGTTGCCAGGATACGATTTGGTTGCTGGCTGCGCGCAAGCCATCCGCTATGTCACCGTACCACACAGGCTGTAGTCGCGGCAGCCACGTAATCCAGCTCGCCAACGCTATGACTACCACACTGAGCACGAAGATCGCTGATTCGGCAAAGTCTTTCCACTGACCCATGACAGCGGGCAGACCAGGTAGGTTGACCGCCTGGCGTTTGATACTCGCCAGCATATCTGCCGCGCCCAAGCCAGTGAGCACCCAGAACGATGGGAATAGGGGTGTTATGTATCGATCGGCCTTTAGGGGGTGAATGGTCGCCAACACAAACCCAATCACGAAGTATAGAGCCAGCAATGTGACACCGCGATGCCTGATGCGAACAACCGCCCAGGCCGTACCAATAAGTGCTGCCAGGGCCAGGATCGGGTGCGGCATCAACCAGTCGGCGGCGGCTCGAACGTAAAAGAGCAAGTTTTGCGTGCTCCAAAATGGGTAGCCGGAATTCTCGTTGGTCACGAAGAACTGAAAGTCCCGCCATTTAACCGCCGTGGGTACGATATCGGTTCCACCAAAGAACCAGAATACCAGCCCCATCACCATGGGCGCGTAGAGTGCAATGAGGGTGATCACTTCGCGCCGGATTGTTCGACCTCGTTGAGTTTTAACTCCCCTTACGCGACGGATTCGGCTCACGCTATCAACCAGACCCAGCGCAGCAAGAGCGAAGGCCGCATAGTTGAACTTAGTCAGAAACAGGAAGAACCAGGTGACTCCTGTGGTGCAATACCATGCAGTACTTTGCAGGCCGCTATGCGTCTCACCCTGCTCTGTCGACGCGCGAAGATAACACCAGAACACCACGAACGTGACCAACGCCACGGGTGTTTCCTGCAATGCAAGTCCACCCAGCGATAACCAGCCAGGCGCACTGAGTGCGATGAACCCGCTCACCAGGATGGCGGCAGGTGCGTAGCCAGGTCGAATCTGCCAGATCACTGGGATGCTCATCAGCGTCGCGAGAACCAGCATGATGTACGAAAATAGGCGCGCTGCGGCATCAGTGCGGCCCAGTAGAAACAGGATCGGTGCCTGGAGGTAGGAAAAGCCGGGAGGCCACAGCGTCTGGATGTGCGTGTCACCCCAAAAGGCACGCGCATCCAGATGCAATACATCACGCATGATGTAGTATCCCGGCAGACTATGGGCGGCCTCGTCGAAGTTGAGCGGTGGAGCGGGCACGATCAGGCGCACGTACACTTCACGACCGACTAAAATGGCTGTCACCAACAGTACGAACGTAACGACCAGCGTCCACTGGCGATCTACGTGGTTTTTCTGCTTCAGGATTTCAACAGGCTTGGTCACGTTGTTATAGACCCGTTGGCAGATCGATGAACACGGTGTTTAGGCTGAACTGCTCTGACAGTTTATTTAGAAGTGCCTTAAGCCCTACCGTTTCAGTATTGTAATGACCACCATAAATGACATTCAGATGATGCTCGTTAACCATGTGGTGCCAGGTGTGGCTGGTCTCACCGGTGAGCAGTGTGTCTGCTCCAGCCTCGGCCGCCTGACTGATGAAGTCCACGCCGAAGCCGCTCAGCACTGCCACCCGATGAACCGGCCTGCCGGATGACTGCACGCGATTACCCGTTCCAATGGCTCCCTCCAGTCTTCTATTGAATTCGTCGAGGGGCAGGGGCTGCGCCAGCTCACCTAAATACCCGATGACATCACTGTGGTGATTACCCCATGGCGTGATATTCTGCAGCCCGGCCAGGCGAGCCAATTGAATGTTGTTACCCACCTCAGGATGAGCATCCAGTGGAATGTGCACGGCATACAGTCCACAATCCGCGCGCAGGAGTGTTCTCAACCTCTGATAGTGCACCCCGGTGATTTGCATGGGCTGCGACCAGAATAGCCCGTGGTGCACGATCAACAGTTGAGCACCTGCCTGGATCGACGCCTGGAAAGAAGCCAGGCATGCGTCGACTGCAAAGGCGACACAGATCACCTCGGACTGGCCTTGTACCTGCAGTCCGTTATTACTGCGGTCCTCGTATTCGTCGATATGCAGGAACAGGTCCAGGTAGTGGGTCAATTCGGATAACTGCATATCCGCATTGTAGCGTGTGGGGGTACTCGGAGCTCGCCCTTTCTACAACCCGATGACGCTCAGGCGTGGCTGCACCTCATGATGAACTGGAATTCCGTCGCATACCTGTGCGACGATGCGAGCGATATCCAGCGCGGAATCAGGCCGGGCCAGGCGAGCGGAAGCCTGTCGCATCTGAGAGACTTGATCCGCGTTCTGTAAAAGTTGAGCCAGTTTCTCCACCACAGCACGAGGCGTCGGGCACCATGCCCCTGCCCCTTTCTTCACTACATAGTGCACATTCCCTTTCTCCTGTCCAGGCACCATGTCGTAAATAAGCAAAGGTAACTGTGCGATAAACGCTTCACCCAGTGTAGCCGCGCCCGCCTTGGTGACCAGTATATCGGCAGCGCCCATCAGTTCGGGAACATTATTTACGAACCCCAGTGTCCGGATCGGAACACGCGCATCGAGCTGGTCAAGTTCTTCTTTGACGACCTGGTTGCGACCGCACACGACCACCAGTTGCAAAGGCAGGCCGCTGAGCGCAATGGCTCGCGCTGTAGGCCCCAGCTGGCCCATACCGTCGCCTCCCCCGATGAGCAGCACTACAGGCGAGCGATCGTCGAACCCCAATTGCTCACGTGTAACCGCGGCATCTCGCATGCGTGAACGCAGGTCTGGCCTTACCGGTTGGCCTACTACACGCACCCGATCAGAGGGGACGCCAAACTGGATGGCCTCACGGCGCGCGTACTCCGTAGGAACCAGACAGTAGTCCGCTTGAGGAGCATAGTTGGTGGCATGGCCCGACACCATATCCGTGGCGACGATCACCAGTCGGGCTTCACCTTTGGTCATAAGCGGCATGAAATGAGGCAAAACCTGACTATAGATCGGTGAACAGGCCACGTATACATCGGCCGGGTTGTCACGTAGTACCTTGATGGCAAATTGCCGCCCGCTAGCCAGGAGAGCCGAACGCACAATCCAGGCGCGCCGGCGACCGTTGGTCGTGTAGAACGATAACCAGTGTAGAAAGGGCACTTGATTCACGACAAACGGATAGCTCTTCTCCATGTGATTGAATGGGAAGCCCAGGTGGGCGATGGCGTTGAGCAGTTTCACATCATATCGATCACCATAGAGCATGTCCAGGCCACACGCCACAGCTTCAGCGGCACTGCGATGCCCGCCACCCGTGTCTGCATAAAGTAATACGATCCGGCTCATGAATCCATGCCCCCACAGCCCGGATTGCACCTGCCTTCGCAACGTATTTGTATTGGCTTCCGCATTGTCCGTCATTGTAAAGCGCATTTATTCGCAGCGCATCATTCATTGTCAACTGAATTCGCAGTATGATTGTGGAACTCAACGATCTCACCATCAGAAGCGTTATGCCGTTTGGATTTGGGTGGGGTCCGGTTTTCACCGGTTCGTAATGGCTTGTTTATCATCTTTCTGGAGGATTAGTAAAAGTATGAGGACCAAGGTATCGATTATCGGAGCGGGGTTCGTCGGAGCCACAACTGCACACTGGTTGGCAGAGAAGGAAGTGGGGGATATCGTGCTGCTCGACATCCCGGCAACAGACACCATGCCCAGGGGAAAGGCGCTCGATCTGCTGGAAGCAGGCCCGGTGCTGGGATTCGACACAAACGTGACCGGCACCATTGACTATGCCGACACTCATGATTCGGACATTGTGGTGATCACTGCTGGTCTGGCGCGTAAACCTGGCATGACTCGCGAGGATCTGGTAGGTAAAAACCAGGCCATCATCAGCGATGTGGTCAATCACATCGTGAAGACATCACCCAATGCGATTCTCATTATTGTCACCAACCCACTCGACACCATGGCGTACCTGGCTTACCGTGTGTCGGGATTTCCCAAACAACGTGTCATCGGCCAGGCTGGCGTGCTGGATTCAGCACGCATGCGCACCTTCATCGCGCAGGAATTAGGCGTGAGTGTGCAGAATACGCATGCGTTTGTATTGGGTGGGCATGGCGATGAGATGGTGCCTCTGGTGCGCTATTCCACAGTCGCCGGTATCCCGATCAATGAGCTACTACCGCAGGACAAAATTGATGCCATTGTGAAGCGCACGCGCAGCGGCGGTGGAGAGATTGTCAACCTGTTGAAGACTGGCAGCGCCTACTACGCACCGGGAGCGGCTGTGGCTGAAATGATCGAGGCGATCCTAAAGGACCGCAAGTTGATCCTGCCTTGCTCGGCTTACCTCGATGGGGAATATGGTCTGAAGGATATGTATTTCGGTGTGCCAGTGAAGCTGGGTCGGGAAGGCATCGAGCAGGTTGTCCAGATCAAGCTGTTACCTTCCGAGCAGGAAATGCTCGATAAGAGCGCAGATCTGGTCCGCGGAACAATGAGCGCACTTAAGCTATAGCATCGTCGTATCGGGCTGAATCTTGGGTTGGTGCGCGCTGGATAGCTGTGATAAGTAACACATGCGAACACTGAAAAGCTGCTTGCAGGATGAACCTCTCCCGCGGCTGACGGCCATAGCAGACACATGGGACATCAATGTGGAAGTCGCGTCGACGGGTGAGATGGCAGAAGCGTTATCTCAACACATGCTTGGCTCGGAGGTGGCACTGGCTGGCCGCGAGGCATTACCGATTGGTGCTCGTAGAGCACTCGATAGTTTGATCGCGGCCAGTGGCCGCATGCCTGCCGCTGTCTTCGAACGCCGCTTCGGAACCTTGCGCCCCATGGGTCCAGGTCGACTGGAGCGTGAGCGTCCATGGCTTTCACCGGCCAATCCGACCGAAGTATTATGGTATCGCGGGTTTGTTTTCCGCGCGTTCGACAAGACACCCAACGCTCCTGTAGAGATGATGTTCGTTCCCAGCGATCTGCTGGAATTGATGCCCGCACCAGAACCGTCGGGCTCTCCAGGCACCAATGGCGACGGGCTTCTCCCCACTCATATCACCCAAACTTCGCAGGGCTCTCCTGACCCACTTCTGGATGACGTGACCACCATCCTGGCTTACATTCAAAACTATGAGGTGCATACCCGCGCAGATGGCGGTTGGAACGGTGAATCACGTACTGCAATTCAGCCGATGCTCCGCGATCCTGATGGCACCGAGAGTGAGACCCCCAGCGGGCGATTTGGCTTTCTACTCAGTTTGGTAGCACGTGTACACTGGCTTCGCTTAAAGGAAAAGGAACTGCGTCTGGTGCCACAGTCCGTCAGTCAGTGGCTCCAGAATACACCGCAGTTACAGCGGAGCGTTCTCTTCAACGCCTGGCGTGGTGACCCTCACTGGAACGACCTGGCTCATGTGCAAGGCATCGCCTTCGAAATGCCTCACGCCTGGTCGAACGATCCCGTACGCGAGCGCAACGCCATCCTCGAAATGCTTGTGAAGTACATGACTGCTACCAGTGAACCGTGGCAGGACATCGATGCCTTCGTGGATGAAGTAAAGCGCGCCAACCCCGACTTCGCCCGTCCAGATGGCCGCTACGACACCTGGCACATCCGCGATGTGCGTACCAACGAATACTTGACCAGCTTCGATTTCTGGGATCGTGTTGAGGGAGCGTTGATACGCTACATTATCACCGGTCCGCTGGCATGGCTGGGTATAGTGAATGTACTGGAAGGGCGCATCGCGCTGACGGACGCAGCGCCTCTTTTATCCGAACCATTAAATGAGGTGACTCCTCCCGTGCCGGAGACATCACCCCGGCACACCGAAGTATTCCGCCTGGAACCTGATGGTGATGTAATTGTGCACACCAGTGCCCGCTTCGAACGTTTCCAACTTTCGCGCGTTGCAAATTGGATGGCAACGCGCAATGACGATTATGTTTTTCGTCTGGCGCCGGAGTCGGTGAACGCTGCCATGAAACAGGGTATCGCCGCTCCACGCATTCTCGAATTTCTGGAACAGCATTCCAGCAAACCTGTGCCACCGAATCTGGTGAAAGCCATCAAACGCCTGGAGCAGTTCGGTGCCGAGGCTCGTATGGAGCAGGCATATCTGTTACGCACCAAGGATGCAGTGACCTTGAACCAGCTTCTGAATACCCATGCGGTGCGTAAGGCGATGATTGAGCGCATCTCCCCCACCTGCGCCCTCATGCGACAGCGTGAAGCACGGGCTGTCGCATCCGCCATTATCCGCACAGGATTATTGATCGACCTGTAAAAAACGAAGTGCCGTCTTAGTGGTAACTGAACGTCTTCAGGCTCAGTCATTTACACAGGCGATGTGCCTTGCGTTAGCGCCATCCTGCGCAGCAACATACCTGATCACTATGGCGCCCGGTGTGATTGTTCCTCTGGCTGAGTCAAGATCTTCTCTCTGCCGTCCACTCGCCCTGCGCCAGGCTCAGAGACCACACTGCGATCTTTCCACCATCGATAGGCCCCAACCGCACCGTCTGGCCCAGCCACTTGACACGCGGCGTGACGGTCTGCCCGTTCATCTCCTGAAGAGTTAACAGCAGACCACCATCCGGGACACCCTCATTCGCTGCCGCCTGCAATGACAGGATACGTACCGACGAAGGTTGGATTTCCGCCAGACTTGCCCTTCGTTCCAGGTCACCCATCTTGGCCGGTATCGCCAGCACCACAGGAGGCTCCTCCAACTGACGCGCCATTAATGGCAGCTGGTCATCAGCTGGAGCCAGCACGAATTGGAAGTTCAGTTCACCGATGTCCACGGCAGGAATCCACGGCTGTGCTTCGGGCGGGAGGGTCAGGTCGCAGGAGTAGCGACTGGCACGTGCAAGAGTAGCGCGTAGAGCGCCATCCTTCAGGTCAAAATTGTAGAGAGCGTTCGAGGCAAAACCCAGTTTCCCGGCGCGCACCCAGCGCCCACCTGGCACCTCACCTAATTCACCTCGCAATACATGTCCGCCTGGCACGTCGTAATCAGCCAGACGAGCGCCACAAGGCATTACCAGCTTCACCCGTGCGGATCGCTCGTTGAGGAACAGGCGTGCGTTTACATCCACCGCCTCACGCTGTCGTGCGAGTGACAGGCGCAGGTCCAGCCAGGAACGACCACCTTCCAGACGCACCCAAACGGTTGCACGTTCCGGACCTCCTTCCAGTATCTGCACCTGGGTAATGCGCCATGAAGCCATCACGCTCGATAAATCGAGCGACTCGGGCAGCTCGTCCATGCTA
>JAJYKL010000097.1 GCA_021788625.1 Chloroflexota bacterium
CCAGCGCCACGTAATCATGCACCGCGACGACTGCCGGTGCTCTCCTGGAAGCACGGCTGGAATGCGTAAGCAAGTTGCGGATGGATTCGCGGTCGGTCAGGTCCACAGCGACGGGGCTTTGGATCGCATCGGCCAGGTCGTAGTCTCTCAAGGCCTGGCAATAACCCTCATAGCGGTCCCTCACGGAAGTAGTAACCATCTGGCGGACCGCCGACCCGCCTGCAAGCCCAACCACAAACTCGAACGAGGTATAGCCCAGCAGAATCAGGTGTTCGGTCGCATTGTACATGCCGGCTCGATTGTCGGACACGACGTAGCTGGTATCCAGTTCACTCAGATACCGATCGACCAGCACGACAGGCACCTTACGCTCAAGCAACATCCGAACACCCTCGGTGCCCGTGCAGTTGGAGATTGGCATGACAATCAGTCCGCTCACCCCAATGTTGCATAGGTCGGTCATAGCGCGTAATTCCCCCGCCTCATCCAGGTCGTCCTCCCGACCAGCGAGTACGTTGAAACCATGTGCCTTGACGGCGTGCTCAATGCCGCGCAGGATGGCCGTTTGCATGACGTCTACTTCGCTGGCGTAGCTGAACACGACCCCAATGGTAGTGTGCTTGCGTATACGCAACACTCGTGGAGCCGCTGTGGCTTCGGTCCCCGTGTTCTGTGAGCCATTCCGTGGGTCACGCAGGAAGGTGCCTTTCCCGCGCGTACGGAGAATGAGGCCGTCCGCCTCGATCTGCCTGAGTGCCTGGCGTACAGTGGTGCGGCTAACGCTAAAAAGCTGGCACAACTCTGTCTCGGTAGGTAACTGGTCGCCGGCATTCAGGTTTTGTACCGTCATGTACTGGCGGATGCGCGTCTGCACAGCCTGATAGAGTTTACCGGCCTTGGGGCCCCCACCGTTTTCACGTTGCTTGGGCGTAGCTTCTTCACGAAGGTCCAGATCTGGCATCGGATACAAGTATATGTTAGTATGTACTTGTAATCAAGAACTTACATCAAAAAGTTAGCATAAAAGTATCGAACTTACTCGATAGTTGTGATTTCGCCCAGTGAGCGATGATAACGGGATGAGACTGGAATTGCCGATCGTTACCTCCGCGCCGATTGTGAGCCAATACAGGGAGACGTTTGCCGAGGTCTTCGAGAATCGCTGCTAGTTTCAGCACTTTCAGAATTACCTGACAGGGTTGATCACCCTGCCAAACAAGAGCATGACCAACATTACGCGCTGCATCATCGAGAGCGCCGACAAGACCAATCTGTCGCGCTTCTTCAGCGATGCACTCTGGAAAGAGAAAGCCATCAATGACGCACGGGTCAAGCTGATGAACGACAAGACGCGGCCGTGGCACCGGGCTAAGGAGATCACGTCGCTCAGTCTGGATAACACGCTGCGCGAGCATGTGGGCGACCTGTTTGAGTATGTGGCCCGCCACTACGATCACAGCGATAGGCGCTACCCGCTGGCGCACAACCCGGTGACCAATCACTACGGCTGTGGGGCAGTGCGCTTCCCGGTCGATCTGGCCCTGTATCGGCGCTACGAGGAGTTCAGCGCCTGGGAGCACTACGTCAAGAAGTGCTTGCCGGAGGCCACCATCCCCCACGACGCCAAGGCCAAAGCGAAGTTTCAGCGCCAGGTCGAGCCGACACTGCTGCAAGACCCGGAGTTTGCCGAGTTGTATGGCCGGTTTCAGACCAGGCTGCAGTTGACTAGCCAATTGATTGGTCAAGCGGTGGCACATGAACTGGACTTCGATGTGGTGCTGTTTGACGGCTGGTACCTGGCCCCGTCGGTGGTCGAGTGCGTGCGCCGCCATCACAAAGACTGGGTGAGTGTGCTCAAGAAGAACTGCAATCTGGAGAGCTACAGCTTCACCCTCAAAGATGAACACGCCCAACCACTGCGCCTGGCGGGCCTCCAGATCCGGGTCGAGGACGTGGTGCCACTCATCCCTCGCAGCGCCTTCAAACCCCTGCCGATCGCTGACACGACGTATTGGACCTTTACGTTCACCCCGCGCATTGGCGGTCTGGGCAAAGTGCGGCTGGTGATTAGCTTTGCCAATGCGGACCTGACCGGCACCTACGTCGTGCTGGTAACCAACCGCTGTGACTGGACGGCTCAGCGCATCATCGTGGCCAATTCGCTCCTGCATCGTGATTGTCTGCTGACCACTGACCCAAAGGCGCTCACCCCCGACAAAACCATTGGGGAAGCCTGTCGCCAGCAAGCCCAGTCCCTCATTGAAGCTCTGATTCTGTATGCGTATGATGGTCTGTCAAATGGCGTAGACGCTCCTGAATTGCTGTCGGACCTCTTTGCGGCTCAGCAGCCTGTCAAATCAAGGCTGTCGTGAAATCACAACTATCGAGTAAATCATGCGCTTCCCCACCTATATTCTTATGGATGAAGCGAAAGCCCTATTTATAATGGTCTCCAGCGGTAATGTACTAAAAACCCAATTCATCCCTGCTGCTGCATTTACATCGCGAGTACTCCGGCGTACCAGTACTATTCGTGAGCATGAATATCATGGTGAGCAGGTTCGTAGCCTATTATCCACTTACCATTTACAATACCGATCATATAACGTAATGGAGCACGTCTGCGCGCAAGCACCATAAGGCGGAAGCATCGTGCACGTGCAAAGGACGGAGTCACATGGCAGTAATGAATTCAGTGCAGGCTAGAGCTCCAGTGCCATTTGAGCAGAGCTCCAGGCGCTCTTTATTGAAGCGCATGTGGAGGTGGCGCTACATCTATCTCTTCATCATCCCTACCCTCATCTACTTCCTCATCTTTAGCTACATCCCGTACTACGGCCTGACCATCGCTTTCAAGGATTTCAAGCTATATTCGGGCATCGACGCCAGCCCGTGGGTGGGTTTGGAGTACTTCAAGGAATTCTTCAACTCGCCGGACTTTGGTATCTTGCTGAAGAACACGCTGCTCATCAGTCTGTACCGTATCATCTTCGGCTTTCCCATGCCAATCATCTTCGCGCTGTTGTTGAATGAAGTGCGGCACATGCCTTACAAGCGTGTCATTCAGACGGTGACTTACTTCCCGAATTTCCTGTCCTGGGTGGTCTACGCTGGCATCATCATCGTATTTATCGCTCCGTCGGGCGTGATTAATCAGGTGCTGAAGTCGTTCGGGATGCCGGAAGTCCAGATCCTGACGTCATCCACTTACTTCGTCCCAATGTTGATCGTCACGGATATTCTGAAGGGGTTCGGCTTCGGCGCCATCATCTATCTGGCCGCGCTTTCCAACATCGACCCCCAGTTGTACGAGGCGGCCGTGATCGACGGTGCTGGCAAATTTGCACAAATCTGGAACGTCACGCTACCTGGTATCCGCTCTACCATCGTCGTCATGTTGATCCTGGCACTAGGTGGTGTGATGAATGCAGGTTTTGACCAGATCTTCCAGCTCTACAATGCGTCGGTCCAGGACGTGTCCGACATCATCGATACCTTCGTCTATCGCATCGGCCTGCAGAGCGCTCAGTACAGTCTGGGTACGGCCGTCGGTCTGTTCAAGGGCGTGATCGGCTTCATCCTGATCTTCACCGCCAACTCCGTTGTGCGTCGCACCGGCGAATACTCGATCTGGTAAGGAGTTCTAGTGCATGGCAATCAACTTGAGCCTTAGAAAGAAGCGAGTGGACGATCAGGCCATTGGCGTCTCCACTTCCAACCGCCTGATGCGCAACCCCTGGTACGGCGAAGTCATTATCTACATGGTGCTGCTCATCGCGGGCTTGGTAACGATACTGCCCATCTGGCTGGTCGTAGTACGCTCCTTCAGCCCAACCAATATCATTTCGCAGTACCCATTCCTGCTCTGGCCGATCGATGCAACGCTGGATGCTTACACCTATATCTTCGGCACTGCCACCTTGTTGAATTCGTTCGGCCTTACTGTATTCATTACGGCAGTCGGGACGGCTCTCAACCTGATCATGACAATCCTGGCCGCCTACGGCCTGTCGAAGCGTGAGATTCCCTTTAACAGCCTGCTGATGGGCCTCATCGTGTTTGCCATGCTGTTCAGCGCCGGCATTGTGCCCACCTTTATGGTGGTGCGGCAGGTCGGCCTGATTGACTCGATTTGGTCACTCATCATCCCGCAACTGGTCAGCCCTTTCAACCTGATCCTGATGCGCAACTACTTCTGGAGCGTACCGCCGGAGCTGGAGGAGTCGGCTAAGATGGACGGGGCGACCGACCTGCGCGTGCTGGTGAGCATCGTGCTGCCACTATCCATGCCCGCCATCGCTACTATCGGTCTGTTCTACGCTGTGGGACATTGGAACGAATTCTTTGGCGCGCTGTTTTATATCATGGACAACACGAAGTGGCCACTGCAACTATTATTGCGCTCCATCATCATCGAGAACAACTTCCAGAACATGGGTTCGGCCGGTGGCTGGGGCGAAGTCCATATCCGCATGATCAACCCGGAGAACATCAAGGCCGCCACCATCGTGTTTGCCACGGTGCCCATCTTAATGGTCTACCCGTTCCTGCAACGGTACTTCGTGCAGGGTGTCAAACTGGGCGCGATTAAGGGGTAGGACACATTCATTTTATCGGGAGGTGCTCACCCAGAGAATAAATCAACTAAGCACGGCCTATGTACCAAAAACGCAACCGAGTTCGTTGTAAACCCATTCAACCATTCCTTGTAAGGAGGAACCGTGAAAACCAAGCAAATGAGCCGGCGTGACTTTCTGCGCGTAGCCGGCGTGACAGGCGCCAGCGCCGTGTTGGCTGCCTGCACTCAGGCCGCATCTCCATCTGCCCCAGCGGCCACCTCAGCTCCAGCGGCCACCTCGGCCCCAGCGGCCACCTCAGCACCCGCTGCGACCGCAGTCCCCGCGGCGGAAGCCAAGATGTCCACTCAGGCCGACCACGTGATCAAGTTTTCGTACTTCCGCCCCGTGTGGGGACCAGCCACCCACCAGAAAGGCTCAGCTTATGAGCTGGAGCTGTTCAAGCGGGCGAACGTGGAGATCGAGTCGCAGATCATCCCGGTTTTCGACATCGAGGCGAAGTTCCCGGTGCTCGTCGCCGGTGGCACCATCGCTGACGTGATGTGGTCTGCCGGGCCGAACTGGGGCCCCGTGCATGACATGATCGAGCAAGGCGCCTTCCTCCCTCTGGATGACCTGCTGGCCAAATACCCGGATGTAAAGTCGGCCATCTCGGACGGCTTGTGGGAAATGGTGAAGTCTCCTGACGGCAAGCACTACTTCTTCCCTAACCCCCTGTCGTTCTGGGTGCCCTTCCCGGTCTACTACCGCGCGGATATCTTCAAGGAGCTGAATATCACCGAACCAACCACCCTCGACGAGCTGGTGGCCGCGCTCAAGACGATCAAGGCTAAGAAACCCGACATGGTCCCCCTGACGGCCCATGAGTATAGCCTGTGGTACTTCCAGAACGTAGCGGTCTCCTTCGGTTACGGCTTCGGCAACTGGACTGCTGATCCGGCTGACCCGAACAAGGACAAACCCAACAAGATCGTGCCATCGGAATATATTCCACCGGCTAAGGACTTCCTGGCGTGGTTGCAGCAGTTGCGCAAGGATGAACTGATCGACCCCGACTACATGATTGCTCAGGGCAAGAAGGGCGTGGACAAGTTCAACGCGGGCACCGCGGCTGTCATGGTCGGCCACTGGATGGGCCTGCCCGACTGGCTACCAGAGCTGCGCAAGAGCGTTCCGACCGCCGATGTTGCGTTCATGCCACCGCTGAAAGGCCCCGCTGGCCCCATGGGCTGCGTGCAACTGAGTGGCTACGACCGTGGCTTCAGCATCGCTGCCAAATCCAAGGATAAGGCCGATGACATCTTCAAGTTCCTGGATTGGGTCTATACGGCTGGTTACGACTTCATGACGAACGGCGTCGAAGGCAAGACATACACGCTGGACAAGGATGGCAACAAGATCAGCATCCCTGACACAAAGCGTGAGAAAGGCTGGACGGGCGATCAGATCGAACCCTTCGGCTTCCCGCCCAAGAGCGCAAACGTGACCCCTGGCTACAACCAGAGCTGGTACGACATCTACACCTTGTACAAGGCACGTGGGCTGCAGGACAAGATGCCGATGGTGCGCAAGATGTACGAAGATATGGCCGCCAACTCCTTCCCCGACTACAGCCGTGGCGCCTACTCGCCGACCGGCGGCAAGAAGGGCAGCCAACTGTATACCCAGTACATCAAGCCCATGGAAGAGAAGATCGTCATCGATCCGACCGTGCCCATGACCACCTGGGATGACGCGGTTAAGAACTGGATGGACAACGGCGGTTCCGACATCATCAAGGAAGTCAACGACATCGTGAAAGACAAGAGCCGGCCGAACATCAAGTACACGTATTCGGGCAAGGACTACAAGTAGCCGGCTGGCCAACTCGTGGCAGCCGACTCCCTGGAGTCGTTGCGTGACTCGATGCGCCAGCCGTCTGGCAGCGGATCGAGTGTAAAGCCTCACAGGCCGGTAAGCCTGTGAGGCTTTTTCGATAGGAGCACATCATGAGCAACCCGCATGAGATCGTCGTTTGCGGCGTGCCATTTGAGACCTCTTACGAGATCGAGGCGCTGCAGCAGCTCAAAGACCTGGGCGTCACCTCCGTACAGATCTACACCTTCTGGAAAAACTTTGAGCCCAGCGGGCGCAATCAGTTCGACTGGCGCTTCTATGATCGTGAAGCGGAGCTGATTCAACAGGCCGGCCTCAAATACGTGCCCTTCATCTTGATGGGGCCCAAGTACGCCGCGCCACAATGGTGGCTGGACGACTCCCGGCACGTTGGTTTGGTCTGCCTGGAGCACCATAAGGTTAACCCGATTGAGTCCATCTGGAACCCGGCATTCCGTGAGGAGATCTCACGCGTCCTACAAGCATTTGCAGCGCACTACCTGCCGATGGACGTGTTGGAGTCGGTCCAGCCTGGCATCTGCGGTGATTACGGCGAGGCCATTATGCCCGTGCACGGCAACTGGCCTGGCGACTACCACACACACCGCGGTTACTGGTGCGCGGGAGAAGATGCCGTCGCCAGCTTCCGCGCATGGCTGATGAACCACTACCCGGACGTTGGAAGGTTGAACACAGCCTGGCGCTCGCACTATCCCTCGCTACAGGACGTCACTCCTTTCCTGACCCACCGCGCGCCCTCCCGCACGGCATTGTTCGATATGCTAGACTGGTACAACGCCTCTATGACCGAGTATGCCGAGTTCTGGTTGGCGGAATGCCACAGGTTCTTCGCCAACACACCGGTCTACCTGTGCACAGGTGGGTCGGAGGAGCCGGAACACGCCTCGTCGTTCAGCAGTCAGGCGCGTGTCGCTGCCAGGCACGCTGCGGGCATCCGGCTGACCAACGAGGGGAACAAGTTCTACGATAACTTCTTCATCACCGCCTATACACGCAGCGCGTGCAACTTCTACGGTGCGTATATGGGATTGGAGCCGGTGGGTCCCATGACTACCAAGGGAGTGGTAGCCCGCATCTTTGGCTCAGCCGACTACGGTAACCGCCAGATGTTCCACTATTACAACAACCTCTTCGAAAACGGTGTAAAGCCTCGACCCGCCGTCGAAGGATTCAAGAAGTACATAGATCTGATCCAGGAGCGCAAACCTGGCGAATCGGTGGCCTTCTTCTGGCCAGGCTACTATGCCGCCCTCAACGGCGGTATGCCGGAGAATGTGGACAAGGCACTGAAGTTCGTGCGGCGCATGACTCCCTGTGCGCCAGTGAACGAGGAGATGATCCTGGATGGTGCACTGGCGTGGCACAAGCTGTTGGTGATCGCACTGCCCGGTTTCACCAAACGCGAGGTGCTTCTGAAGATCGCCGGGTGGGTGCGCTCAGGAGGGGTGGTGCTGGCCGCCGGTATGCAGCGGGACCTGGAGCTGGAGCGTGTCCCGGAATTCGACGCGCTATTCGGCATCTTGCCCGACTCGGAGGAGGCAGCAGGGATCTGTACGCAACATATCCGGCCCACCCCGAGCTATCCTCAATTCACCCATGTGGAGAAATTCGTGGCATCGAGGTCGTGGCTCGGCCTGGCTCCTGAGACTGAAATTCTGGCGGCAGCCACGCCTGGCCCGGCCTACTCGGGCACAGTCACGAAGGAAACCAGTGCCGCATTCGCCCACCAGACCGGCCAGGGCCTGGCTCTCTTTTACGGCGGTCCCGTAGTGATGGAGGACGACCCCGAGGCTCTTTTCTACGACCGTGCCACATTTAAGAGCCTTTTACAAGACGTGCTGGTGCGGTTTTCGCAAACGGTCGACCTCACACCGGCGGAAGGTGAGGTCGCGCGGTCGCAGATTGACGGTACACTCTACGCGCTCAAGGACGGCGAGATCGTTAAACTGTAGCCTCCGCCACTTGACCGCCGCCCCATAAGCAGAGTGCCCCAGGCCGCTTGACCTGGGGCACTCTCTTCTATAGCGCCAGCGGCGTGATGCTATTGGCCTCCAGCGCCAGCTCGGTACGTCTTCCGTCCGGCAGCGTCACCTGCTTGTGGCGTGGCTCGAGGTGCGTGTTCAACACCAGTAAACCGCCCGACGTTTGCGCCGTGTAGATCCCGTCGAGTACCCCATCGGTCACCGCATAACCCTGTGCAGTCAGGAACGTTGTGACAGCGTCAAAAACGCTTTTCTGCTGCTCAGCCTCGCTCATATCGCGCTGCAATTTGCCCGGTACAAAGAAGCTAGCACCCTTCCCGAAGCGCCTCTCACCGCCAAGAGGGTTCAGCAGCCGCATCGTGAAGTCGGTATCGTCCTCTACGGTGCGCAAGCCCCTGAGGTTGTAGGCCACCAACAAACCACCCTGGCGCACCCAGGTCACCAGCACCTCCAGCGTGGCTTTGCGGTACAGCTCACCGCCACAGATCACGACGACCTTCAACCTGGACAGGATGCCATCGGCGATGGTCAGGTCGTCTATGAAGCGTAGATTGATGTAGTCGCGCAGCCGCGTCACCTGGCGTGTCACGTCTGCCCAGTCGAGGTCGCCTACGATCATCGGCACGTCAGGATAGAGCAGACCGGTGTCTACGACGGGGCGGGCGCCGCTGAGGTGGACCAGGTTCTGCATCAGCAGGCCAGGCTTGTCCTCGCGGTCCATGATGTTGCCCTCGTAGTAGTGCAACTCGTTGGCTCCGGTGGCCGCCGCGTTGTAGACGCGGCATACGACGCCTTTCTCGGTCACCTGCCCGGCCGGCTCGAAGCTGAACTGCGCCTGGTAGAAGTCGGCCGCGGAGGCGACCCAGTTCGTCACCAGAAAGTTGTGAGCGTATACCGAAGCCTCGTTGGTGATGCGCACGCCGCCATGGTTAAGCGCTGCGACCTTGCACTGCTGCGCAAACTCCGATGCCTGCCAGTGTTCCGCCCGCCCCCCTGTACACAGGTAGACGGGTGTGCCGGGGAAGTATTTGCTGGTCGTTCGCATCCAGAAGTCAGCGTAGTCCGTCATCGCACTGCGATACCAGTCGATGAAATCCAGCCAGCGTCGGCGGTCAGCGACTGTTCGGATGGCAAACGAACCGGGCGGCGTAACCTCATCCACGCGGAATCCCTCCAGTGGGTCGCTGAGAATCTCGGGCATTGTCACAGCCTGAAACGACGGATAGTGCGTGTCCCACGAGGCGTTCAACGCCTGCACATCGCCAAATTTCTCGGCCATTCGAGCGCGGAAGTCAGCTTGCGCAAACCGGTCAGCGCACCAGTAACCACCATGCGAGTGGTACAGGCCGGATATTTGCGGCGGCCAGTTGCCGTGCCAGGCCGGGAATATGGCTTCGCCGAAATCCCCGGTGATGCCCAGCAGTGGCCACTGCACCACATCGCTATTTCGGTAATGCTCGGCAAACGCTTTGATGTAGCGCTCCACCCAGTCGCGCCAGCGCGGCGCCCAGATGCTGTGGATCTTCGTTTCGATATTGTGCTCCAGGCACCGCAGTCCCTCGAAGTCCACATGCTCGCGGTACCAGTCGGGTAATGCATAGGCAGGACCTGCAATCAGGAACGGCACCCATTTCAGGCCCACAGCTTTCAAAATCGCCACCTGCTCATCCCAGGCCGAGAAATCCCAGTGGCCTTCGCCGGCGTTCTCGATCGTCTCCCAGGTCACATACTGCTCGATGCTGGTGAAACCGACGTTCTTGATGTGCTGTGCCTGCTCCAGGGTCAACTTACCCGTTCCACAACACAACTGCATGCCGCCTGGCACGCTGGCATGTACGGTGGAGAGCTGCTTCTGCCAGCTCACATCCGGGTGGGTGATGTCGAAGGTCACCTTTGGCTTATGTACCCCCGCTACGTCCTTCACACAGCGGAAGCCCACCGCCATGTTGGCGCCTCCGCCCAGGATTTGCCGGCGACGAGCAACACGCAGATCAAACGCACTGCTATGGTAGCAACCACCCCGGCATACCTTTGACCCACCCCAGCCGTCCTTGAATCGCTCTGTGTCGCGTACGGTATCTGAATACTCAAAGAACCAGTCCTCCACCCACTGAAACACATTACCGGCCATGTCGTACAGACCAAAGCCATTGGGGGCATAGGTGCCCACAGGTGAGGTATAGCGGTAGCCAGTCGACACGCGAAACTCGCGCCAGGGGTACTCCGTGTTGCGATCAGCAAAGTTGGCATGATCTGCACCTGGCGCCTCATCGCCCCACGGGTAGGTCGCTTGGTCTCGCCCGCCGCGAGCCGCGTACTCCCACTCCTCTTCAGTGGGCAATCGCTTGCCTGCCCAGCGGGCATAGTCCATTGCTTGCCGCCACGACACATTCACCGCCGGGTAGTCGGGGTAATCCAGAAAATAGTTGGGATACTCCTTCCAGCGCGGGTTGTCGGGGTAGGGCTTTTGAGTGGCGTCGCAGTAAGCCCGATACTCGCGATTGGTCACCAGGTGCCTGTCCATATAAAAGCTGTCGACGTGCACGCTATGCACGGGTTGCTCTTCCCGGTACCCCTGATCGCTGCCCATCAGGAAGTCTCCGGCAGGGATGAGCATCATCTCCTTGCCATCTGCGATGTGGATCAGCTGCCGTTCATCGGTCTGTGCATTCATGGTGCGAAATGCCTCCCATACATGTGATTGCGGTGTCGAGAGCGCGCCAGGGCGCGTCATGATTGCATGTGGCGATGTGCTCTCGCATGGTTAGAATACACCTGTTGGTCTTATTCGAGTCAACAAGCACTGGAATAAGCAGGTATGATTAGGCTTCATCATACGATTTACTCAACATGGTTAATCACACTAGACACATGATATAAGGAGTTCACTCAATGTCCGACCAGACAAAGATCATTCTGAGTGAGAGCGATCTGCCCAAAGACTGGTACAACATCCAGGCAGACCTGCCTTACGAGATGCCACCCGTGTTACATCCCGGCACCAAGCAGCCGGTTGGACCTGCGGATCTGGCACCACTTTTCCCCATGGAGCTCATCAAACAGGAAGTGTCGCGAGAGCGCTGGATCGCAATCCCTGAGCCGGTGCGCGAGGTCTACCGGTTGTGGCGACCCACCCCGCTTCATCGCGCTCGCCGCCTGGAGCAGGAACTGCAGACACCGGCCAAAATTTATTACAAGAATGAGAGCGTCAGCCCGGCTGGCAGTCATAAGCCCAATACGGCCGTAGCCCAGGTTTTCTACAACAAGTTGGAGGGAACCCGGCGCATCGCCACCGAGACCGGTGCAGGGCAGTGGGGTAGCGCGCTGGCTCTGGCCTGCCAGATGTTCGGCATCGAGTGCAAGGTCTACATGGTGCGCGTGTCGTATGACCAAAAGCCCTATCGCCGCAACCTCATGGAGACCTGGGGCGCCAAGGTCGTTCCCAGCCCCAGCCCCGACACGGCGGCCGGTCGCGCTGTATTGGCCTCAGACCCGAACTCGCCCGGCAGCCTGGGACTGGCGATCAGCGAAGCTGTTGAGGACGTGGTGACCAACAAGGTGCCCAGCAAGTACTCCCTGGGCTCGGTGCTGAACCATGTACTACTGCACCAGACCGTCGTCGGGCTGGAGGCGCGCAAGCAACTGGAGCTGGCTGGCGACACGCCAGACATCCTGATAGGCTGCATCGGCGGGGGCAGTAACTTCGGTGGGTTCGCTTTTCCCTTCCTGCCCGAGAAGCTGAAAGATAAAACCAGCAAAATGCGTGTGATCGCGGTCGAGCCGGCTGCGGCGCCCAGCCTGACACGCGGTGTGTACGCTTACGACTTCGGTGACCTGTCGATGATGACGCCACTCATCAAGATGTACACCTTGGGCCACGGGTTCATCCCGGCGCCCATCCACGCCGGCGGGTTGCGCTACCACGGCATGTCACCGCTGGTGTGTGAGTTGTATCGCAACGGCTTCATCGAAGCCCGTGCCGTGCATCAGAAAGCCACCTTCGAAGCGGGCATCCAGTTCGCGCGCACCGAGGGCATCCTGCCTGCGCCCGAATCGGCACATGCCATCCGCGTCGCGATTGATGAGGCGCTGCGCTGCCGCGAGGAGGGTGTGAGCCGCACCATCGTGTTCAATCTAAGCGGACATGGCCATTTCGACCTGTCAGCCTATGAGCGTTACCTGAATGGCAAGATCGAGGACTACGTGCTGCCCGAGTCGGAGATCAAGAAGGCGCAGGAAGCGCTACCGGTGGTGCCTTAGCTGCGCTTCACACTTGAGCGTCCAGGTGTATTAACAGGCCGGCGTGATGCGCCGGCCTGTTTTTATGGTGTCGCCGTTGGTTAACCATGGTAGGGGCGATGCACCGCCCGCAAGGCCATGATAACCGGCACATGTTTGGGCGGTGCATGGCCCCTACGCCGCGATACCATTCGCCCATCCAACAACCGCGACACCATGGAATGGCGTTCCCGCCGAGACCTCCCCGCGGAGGCGCTGATGATCACGGCGTCATCATTGACCCGTGCGCAGAAAGCACGCCCTTCCCACGTCTCCCGCTCGTCGTGGTCGGGCAGCGGGCGTACATGTGAAATCGGCGCAAGCCCAACGCTCTCACCCCTATCCCGCGTGTAGCCGGCCTCGCTCTCGCCAGACGCGATTTCCAACCGCAGGCACGAATGCCGACCCGACGCCGTGCCGATGTAGGGGCGAAGCATCGCCGGCCCAGTTGTGGCATGCATGGGCGCCTTGGCGATGCTTCGCCCTCCCGACAACCACTCCCACACCGCACCCCTGCCCATCGCGCCCTGCACCCCGCACCCCATCCTCAGCACTACCCACCCACCACGCCCCATCCCTGCCGGCCGCGGGGAGGGCAATGCACCGCCGGGGACGTCACGGCTTGCCACAAAACCTTGGCGGTGCATTGCCCCTACGGCACGTGCACCTTCCCCTATCCCACGTGCAGCCGGCTTGGTGCTCGCCAGACCGAGGTTTCCAACCGCGGGTACGGATCGCCTGCGCCGCGCGCGAAGGATGGTTCGACAAGCTCACCATGATCATCCTGAGCCTGCCGAAGGATGGTTCGACAAGCTCACCATGATCATCCTGAGCCTGCCGAAGGATGGTTCGACAAGCTCACCATGATCATCCTGAGCCTGCCGAAGGATGGTTCGACAAGCTCACCATGATCATCCTGAG
>JAJYKL010000204.1 GCA_021788625.1 Chloroflexota bacterium
TTCCGATCTTGGGCATTAATGTGTATCGTATCCGTCATGTGAATGTGTTGATTGGCGGCGTGCTCGCCGGTTTAGCGGGGGTGTGGTTCACCATCGAAGCAGTCGACGTATTCAACCCACTCATGACAAATGGTCAGGGGTTCATCGGTCTGGCTGCCATGATCTTCGGAAAGTGGACACCGTTTGGTGCGCTGATCGGTGCCTTGATCTTTAGCTTGGGCAGTAGTGTTACCTCTACAGTGGCCATATTCAGACCCGATATTCCATCTCAAATCCCACAGATGATCCCTTATGTGCTGACTATCATCGTTCTTACGGGGGTGGTGGGCAGAGCTACGCCACCTGCTGCGGACGGTGAGCCGTATATCAAGTGAACTCAGGCATTACTACCATTGTTTTTACCATTTCCGATATATGACACGGTAAAAAGTCTTGCGCAACCATACGTTGAGGATATAATCTCAACACTCGTTAGCCCCCGTGGCGGAATTGGCATACGCGGTAGGTTGAGGGCCTATGCCTTCGGGCGTGTGAGTTCAAATCTCACCGGGGGCATGGTTGGCCTGCAACTCCTGAACATGCAGGCGGTAGGCGAAGGCGATCTCCCCATGCCTTCGCTACCCAGTATTTTAGGTACAGGCGCTTGATGGCACCTTTGTCGTCGAAATCGACCCTCTGGAACAGCTGGCCGAAAGCGCGCTTACGATTCACCAGGTGCATGGCGCCGATGGCAGTTGCCAGGTCCGTCAGACTGGTCTTCAGGCGTGCACGTCTCTTCCTTGGCCAATTCGCATTGGGTATCGTGCAAAGCCCGCTCGAGCTCCACACATCACACGCAGTACTCACTACGCTAAATCTTCTCGTCGAGCAACAAGTCGGCCAGCACACTGATACTTTAAGACATCGGCCTGCGTTTAGCTGTTTGCTTCGTCACCGAGCGGATCGGCGATGAACCCACGCGCATAAGTCTGGTCTATGACGCGGCGCACCCCGAAAACTATGTGCGTAGCACGGCGCTGGACCTCCACGGTCACGAGATGACCTGGCTGGAACCCACCCCTGGCGCACGCGCCGCCGCGCCAGCCAGCGCGCCAGTTGAGGCAATAACCGTCATGGCCCCTGCGGCGAATGGCATCGCCGCAGCAGATACCGACTGGTACGAGACGCGCTGGCGCTGGCTCTTCAGGTTATTTGTCTTCGATCCCAAGTTGCAGAAGATCATTTGCTCGGAGACCAGCGTTGATACTGGCGGTGTAGGCAGGCTAGCACAACAAGGTGCGACGGATGCCTGGTGGGATACCTGGCTCAGGGCATAATTGGCCTTGCAGGCACAGTCAATCGTGGGAAACGGCATGCGGTACAACAGTCCTTTCCTGGCTGCCGCCGTCTTGCAGTATAGCCAGGGACAGGACCAGAGATGGCACGGTTATGAAGCCAATCCCGATGCAGTAGCGCGAGTTCAGGCGTAGTGACGTCAGGTTCGATTTGTTTGCATAACCGGCAACGTAACTGACCGGGATCCGTGGACTTATTGACGATAGGCCAGTGGGAGGATATAACGTCGGGTGACAAACTGGGCTTCGTAGGCGCCGATGTCACAGTGCACCCCAAACGGACGCGGTTCACCCCGTGCATCGGTAAGTGGACAGGTCATGTCGTCGCCCGCATCCTGCGCCGATCTACCGGGCAGGAGTGGTAAAGTAAACTGAGCTTTACCCCAAAATTCAGACACGAAAAGGCCCCAAAATAGAGTACAAAAAGGGCAACTTGAGGAAGCATTCCACACCGCAGTTCAAGGCCGATGTAGTGCGCGAGCTACTGCGCGAGGATTAGCCCCTCGCGCGGATTGCCGCGGAGCGCGGCGTCGCCCCCACCCAACTCCACGAGTGGAAAGCCACGGCCACCCAGGGGCTGGTGCGGCTCTTCGAAGACGACCCACGCGACCTCCACAAGTTGCAGGCCGCTTACGAAGCAGAGAGAGCCCAGCTCTATGCCCAGATCGGGCGCCTCACCACGCAGTTAGCGTGGTTGAAAAAAAGATGGGCCTCGACGCGGACGCGCAGTGAGCGGGTGGCGATGCTCGACTGGAGCAGTGCGGAGCTGACGGTCAAGGCGCAGGCCGAGTTGCTGGGGCTGAACCGCACCAGCCTGTACTAGCGGCCGGTGCCGGTGAGCGCCGACGAACTGGCGCTGCAGCGTCGGCTCGATGAGCTCTACACGGCGCACCCCTTCTACGGCTCGCCCAAGCTCACCGCGCAACTGCACGGCGAGGGCTGGGCGGTCAACCACAAGCGGGTGGAGCGCCGCTTGTGGGAGCTGGGGCTGGCCGCCATCCGCCCGGGACCGAACCTCAGTAAAAGGCGGGCCGCGGAAGGGGTCTGGCCGTACCTGCTGCGCGACGTCGCCATCGTGCGCCCCAGGCAGGTCTGCGGAATCGATATCACCCACGTCCGGCTGCGCGCCAGTTAGCTGTACCTGCTGGCCGTGCTGGACTGGTACTCGCGCTACGTGGTGGCCTGGGAGCTGGACGAGACGTTGGAGTTGCCATTCGTATTGAGCGCCGTGGAGCGGGCCTTAGCCTGCACCGTCCCGGAGATCTTCACCAGCGACCAGGGCAGTCACTTCACCAGCGTCCCGTACACGGCGCGCCTGCGGGCGGCCGGCACACGCATGAGCATGGACGGGCGCGGCC
>JAJYKL010000015.1 GCA_021788625.1 Chloroflexota bacterium
TTGATCAACCTCGAGCGCGTTGCCGGTCTCGTACAATCTCCTGGTCCACTCGGCATACAAGGTGACCTGCTTTGTGTAGCTGACCCATACGGTAAAGTACCCTGGGTAGAAGCGATTTTAGGTGTTCCAGTCCGCGCCACCATCCACGGTGGTAGTATGCGCACACACCACTTCATAGACAGTCTGCAGGGATGGGAATCACTGAAGAGTCATCGTAACAAGAGCTGGTTCAATCTGCTGATGCTACTCACCGAGTTAATGGCCAGCCGGAGCAATGGCCGCTATGCGATTGTGCAGCCTACCATGCGCGGGCCAACGGATCTGGCTGAGGCCATCCTCGGTCCCGTCTCGATGAGTTATGCCATGTATGATGAACCACAACGCTTTATGCACTTCTTGGACGAGGTAACGACCGTCTTTATTGATGTATTACAGGAACTCTTGCGCCGATTTTCCTCCATAGCGGGTGGATACGTCAGTCCTTTTGGAATCTGGGCACCCGGCACCGTGGTACGGACGCAATGCGATGCATCAGTATTCCTGTCCCCTGATCAATATGCTCACTTCTTCCTACCTCATGACTTACGCATCTGCCAGAGCGTTACTTACTCATTCATGCACCTGCATTCCGTTTCGCTGCATACCATCGACTCGCTTCTGGCACAGGACAGGCCGCATGCCATCCAGATCACCGTCGAAGCTGAACCAAAAGGACCCAGTCTGCACCAAATGCTACCAACCTTGAGGCGCATCCTAAGTGCCAAACCATTGTTGCTGGAAGGTCAATTTACTGAAGATCAAGTGCACTGGTTACAGGATCAGTTACCAAACGGCGGGCTTGCCATTTCAGCACGCCGAAATTCCTGGTAATTACGCATCTACACCAAAAATTGGTATTACATTTGACGAAATATCCAGATACAGGTGCCCAAACTGCGATATACCAACATGGATCGGCTTCTGGGCTTATATATCATATACACCAATATAATATGCGCTCTATTCTGTAATCACATGTCTTATATACATATCATTACAGTTGAGGTATAATATAGATGCAGTATAGTTGCATTAAAGATAGATAATAATATTTTACCTGGTGTATTGCGTGGTGCTGCTTTTGGATGGAGCATGAAGTATGGCAAATATCCTGGTCATCGACGACAACTCATCAGTTCGGCGCGTAATCGGCTACACACTGCGTAAGCACGGCCACAACGTGACGACTGCTGAAGATGCTTTTGAGGGGTTGTCGTTATTATCTGGCACGCCTGATATAGATTTACTGATACTCGATGTGGCCATGCCAAAAATGGATGGATTAACGCTATTGAGAAAGCTCCGCCACGATGATCGATATCATCGGTTGCCAGTCATCATGTTAACAGCCAGTTGCGACGATCAGGACCACCTTACGGCACGTGCTGAAGGGGCTGACGACTATTTGAACAAGCCTGCCAGTTCACATGAATTGATTGAAGCCGTAAGCAAGATACTTGCCATTCAAGAAAGACATCCAACTTAGGATTGCATGTTCGGAGATAGGTATCAGGCCCGCGAGACCTGATGGTGACAAACGGTATGCCAATTGGCGGCCTTATGCTGGCACCGGTAGTTGATCGGCTGGAGCAGTTCATTTTAGTCGCTCGTATAACCGGATAGTGCCATCATGCATAAACTGTAAGTACTAGCTGTTAAGGAGCCCACGGCTCCATGTGAACATAGACCATGAAGCAATGCAAAAGCGCACCTTTCAACCTATTTGCCCACAAAAAGTGCCTGATTGAGCCTGGATGCGGAAACCCACGGGGGCGTGCGGAGGAGAGTTCATTTCATGTGATTCAGTCAGGAGCTCTGAAGCATGTTATCAGTCCGCGCTCATTCCTTGATTGTAATAATGCCGCCTTCCGGTCGAATATTGGTTTGGCAGTCCCAGGGCAATGCAAGCGTGTAGCCAGATCTGGCATAGGCGAGTGGTGTGGAGTTGGTTATCACTGTGGGGTATGGCGCACCTTGCAAGTGACGTACCTAGACAAGTCATTACCAAAACAGGCGAGAGCCCGGCAAGACATTTCATAGTTCATTCATCACGTGGAATGTGGTATGTTCATGTTGAAGGTGGCTATCAATGAATGAAACCAAGGCGCCTGCCCGCCCGCAACACCATTTGCTTCGTCCCCGTGAGAGCTGGGCACTGCCGGGCTATGTCCTGCTTGCGGCAGCCTTCAGTTTCGCATTGATCGCATTGCAAGCATCCTACCTGTTACTTGTTTTACTACTACTACCTATCGGCCTTGCCGCGTTAACCTACCCGCGGTATGTCTCCTACATCATGATCGCCATATTGGTGGTATTCGGCGCATGTGTGGTGTGGTTTGGTGTCGCAGAACCAGCAGGTTGGCCGGAGCTCCTGGCGGAGTTCGGTTTGGTCCTGTTACTGTTGCCATTGGGGGTGTGTGAGCTTCTTTTCCGCCTGCGAAATGAACGCGAAAAAGCACAACAGCGTGCGATGCTCCTGGCACAGGTAGTACAGGACAGTCCGAGTCTGATACTGCGTATTAGTTCAGATGGCAAGATTGCGGAACAAAACGCTTCTGCAGATGAGTTGTTTTCATCAAGCAGCCTGCGCTTCGACAATACGATTCCATCTGAATGGCTCAGCCCAGTGCAGGACGCTCTGCGAACGCATACACCGAAGGAACTGGAGCTGATGGTAAGCGATCGTTACCTCCAGTGCACCTTTATCCCCCTTGGCAATGAAGTGGACGTATATGGCAGCGAAGTGACCCGCTTCCATCGGCTCGAGGAGTCATTGCGGCAGAGTCAGGATCGTGCAGCCCTGTTCCGCCGTCTCTCGGGCGCTATAAACGAAGGCATCGTAATCCATGATGGTGGCGTGATTGTGGATGCCAATGATGCTTTTGCCAGTATGTTTGGGTACGAGCTGGCGCAGGTCATCGGTTCACCGCTCGTCCAATACACGACTCCGGAATACGGCACTTTGTTGCGCGAGCGAATCAGCAACTGGAATGAAGTGCCATTTGAGATCACCGGCTTACGTCGTGATGGCTCAACATTCCTGGTGGGCGCCGTCGGCAAGGAAGCAATGTTCAAGAGCCGGCCTGCAAGGGTCATGGTGGTACAGGATATTACCGAGCGGAAAAAATCCGAAAAAAAGCTTCAACGCCAGCACGCCTACCTCGAAGCCTTGCACGCCACCTGGCCCGCGCTGGTGAACCGGCTCGAGCTCTCGGACATCCTGCAAACGGTCACCTATCAGGCCGCCCATCTGGTGAACACACAGTACGGTTGCCTGTATGTGGTGAATCCCGAGCCAAATGTTCTGGAACTCAAGGTGAGCCTGGGTATTCAGGCTGACACCCTCAACACGCGGATTCGTAAAGGTGAGGGACTGGCTGGTCACGTTTGGGAGAGCGGACAGACAATCATCTTGCGTGACTTCACGGCCTGGGACAATCACGTACCTAACTCCAACGCAAACCGGCTCTATGCCACCGTGGGGCTACCCCTTACTTCGCGCGGTCAGGTTATTGGCGTGGTCGGCATCATGCATGATGACCCGTCGTTAAGTTTCGACGATGAGGAGATCGAGCTTCTCAATCGGTTCGTTCATCTGGCATCCATTGCACTCGACAATGCCCGACTGTATTCCGCAGCCGAGCAGGAGATAGCCGAACGTAAACGCACCGAGCAGGAATTACAGGCCCAGCGCGACTTTGCCTTGCAGGTGATGAATAGCATGGGGCAAGGGCTTACCATTTCGGATCGCGAAGGCCACTTCACTTTCGTAAACACAGCCTATGCCGGCATGCTCGAATGCTCGCCCGAGTCATTACTCGGGGCCACGCCATACGATGTGGTTTTAGCCCAGGATCACCCCATTGTCGACAATGCTTTCACACGGCAACGCACAGGTGAGCCGGCCAGCTTCGAGTCCCGTCTGATGACGACTACTGGCAAAATGATTTATGCCATGACGACGGCCGTTCCGATCTACCGCGATAGTGAGGTCACCAGCTACATCGCCGTCGTCACAGACCTGTCTGAGCGCCGGCAGATGGAAGATGCTTTACGCGAAAGCGAAGAGTCCATCCGCACCCTCTATACCATTACGTCGTCACAGAAACTTGAGTATGCTCAAAAGATACAGGCCCTATTGCAATTGGGTCGACAGCGCCTGGGTCTGTCGTCGGGCTTTCTGGCGCGCGTGCACGAGTCACAGTGGGAGGTGATGGAAGTCAGCTCGGATGCTAACAAGATCACCAAAGGACTGGTGTACGACGAGCGATTAACATACTGCCACCAGGTTGTCACGACACGCGAGCCACTCTGCATCCCCCACGCTCAGGATTCAGCCTGGAAGGTACATCCTGCTTACGAGATCACAGGTTGGGAAACGTATTTGGGCGTGCCCATAATCGTCGATAACCAGGTCTATGGCACACTGGGCTTTGCGAGCAGCGTGGCCCGCCCAGCGCCGTTCAAAGGCGCTGAACTGGAGTTTTTAAAGCTCATGGCTTTATGGATCGGTGGTGAAGTGGAACGCGAACGCAACGTTAAGCAACTCACCCTCTATACCTCCGAGATAGCCATGAAGAATGATGAGTTAGCCCAGGCGCGTGATCAGGCACTGGATGCATCACGCCTCAAGTCCGAGTTTCTGGCAATGATGAGTCATGAAATCCGCACACCCATGAACTCCATCATTGGCATGGCTGAGCTGCTTATAGACACGCCGCTAAACTCTGATCAACACGATTTCGCCTCCACGATATTCGATGCCGCGCAATCATTGCTGGCAATCATTAACGAGATTCTCGACTTCTCCAAGATTGAGGCGGGGCGCTTGATTCTGGATAGCATCGATTTCAATCTGGATGAAGTGGTGGATAAGGCCACGCAGGTGGTACTGCCCAAGGCGACTGAGAAGGGGCTTGCTGTGATGACATACATCGCACCCGAGATACCTACTCTCCTGTGCGGTGATCCATTAAGGCTGCGTCAGGTATTTCTCAACCTTCTAAGCAACGCTGTAAAGTTCACCGAGCACGGAGAGATCACGGTGCGTGTTACTGTCGTGAGCATGTCGGGAGATCAAACGGTGCTGCGGTTCAGCGTTTCAGACACCGGCATCGGCCTGTCTGAAGTTGCGCGAGAGCGCTTGTTCCAACCATTCACTCAAGCCGATGGTTCCACCCGTCGCAAATACGGTGGCACTGGACTGGGGCTGGTGATATCCAAGCGATTGGCCGAGCTCATGGGTGGTTCGATTGGTGTTGTGAGCGAGGAAAATCAGGGTTCCGAGTTTTGGTTTACGGCAAGTTTTGCTGCAGCCAGGTCCAATGAGTTGCCACCAGAACCCGTGGCCAATATACAGGGACTGCGAGTGTTAGTGGTTGATGATAGCAAAGCACATCGCGATATTCTGCGCGGATACCTGGAATCATATGGCGCTCGCTGTGTCTGTGTGCCAGGAGGCGCCAGTACCGTCCCAACGTTGCTTCGATCCCGAGCCAGCGGCGATCCATTCTCTGTAGCTCTCGTGGATATGGTAATGCCTGATATGGATGGTTTTGGAGTGGCTCGCGCGGTCTGGCAAATACCCGAACTGGCAGGCCAGCCAATTATTCTGATCACAAGCCACGACGAGCGCGAAAGGGCAGATCAAGCTCGCCAGGCCGGCTTCGCAGCCTACCTGGTAAAGCCCGTTCGCCGCGCAGCGCTCGCGGCTGCGGTTGCCGCAGCCGCTACGACCACACCTTCACCTGCACCTGCTTCGGTTGATCTGACCGCCGCACCGGTTAGCCCGCAACAGGTAGCGAGCCACTCCGCCCAGCCGCTCAATGCGGACCGACCCATCTTGCTGGTCGAGGATAACCCAGCCAATCAGAAGCTAGTCCTGGCGCAACTGGAGAAACTCGGTTACGTTGGGCAGCCTGTCGATAGCGGCAAGATTGCCGTGGATCTCGTGAAGAGTATGCCAGGTCGCTTTGCGTTGATATTTATGGATTGCCAAATGCCCGATATGGATGGCTACGAAGCGACGCGCATCATACGTCGTATTGAACAGGAAACAGGCCAACTCCATACCCCGATCATCGCAATGACAGCATCAGCCATGGAAGAAGACCGCAACGAATGCCTGGCAGCTGGTATGGACGATTATGCCAGTAAACCCGTGCGGACCAGTGTGCTACATGATCTCATCGAACACTGGATAACATTTTCTCGCAGCACTGATGGATCTCCACCTCAACCCAGCCCAGTTGTCGTGCCAAGTCCAGGTCCTTAATCGATCGACAAGTAATACCAGCGAGCCTAGAGGTAAAAGTAGTCACATCCACATTGGTGCGTTAATATCAGACCCTACCCTGATGAGTTAGCGCAGCCAGTTCCGTGATGGTGACGGCAAGGAATCGGAATTGGCTGCTAATATCAACTGCGCGTCCAGGCACTCGCCCAGCACATTCATGTGCAGACAGCTTGTAAGTATGGTCGCCACGTTGTCTGCATCGGTTGTCAATCCTATGCATACATCGACCATCGACCTCACGCCTTCGCATCCAAGGCAGCTATTATGACTGCTACAGACTAATCATCAGCCAGGAATTTTCCTGGTGAAGACCGGGTCAACATATCGAACAATGATGTGACAACCTCCCTCACCAACTTGCTATCATGTTGCAAAACTCGTAGATGACCCCGCTGGTTATCCATTGGTACGATCTAAATTCCACCTGTAACCTGTGAACGCGGGATGGCTGCTGTGCAAGTAATAGCTAGTGCGTCTGTTTTGCCCGATGCATCAGGGAATATAGCCATGCGTTGACCGGTATTTGAGGTTACAGAGAAGTGAATCTAGACTGGGCAGTCATGATTATACGTATGACCTGTACTGGAGCCGACCGCTTATCAATGAAGCATGCACTGCTAAATGTCAATGCGACTCGCGAGTTTTATATGTATGGTGCGTTAACTCATAAAACGACTCTTTCACGATGATGCAGCTTAACCGCATCGTTACTGTACGATAAATTAAATTCAAGTGTATTATGGCAATATCAGATGTATTAAGCTGTAAGGATAATTGAGTACATGGTCAGCTTCTGCAGATATAGTTCTTATATAATTCATGCCTGGCCGCTAACTCTGGAGATGTCAATCATTCCAGGCAAATACATCACGATGGAATCGTTGAGCACACAGTAGACCATACTGGAATCCATCGATCTCAGAACTAAAATTAAACATGGTCGTCGCAATTGTCTGCATATTGAGTGCCGTAGGCTACGCCAGCATTATTGCCATCGATATACCTACCTTACGTAACAGACGAATGGCGAAGTTGGTGACCATCATCACCGGAGTGGGTGCCTTATCTGCTGCGTACACCCTGATGGTTCAGGGAGGGCCTCGGTTGAACTTGCCCAAATGGTCGACGTGGGTTGGTGTCGTGTTCCTCGTCGCCGGTGGCATACTGGTGATCTACTCTGCATGGTTAGAGATACCATTGGCCGTGGCGCGTGTGGCTCGCTCAAGTGCCAATGACTCGCGCGAATGGACCGGAAACACATTTCGAGGTGGCACGTATGCGTTATGCAGACACCCAGGCTTACTGTGGATGACAGTGTGCCTGACTGGACTTGTCCTGGTTACTGATCTGGCACCAGTTGCCTACCTTGCTCTCGGGTGGTTTGGCCTTGATTTGCTAGTCATTACGGTCCAGGATCGGGTGATTTTCCCCAACATGCTCAAGGGTTATACAGAATATCGCCAGACAACCCCCTTCATCATACCCAATCGAAACAGCGTTCGAGCTATATTGAATCAGAATACGCAATAAGGCACCTCATGAGTAACTACCAGCAAAAAACCAGTGACCTTATACGAATCGGAGAATACGAGCGAGCCTGGAACCGCCACTGCGGCTTTTTGGATTTGTCCATAGAGGAGTTCATGCAAATCCAGTGGCGGTTATTGCAGGAACAGTTTCGCATTGCCAGCAGTAGCAAACTCTGGCAGAGTCTATTCGCTCAGGCGGCTGCAGTGAAGGATGTTCGGGAATTCCGACAGATGATCCCACTGACAACCTATGCCGATTATGAGAGTTATTTGGCGGATAAACCAGATGACATGTTAAGTCGCCCAGTGGTAGCCTGGTCACGTACATCGGGTCGTGGGGGTCAACCCAAGTGGTCACCTTTTACTGATGAAGCCTTCCGACACCTTGGCGAGTGCGCCATGGCTAATATATACCTGTCCACCGCCTCCCGCCGTGGCGAGACTAATGTGTATCCGAATGACCTGCTGGTCTACAACACCCCGTCTCGTCCCTACATGAGTGGCTTGGCCATCGAATCACTTACACAAGTGTTCGACTTCCGTTATATTCCATCTCTTACAGATACGTCGCAGTTGAGTTACCAGGAGCGCAACAATCGTATTTTCCAGCAGGCTATGGTCGAAGGCATGGATATTCTGGGGTCGATGACCATCGTAGCTGTGAAAATGGGAGAACAGTTCGAGAAAGGGCTGAACCATCAGCAAGCATTTTCGCTTTGGATGCTTCACCCTAGTCTGTTATGGCGTATAGTGCGCGCGCGGATCAGGGCTCGTAAAGACGGACGTAGCTACATCCTCCCGCGCGATCTCTGGCAACCACGAGGGGTGTTATGCGGTGGCGCCGATACCACACTTTACCGTGAGCGCATCAAGGCATATTGGGGTGTCTATCCACACGAGATCTATGGATGCACTGAGGCAGGGATGATGGCGATGCAGGCATGGGACCACCTTGATATGACGTTCATCCCTGCCACGGCGTTTTATGAGTTCATTCCTTCTGACGCATGGGCCACCGAACGCCTGCAAGGTAAAGTACCTGACCAGACTCTCCTTATGGATGAGCTCGAAGTCGGCAAACGATATGAGGTGGTCATCAGCAATTTCCACGGTGGAGCATTCCTGCGTTACCGCATGCATGACCTGGTTGAGGTGACCAGTCTGGGTAACGATAAGCTTGGCATTCGCTTACCGCAATTCCGGTTTTATGGCCGCTCAGGTGACTTTATTGACCTGTCCGGATTCGCCGGCCTGATTGACGAACGCCAGCTTACCGCTGCGATCGATGCAATCGGCGTACAAAACGTGGACTGGGTCGTCTGCAAAGAGATCCAACAAAATAACTCAACGCTGCACCTCTATATCGAGCTCGCACAAGGTGAGAAGTGCTCTCCGCAGGATATTGGACAACTCGTGCATAGTCAGCTCAAGGCTCGGAACGCAGACTACGCCAATATCGAAACGATGCTGGGCTACACCCCCATATACGTAACGACCTTATCCCCAGGAACGTTCAACCGATATATAGCCTATCAGGTTGCACACGGCGCCGATCTGGGCCACATGAAACCCTCACATATTCAGCCTTCACCAGCTGTAATGAAGATGCTCCTCGCTATGAGTGCTGAGGTCGCTTGATGTGGTAGATCCTGCAGTTTTCCTGTGGATTGCCATTCCGGCATTCTCATTCCTCTTTTATGCGGTGCTGTTCATCTTGCGCCGCCAACAATTGGGGAGTGTCGCACGCTGGTATTCCGCCTTCCTGGCAACGGCTGGATTGTGGAGCCTCAGCTCAATGCTATTGCACGCAAACCTGAGTTTCATAGATCCACTATGGGTCGTACGATTTGTGATGCTGGGCAACTATGGTCTGCCCGTGGCAATGCTCGGTATCACCCTGAGTTTCCTGGCAGACCGCCGACAGCAGAGGTTGATATCGATTGAGATCATCCTGTATTTGATCGCCACGGTGTTCAACGTCGCTGGTTTGCTGGTGACCTCGACGAGGGTGAACGAAGGCCTCATTACCAATCAATATGGTAGCGGCCTTATCTCAGTGATGGCGGTCTGGTTGTTTGGCTTCTGCCTGTCAGTTTTTCTCCTATGGCGAGAGTTACAGCATGCCCGCGATCCGATATATCGCAACCGTATCCAATACCTGTTGCTTACATTTGTGTTAATGCTCACGGCCAGCCTGCTGAACACCACGTCGCTCGCCGCCTACCCTATTGATCATTTATTGCTGGCTTTAACCGCCACACTTATTTCCCTGAGCATCTCGCGCTACCAGATCCTCGAGATCCTACATGCCATCCGGCGTCTGACCGTCCTGGTGCTATTTGTCTTGCTTTATATCTCCATAGTGACCGTGGCCATATATGTATTAGCTGGACTGGATAAACCATGGCGATTGCCAGGTAGCATCGGAGCGGCCACCCTCACGGCGTTACTGCTGCTCAGCTTTGCACCCATTCGGCAGGGCTTAAGTGACCTCATCGAGCGTTTTTTCTTTCCCCGGCAGTACAACGTTCATGCTTTGTTGTATGCCGTAAGCCAGGTCAGTAACCGGCTACGTCCACCACGTGAAGTGGGGACTGATATTCTCAGGCAGTTGTGCCGGTCGTTCCGATGCGAGTATGCCAGCCTGTTCATTAAGCAGGATAACGGCAAAGTATACCGATGCATCGCCAGTATCAATGAACCGGATGTAACCTACCCACTCGACTTCCAGTCTGATAGCCCCCTGATGCACGAATTAGCCGCCTACGGCAATGCTTCCCATATCGATAACCTGCGCGAGCTTTCCCGCCTGCGTTCGCTGTGGATTAACGAGTGGCAACTGCTGGACACCTTGCATGTCCAAGTGTTAGTACCGATCACCGCTGATAAGGAATTCATCGGTTTTTTCGTCCTGAGTGGTAAGCAAGATGGACAGCCATTTACACACCAGGAGCTACAACAGACCTTGCCCATGCTCGCAAATCAGGTGTCCATTGCGTTGTCCAATAGCCGCCTGTATACCCAGGAGTTGGCCAGAGCAGACCAGTTGGCACAGGCTAACGTTGAATTACAGCAGGTGCATGGAGCGTTAAGCGAGAGTGTGGACCACACACGTCGTCAGGCAGCCCGCGCCGAAGCACTGGTACGGATCGCTGACCGGTTGAACGCCCAGCTTGATCTCGATGCGGTACTACGCGCCGTATGTGAGGAAACAGCCCGCGCGTTGAATGTGCCTGCTATAACGGTGTGCCTTTATGACGAAAAGGATAACGCTTTACACTTCAAGGCCAGCTACGGACTGCCCGTTACCTTCAGCGTGCGTTATCAACCCATACCGAGTAATGTTTTTCACCGTTTTGTTGCTACCGGCACCTCTTGGGTTATCACACATGATTCTGTTGAAATGGTCGGCTTGCCCAACGCCGAGTTATTTGCGGAGATCCACATCCATGCCATCATGTCATCCAGCATGATTCGCGAAGGGCAGGTTGTCGGTATGCTGGCCGCATACGTATACGATCATGAGCGATCTTTCAACGATGATGAACAGGCATTACTGAAAGGCATCGCAGCACAAGCCGCACAGGCAATCGTGAATGCCCGCCTCTACGCAGATGCCCAGCGCCGATTGCATAATGTGGAAGCTCTGCGCCACATTGATGTGGCAATCACCAGCGAAACAGGATTAAAGAACACCTTGCAGGTAATTCTGGAGCAGGTGATCGAACAACTGGCAGTCGATGCCGCCGATGTTCTATTGCTCGAACTCACTACGAACACGCTGCAATTCATAGTCGGTCGTGGATTCGAGACCACGCCCGAGCGCCGCGTGAACCTGAGCGGGCTCATTGACTCGGCCGGAGAAGCGGTCCTGGAACGTCGCATGGTGCAAATTCCCAACCTCGTGCTCACATCCGACGGCACACCTGAATTGCTCATGGCTGTAGAACGATTTCAAGCTTATTACGGTGTACCCCTCATCGCCAAAGGAAAGGTAAAAGGTGTCTTGGAGGTCTTCCATCGAGCTCCCCTTGATCCTGATGACGAATGGCTGGCCCTCTTGAACGCGCTCTCAGCACAGGCTGCTATCGCCATCGACAATAGCGAGTTGTTTACCAACCTGCAGCACACCAACGAAGAGCTGAGAGCAGCCTATGAGTCGACCTTGGAGGGTTGGGCACGCGCTCTAGAGCTGCGTGACCAGGAGACCCAAGGTCATACCCGGCGTGTAGCCGAAGTTACGGTCAAGCTGGCTCGGAAACTGGGAGTCAATGAAGACGACATTGTCCATGTTCGGCGCGGCGCCTTATTGCACGATATCGGCAAGATGGCCATACCTGATTCCATTTTATTGAAACCAGGTTCCTTAACCGATGACGAGTGGAAAATAATGCGCCAGCATCCCACCTTCGCGTACCAGATGCTCTCGACGATTTCATTCCTAAGTCCAGCGCTGGATATTCCTTTCAGCCATCATGAGCGATGGGACGGAGCTGGATACCCACGCGGTCTTAAAGGTGAAGCGATCCCACTTTGGGCGCGTATCTTTACCGTAGTGGATGTATGGGACGCTTTACGTTCCGAAAGGGTATACCACAGAGCTGCTCCAGATGACCAGGTCCGGGCTTACCTGGCGCGCCAGGCTGGTCATCAATTTGACCCGCACATCGTAGAGGCTTTTATGGACATTCTGAAGAGTGAAAGCGATGGCATCACTTGAACACTGGAACCGCGTTCTCCATTTCACTTGCATCTAGTGACTTATGACACGATCATGGCGGCTGCGGTACCATCAACAGACAACTTCATTCCCTGGTGAAAGCTTGCGCAAACGTTCGACAGTGAGAGCGATGCGCCAGGTGAAGCCATGGTCTGATACCCCATTACACGCCCGGAGCAGGTATGCAGGACGGACTGCCTCCTTCAGGTATGATCTCATCCTCAAGATCGTTAGCAATATCACCGAATTGCTTCGCCAGAGTGAGAATTGGGAATCCACAGTACCTCAAGCACTGCGATTGCTTGCTCAGGCTGGGTACATCCACTTCGCTGCGGTGTATCGGAACCATATAGTTCCCGACGGTACACTGGTAGCCACTCCAGATTATGCATGGTGTGATCCAGCACAAGTGACACACGCCTCCGCTGTCGATGGACACGAGATACGTTACCTAAGTGACGGGTTTGATGACTGGAAGCAGAGACTTTCACAACACCTGCTGGTCGTGACTAACCGGTGGGATCCATCGATTGAGTTACGCAATGGAATCGCTCGCATAGGGGTTGCTTCTGCCGTGGTAGTGCCGATTTTTGTGGACCATACCTGGTGGGGATTCGCTGGTTTTTACCATTTCCATACGCCACACAAACATACACCCATCGAAGTGAATGTATTGGGTTTGTTCGCCACTGTTCTGGGTACCGCCATCGAGCGTAAGCGCCTTACAGGGCAGGTTAAGCAGTTCTTTGACGCTGATCGTCATCGACGGCGATTGGCTGAAGCTTTGTACGAGATGGGTACCTCCATGGCGGCCCCACTGGATTTCGGACATATTCTGGATAACGTCCTCATCCAGGTGCAGCGCATCGTACCCTACGATATTGGGTTGGTTGTATTCTTGCAAGGCGAAAGCGTCCGTGTTGCGCGTACACACGTTGAAGCAACATTGGGTCAGCTCTCAGGGACGGAGCTAGAAAGGCTGGTGTTTGATCTGGCTCAGACAACCAGCCTGCGCTGGGTTTCAGCTAATGGGCAGCCACTGGTCATTCCCGACACATCGTTCTACCCCGCCCCGCTGCCTGTTCTGCCTCTGAGCCAGATTGGCTCATGGGTAGTGGTCGGCATCATGACAGGTGGGAATACCATCGGTTACTTGTTATTAGGCCGATTGGCGCCCAATTCATACAACACCGAGACAGCCACATACCTCTCACCTTTCGCTGCTCAAGCAGCAATCGCATTGCAGAACGCGAAGCTATATGCCGATGCTTCTGAGGCACTTGCTCGCGAACGCCATTTTGGCGAGATTGTCCGTGCTGCCAGCAGTACCCTCGATTTACCCACCATCTTGCACAAGGTAGTAAACCTGGCTGCGGATCTGTTGGCCGCTGATTCAGCGACAGTCGGGTTGACCAGCCCATGTAGGGATTGGTCCATCATCACTCATGCAGATCGTACGCCGGAGCAACTGCGAATTCATCAGCCCTGGTGCAACCAGGAGCTGATACATGGGGTGTTGGACGCTCACCAGACACTGTTTATACGCGATACATGTTCGGACGGGAGCACATATTCAAGCAATGCTGCTCAGGAAGTGCACAGTGTGATAGCCGTTCCCGTCGTCACTGGCGAAATAAGCTTGGGCGTATTGGAATTTCTCAGCTTATCAGCCGATAAGCATTTTGATGAGCAAGATGTCGCTCTCGCAGAGTCCGTCGGTCAAGAGGCTGGTATGGCCGTACAGAAGGCACGTCTACTTGAGGCAGCCCATCAGCGTGCAGAGGAAGCCGAAACCTTGCGCCAGGCTGGGGCCGCGGTGACATCCACGCTACAACTAAACGCGACATTGGAACTTATCCTGGAACAGTTGCAACACGTGGTGCCGTATGACACCGCCTCCGTCCAATTCCTTCGCCCGGATCACCTGGAAATCGTCAGTGGACGCGGTTGGAACAACCCCGCAGCAGTACTCGGCGTACGCTTCGAGTACCCTGGCAATAATCCCAACTCATCGGTCATCCATGAGCGCCAACCAGTTATGCTGTCACAGGCACACATACCCGATGCATCGAGTGGCCGGGAGATCCGTTCCTGGCTTGGGGTTCCACTCATTATTCATGACCAGGTGATCGGCATGCTAACAATGGATAGTTACGAGCCAGAGCACTTCAGGGCTGATCATATCCGGCTCGCCAGTGCTTTTGCAGATCAAGTGGCTGTGGCACTTGAAAATGCTCGCTTGTTTGAGAGAGTACACCAATTGGCCATAACTGACGAGTTGACCGGCCTATACAATCGCAGGCGCTTTTTTGAGCTGGCCGAACAAGCTATCGAGCAGACTCTCCTTAACGGTCGGGATTTATGTGTCCTCATGATTGACATCGATGATTTCAAACGTGTAAACGACACCTATGGTCATCTGACAGGAGACAAAGTACTGCGTGAGGTTGCACAACATTGCCAATCGGTTCTTGGCCCAGACGACCTATTCGCTCGATATGGTGGTGAAGAGTTCGTCGCTCTGATTCCGAACGTTAATACCGCCCGGGCGCAAACAATCGGCGAACACATGTGCCAGACGGTGGCGCAGAACCCGATTGACTACCAATCAGGTTCCATCGTACTTACTGTCAGTGTCGGTCTAAGTACCATGGACAGGTCGGTTTGTACGTTGGAAACGCTCGTAATGCGCGCTGATGAAGCACAATACATAGCTAAAAAGGCAGGTGGCAATAGACTGATGGTCTGGCGATCGTGATCATTAGGAATTACCAGGTAACGTGGTGATTTCACGGCCTGTTTGGCATGCGCCACGATCGTCCAGGGATCTCAAGTTTACGCCAGCAGGCATCGGTGCCCCTCATTACGCTAATCAGCGTAAGTAAAATGCTATAATAACTGCACCGGATTCCAGTTACAAACATTACAGTCATGTTTCGTTAACGGAAAAAGCCAACTTTGGCTGTTATAATGGTGTGAATATTCCTGGTTTTAAAGTGGTTGTGTCGTCTGTGTGAACTGGGTAACCCAAATACAGTAAAGTAAAAGCGCATCTACTACCGCTTTCATCCTGGCTGCACTGTCTGAGTATCTGCTTTCCACTCATGCGCTTTACGTTGTCACGCTACACGCGAAAGGCGGTTGCACTCTGTGAGTCAGTTCTGCAACTACGAGTTAATCGGTGAACTTGGCAAAGGCGGCATGGGTTCCGTCTATCGCGCCCGTAGATCGGATGGAACGGTCGTCGCCCTAAAGGTTATGAACCCTGAGCTGCGTGGTAATACATCAGCTGAGGAACGTTTCCGGCGGGCGCCCACACTATATCCATCACACCCCAACATTGTGGAAATCTATGATGCAGGCGAGTGTAATAACACATTCTATTTTGCCATGCGGCTTGTGCAAGGAGAGTCACTCGCAGAAGTGTTGCATCTAGTGCACAAGCTGGCACCTGAGCAATATCTGCCCATTTTGCGAGATATCGCCTCGGCACTTGATGCAGCCCATGCACGAGGCATCATCCATCGTGATATAAAGCCAAGCAATATCCTGGTAGAGGCGTCCAGCGGACGGGCAATCCTGACCGATTTCGATATCGCCAAGGACGTCGGCTCGCATTTCACCACGGTGGGCAGCGCTGGGCAACTCATCGGCACGGCACGTTATATGTCGCCGGAACAAGCTGCCGGTAAAACCATTACCCCGGCCAGCGACGTATACGCCCTCGGTGCCATGTCGTACGAGTTACTCGCTGGCCGCGCTCCGTTTGTGGGCGACAACGACTTCGTTGTGGCACGGATGCACCTGCAGGATGTACCTGTGGACTTGCACAAGGTCAACACGGCGATACCAGTCAATGTATCAGCCGTGGTCATGCGTGCCTTGAGCAAGAGTCCTAATCAACGCTATCCTTCAGCCGGAGCGTTTGCCAAAGCCTTCGCCGATGCATTGCGAAAACAGCCATCGCTCGCACCACCCGTTAAACTGGCCATTGTCGCGGGCATGGCTGCACTGTTACTTATTGCCTTTGCTACAGTCTTCATGCTCAGCAATGCAAGTGGCGGACGAAACGGCAAGCCCAGTCAAGATGCCAGTTCATCAGGTCAAACCAGCACCGCCGCACTTGTGCAGTTGCTGAGCTCAACAGCGCAGACCAGCGTAATCAGTTCAACGGCATCCCTCAACGCAACAGAACTGGCGCAAACGAGTGAAGCTCAAAACCCGACAAGTTCCACATCTAAGTCAGGCGCGATCCAACCCACATCTACGATCGCTGCCACATTGCCAATCGACACATCCACATCCCTGCCAACATCGTCTTCCACTCCAGTGCCATCACCAACCTCAACCGGCACCTCGATGCCAACCCAGACACCTACCGCAACGCACACCGCTACACCCACGCTGCTTCCGGCCACTCATACACCAACGCCTGCTCCAACAGCCATAATTAAGATAACGGGCATCATCATCCGTCCTCCGATCCTGTATTTTCCAACACCTACCCCCACACCGACTATTAATCTCATTTCACCGATTTACATTACACGCATCGTGATAAACCCTTGACGAGGATTAATCTGGCATGGTTCAAAGAGTTATCCAGGACGGGATCAGCATAAAGATCACTTTGGGTGGCTCTGGCAGGCTGTCTGATGCCCGCCTCTGCACTTTACCTCGTAAGACATGCCTGGGTCCTCTATATAAGCTGGCCAATATCTGCACTCGCCCCATCCATACCCGCATGAGCAGATATCGGTTCAGTACACGATCTATCATTTCGACCGACCACACGTGCGTCACGCCAGGCGTAGCGTTGCTGGCGCAGAACGCCAACTACCGGTATTACTACCGAACGGTGCCATAACCATGACCCAGCAGGTACTTCACAACGATGACTCGACGCGACTCATGGACTATCGCGAGACACTCGAGAAGCTTTGTCAACAACTCGAGAACTCGATGCCGCCGATTCTTGTACTGAACACAATCTGCAAGACTCTGGCGCATGGACTGCAAATGCAACATGTGATGATCGCTCTGCGACGCAGTGAAGACGGTGAGTTTGATGTCGTCGCACAGCACCGCAATGAAGCACAAGGGGACACATCGCCACCTAATCCTCCTAAACCCTTGCGCTATCCGATTGTTCATCGCGGTGACACAATTGGACATCTATTGCTGGTGGCCGGTGCGTCCTCGATGTCTTTATCGCCTGGAGATGACCACCTGGTCAGCGAGATAGCCCGCCGTGCGGGGAGTGCGGCGCATATCATATGCATTACACGCGACCTGCAGCACGCGCGTGAAAAGCTGGTGCTTGCACGCGAAGAGGAACGCCGAAAATTGCGCCATAATCTTCACGATACCGTAGGTCCAACCCTTACCACCATCATGCTGAAAATGGGCACGCTGCGAGACCGGGTTCGCGAAGATGAAACCACAGAGGCTATGGTGGTGGAGTTACGCGAGCAGGCTCGCGAGGTGGTCACGCAGATTCGCCGAGTTATTTACGATTTGCGTCCACCGGCGCTCGAGGAGCTGGGATTATTGACCACCATCCAGGAGCAAGCACAGCAGTTCTCAGTTGGCAATCTGCAGGTCACGGTTCAAGCGCCTGATTTTCTACCGGTTCTGCCTGCAGCCGTTGAGGTGGCAACCTATCGCATTATTCTGGAAGCATTGAATAATGTTGTGAAACACTCGCACGCCACGCGATGCGATATCCGCTTGCGTGTAGCAGAGTCGCTCTTGATCGATGTAACCGATAACGGGATTGGCCTGCCAGACCGGATGCAGGCTGGCGTGGGGATCAATTCCATCCGCGAACGGGTCACCGAATTGGGTGGCAATTGCAGTTTTCAAAATCTCCCCAGCGGTGGAGCTCATGTCTCCGCACGTCTTCCCATGTTCCAGACCACTGAGCAGATGGTGACGGATGCGCCTATCGTTCGCATGGAACCGCAGCAGATTTCCAATCGCGACATTCGTGAACCGATCAAGGTCATGGTCGTTGACGATCATCGATTCTTCCGCGATGGAGTCCGCAACGTGCTGCAAACGACTGATGACATCAAGGTGGTGGCAGAGGCGGCGACAGGAAGCGAAGCCCTCGATCTGGCAGCAGTTCACCAACCCAATATCGTTCTGATGGACCTGCAGATGCCTGGTCTGAACGGTATCGAAACCACCCAGCGTTTACTGCGCGTAAGTCCATTTACGGGTATTGTCATCTTGACCATGTTTGAAGATACAGACTCGGTTTTGGCTGCCATGCGTGCAGGAGCACGTGGCTACATTCTCAAAGACGCTGATGAATCGGAATTGCTGCGCTCCATCCGAGCTATTGCCAGCGGTGAGGCACTATTCGGACCCGCCGTCGCCAAGCTTTTGGTCAAGTACATTTCCAGCCTCGAGCCATCAATCGCACGCTCGGTGTTTCCCGAGCTCACCGAACGTGAGCGCGAAATCCTCGCCTTCATGGCTCAAGGTTTGAGTAATGACGACGTTGCGCAACGGCTTGGTACATCGCTCAAGACTGTTCGCAACCAGGTATCGAGCATTCTATCCAAACTGCAGGTAGTAGGTCGCGAAGAAGCGATCGCGCGTGCTCGGGCGGCCGGACTCGCCAGGTGAATCCTTTCATGCCCGCTCGGTAGTGGACGACAACCACTATAGACCAATTCGCGTTCGGTCGTCAACGCCACCAACCCAGCGCTCTCCTTTTCCCGACGCGAAGCGCAGTTTGATACCTTTTTTCGCGAGGTCACCTAGGATGACCTCATCACCATCGCGAACGGGCTCTGGTGCATTCGCACTGAGCCGTTGGCCATTCAGGCTGGTGCCGTTGGCCGACCCTTTATCGGTGATGCTAAAACCTTTTGTCTCGTTATATTCCAACACCGCATGCACACGGCTCACCGTACTGGGCTCGCCGGCATAGAATGTAATGTCTGTTGATCCTGGCTCACGTCCCAGCACAGTGCGCGGGCGGGTCAGATAGATCGGTCTATGTAGCATCTGTGAAGGTCCTGTGAGAACAAAGAGCGTACCGATTGCATTCTCACCCATTGATGCTTGGTGCGACGCATCGTCTGGCGCGCGCCGTCGCACAAGCAAGAGGATAATGACGAGTGCCAGGACGAGCGCGACGACGACCAGCACCATCGCCACTACCACTACAGGGTTCTCCAGTGTAAAGCCCGAGCCTGCTTCTGGCGTAGCAACGGGTGTAGAGACGGGCACCACCTCCACCGTGACACGCTGCTGGGCACTGGCTTGGTTACCCAGCATATCCACCACGGTGACGTTCACATTCAGATCGGAGGTGCCTGGGGTAGTCATGTCCGAAAGATCAGCGACCAGGTCCACATTGGTCGTACCCAAGGGTAACTGTGCCGCTGTCTTTTCGTCCTTCTTGACACCATCCACATCCAGTTCCACACTCTTCAAAGCTCGAGTGATGCCATCGGTCCATCCGATATGCACCAGCGCCCTGATGCTCGCTGGCCCATACGGATTTGGACCTGCAGCGCCAGGGATGGGTTCGCGTCGTAGTTCTGCAGGCTGTACAGAGAGCGTTACCAGAGGCGGGGTGACATTGACCTGATACTGGCCGGTTAGTCCGGCAGTGGGCTTGCCAGGCGCACCGACTGTGATTAAGCGAGGTCCCGTGTCACTATAGGGACTGGTATACGAAACCGTATAGTAAACACGCTCCGCGGCAAGCGATTGATATACGCCATCCAGGGCACCTGACACAGTAGGCGATAACTTGACGAACTGACCGTTGCCACTATTGGCCAGCACCTTCAAGGGCTCCTGGTCGGCTAACCCGACGCTGGCCTGCACAGCGTAGATCGTGATGTAGTCAGATGCGGCTTCGGCACCATCATTCTGAGCTGCGCTGGTTGCTACATTGCCTGCCGGGTCTTCAATGGCGCGCGCGATAAAAATGATGACTGCGTTCTGAGTGCCAGGCTGGGGAACCAGCTGCTTCATTTGACTGGTAATATCAACCACACCTTGCAGCCCTTTGGTAGGCGCAGCGCTGGGTGAAAACGCGTATCCTGATAGGAAATCCAGTAAGTCTTGTCCGTGGCTTGTCGGCTTCATGAGTAAAGATGTACGGTCGCCACTACCTGGGTTTTCCCGTACCGCAACCTCAACGCGGTCACGGTTGTCGACGAAGGTACCACCGGAGACCAGCTGGCCGATTGATTGGCGTAAAGCTGGCACCAGCTTGGCATAATTGGATTGAGCTCCTTCATCGACGACAAAAGCAACATTCAGGGGACCGTCGTTGTGTTCAGTGATTTTTACATTGCTGGCCGGCACAGGTTTTCCATCTTCAAAGATCGGTAGGTTTGACGCGCTCAGGCCGGCCACGTCGTGATTAGTCGAGTCGAGTGCTCGCAGGTGAAATGTCACCACGGGAAACCGGCTAGAATCTACAGCGCTGATGAAGTAGGTGTTTTCCGACTGTGCTCGCGCAGGGGTGACACCAGCCAGGCTGCTTAGGAGCAATACAAGCAGCCCAAATTGGGCCAGCATTCTTCGCAGGTGTGGTGGGGATAATGTCATGGCTGTATGCGGAACTCCAGTTTCACCTTCGGGCCCAATCCGATCATTACATGATCAGCGAGTCGTGCCCGGCTCCCGCTCGGTAATTTGCGCCCATTGATAAACGTCCCGTTGGTACTGTTGTTATCCTGGATGTACCACGCCCCTTTGTCTCGAACGATGGTGGCGTGTCGACCCGATACACCACTTTGCGCCCCAACCGTGAGCACCGCGCTGTTACCAGGATTCCGACCGATCGTATATTGTGGTCCCGTCACGTGAGCCTGGAAATTGAGCGTGGCCGGTTCGCGTACGATGATTACCGCAGAACCTCCCGCTCCTGCCGCCTCCGGTGCCTGATCGATCTGGACCAGAACATGCGAGCTGTCATCCGGCGGAGCTTTGGTGTGCACTCGCTCAGGCAGTCCTGCATCCACCACACCCGCTGCCACCTGTGATCGCGTGCGGGCGAAGCGTAACATGAAGAACAGTGCCACCAGCGCGATTACGGCCAGTAGCCCCAACCCCACAACAGCAACCGAAGATTGGCCGATGTTATACAGCAAGACATCCACAAAACTCGGTTTGTCATACTCAACGGTGTATGGCTTGGTTAATTCAGCGAGAACCTGGTTCGCACCATCCAGCGCCTGTGCCTTGACCAGATAGGTTCCGCCTGGCAGATTACCTGCTGGAATGACGAGAGGAGTGTCGGGAGACTGGAACACCTCCGTATTTGGTATTGGGCCATTGGATTGTTCGGTCTCCAACCAGGCTTTATATCGGGCGATTCCCGCTACGTCTCCAGTGGAAGTCGTTATTGTAACGACAAACTGGGGCGATAGCATGGTGGGTGCACTGACGGTAGCGATGGCAATCTGTAGTGATGATGGTGCGTAGGTGAAGTCGGTCGGGGGTGTTTGAGCGAGCACATTGTTTTGGGCGTCGAGCGCGATGATCTCCAAAGTATAAGCGCCCCCCTTGGTTAAGGAGTTGGCGGGCAGAGCCAGAGACTGCTGCACACTAGGTAACACTTGGTCCAGGATCGCTTGACCGGTTCTTTTATCTATAATGCGCACCTTTAGTGCAGCAATCTTCGCCGCGTTTACGATATTCAAGTTCACCAGGACGTTGCCGGGTGTGGAGCGTATTTCACCGACCAGGTTTACCGTAGGTGGCGGTACGTAATCTTTATCTGAGGTGAATGTGATCTGGCCTTTCAGTACCGACGCATCCTTCAGGATGACACGAATCGGTACGGTCTGATCGCCTTTATGCGGGTAAATGGTCCAGTTGGCCTCCCACTGATATGACAGTCCTGACAGTAGATTATTCAGGCCAAAGAGCAAATCGTTCGGACTACGCATATAGGCCAACCCATGCGTCGGTTGGGTGTATTGCTTCAAATCGTTCAGAGTGATGGAGTAACCTGTGATGCCCAAAGCATGGATTTGAGTACCACTCGAATTTGCCTGGTCCACGATGGTTTGAACTGAGGTATCGCCACAGTTGTCTTCACTGGCGGTAACAGCTATCACAGCACTATGTGCGCTGGCTTGACCTACCCGCCGTACTGCTTCCAGCAGGCCGTCATTCAAACAGGATTTGGTGCCCGCTTGGGCGTTCAAGGTAAGTAATTGCTTGCGGACCGCTTCTTTGTCACTGGTAAAGTCCATCACCACGCTGGTTGTGTTGTTGAACGCAATAATCGTAAAGAGTGCGTTCTGGGGCATGGCATCCAGCGATTTGGCAAGACCTTCGATAATACGGCGGTAATCGGTTGTGTTTGCCAGCGTCCCACTGTTATCCAACAGAATCGATATAGCCCAGACACCACTGGGCTTTCCGAAAGTGCCTGTGTAGCGATCCTGACCCACCTGGAGTTCGACACGGTCAATTTCCGCATTCGTGGGTACACCACTTGCATCGAGCAGTGTAAATCGGGCATGAACTTGAAGCGCAGGCACTCCATCTGAGCTCGATTGCACTGGAGTCGTGGACGTACTCTGCAAGTAAACTCCAGCCGCACCTGTCTGAGCTCGCGATGCTTGCGGGTTCAATATGCCTAGACCACAAAGAACCGCAATGATCAGTAGCCGAGCCAGCGTGCGTAATCCGCCTGAGCCATTACGCGCCAACATATTATGTAGTCGCTTGATCATACAGGCCTCTTTGATGCTTACGGTGCTTTTGTGCTGGTTTCCGTCAGGGTAACCGTCAAGGTTACCGTCACCGCCACAGTTGTCGTTACGGTAATAGTGGGAGCGACCGTCGTCCTGATCGGTGCTGGCGTTCTCGTAGGCGCCGTAGTAGGAGTTGGAGCAAGGGTTGAGGTGGCAGCGATATTAGTAGGTATTAATGCCGCGGTCGAAAGTGTTGATGTAAGGATCGTTGAAAGTCTTGTGGGAACCGTTGTTGTTAAGGTTTTGGATAACGTCGCGGGTAAAGCTGAAGCAATCGGGTTCTTTTCAACATGGATAACCGCCGTACTCGGTATTTTCGTTTGCCCAACTACCGGCAGTGGTGTGCTGGTCGGCCGGGTAAAGGTGTTACCCATTAATAAGATAGCGCTGCCGACAAATATGACGAGTAACACGAGCAGAACCGCCAATACAGGCACGAGAGGAAATGAAGGCGTCTTTTTTACTGTGCCATAGTCCATCACCGCGACGGTCACATTATCAGCTGTGTTATTTTCTAGTGCCTGCGCCAGAATAGCATCAGCCGCTGCACCTGCACTGGGGTGGCGTTTTAATAAGAGCGCCATATCGTCGTCTGTGACTACTCCATGGACTCCGTCCGTACATAGCACCACCCGGTCGCCCACCTGCATAGCACGCTGAGAAAAAGCAGGTGTATTGTTCGCAGCGCTCCCCAGTGAGCGGGTGACCAGATTGCGCATCGTGCTATGACGCGCCTCCTCCTTCGTCATTGCGCCCAGGCGGACCTGCTCGGCTACCCAACTGTGGTCTGTTGACAACTGTTCCAGATGGCCATTAGAAAACAGATAGGCTCGACTGTCACCCACATTGGCAACATAGAGTTGCGATCCCAGTGCTACCGTCATGACAATAGTGGTCGCCATGCTCGCAGCCGCTGGGGTCTGTATCGCTTCCGCGTGGACCGCTACGTTAGCCTGTTCAATAGCGTAACGCATCGCCTGCTGTGGCTCGTTTCCGGCTGCTTCATCATAATAAGCCGTGAGGGCTGCCATCGAAGCGGCATCGGCAGCTTTCTGACCGCCTTGCAAGCCACCCACCCCATCACAGACGATCATCAACACACCCTTTTTATTGATCAGCGCAGCATTGTCAGGTGTGATAGCCACTGCCCGGTCCTGGTTCTCTGGACGAGGTCCCTGGTCCGTGCGAATCTCCCATTGATAATTAAGCTGCGATCGATTGCGCTTCGCGTCGGACGATGCCATACTTAGTCCTTTTCACCTCATCCAGGTTAGGCTTGCTTCAACTCGGCAGCCACATCGGCGAATTCAATCTTGTCGCCAATCTTAACCTCACGCTGTTGCGAGGCAGGTAAACGCTCGCCATTGAGCTTGGTACCGGAAGCAGAACCCAGGTCCATCAGGTACATCTTGGTGCCATCCACTGTGATCACAGCATGTTTACGTGATACATACTGACTATTGATTCGCACTGCACCAGGACCAGTATCTGGATCACGGCCGATTGATAGCTTCTCCATATTGGTAGCACCGACACTGAATTGTTGACCAGCGAGATTTCCACCCTGGAATTCGAGTAAAGCGATGGGCGGTTTGAATACAAGAGTTTGCCCACCTTCACCGCTCGCCCCCAGAACACGGGTCTCACCACCGGGTGATGCTCCTCCATCGTTCATCAAAGACGTCGGCGATGAATCGATGACCGCCGTCGCGGGGCTGGACTCACCAAACGCTTCTTGCCCAACAACCATCGTTTTCGGGGATTCGCTGCCTTGCGCTTCCTCACTCGCACCACGTCGGCGTGCCAGTAATACGATCAGGAATATGAGCAGCAATAGGATTCCGACAGCGGAAATGGGTATCAAAATCCCAGGGAATGTGGTCAAAACCTTGAGGAGTGAAGGCTTTGGTGTGGCGGTGGGGAGCACCACCGTCGGTGTTACGAGCGTAGCTGGATCGATGCCAATCGATACATCGGCTATGGTCATTGAATCCGGATTTCCCAGGTCGCCCGCAGCCTTCAATGTGATCTTGTTCAGGCTTAAGAGATCGTTTGTGGCAATGACAAGCTGGAATGGTGGTTTGGAAATCACCGTCGATTGGTTGCCAACGATATATTCCACCTGAGTCACTGGAACGGCTGAGCCGATCGTGGGCTGGATGATCACGGTCTTATTAGCTGGCAGTAATAGTGGATTCGCCTCCACCCCATTCACTGTGAATGTCACCTTGTCGAATGTGGGCTTTGGCACCGCCTTGGTCTGGATCGATACAGTTTGCTTGGCCTGGTTGGGTCCTTGAGTCACCTGGATGACCAGCGAGCGAGCCTGACCATTACTTGTTCCACCCACGTGGAAGCTGAGCCGATACTGCGTTTTCAATTCCTTCTCGATTCGTCGGAAGATGTCAGTAACGTTGGTCAGGCTCGCAGCTGCTGTATAGTCGCCATCGGTTTGCAACGCCAGTTTACGCATATACGCTTCGTTGACGTCCGGACCAACACCAATGGTGAAGACAGGTGTTCGATCGTGATTGGCACGGGTGATGGGGTCACTTTCACTACAAACGGTGCTCTTGGCGTCATGACCATCGCTCAGCACTATGACCGCGCGATTCCCTACACTCTCCTGCGCCGTCAGCAGTAGAGCTTTGCATACTGCGTCGTACAAGGGAGTGCTGGCCACGGCGTTCAGGCTGTTGATCAGGTTGATCATGTCGTTGCGTTTCTGACCGGCATTAGCGAATGCGAATTCCTTGCTGGGATCGATGGAACTATCCACTTTCACCGGTCCAATAATGGCGATGATTCCGATTCGATCATCATTACTGGCTGCCTGCAGGATCGCCGTGGCGGAATCCTTCAACGGTTGAAGCGCTGAACCACGATGCACCATGCCAAAGTCCACCACCAACATAATGCTGGTTTTCACATTGGAGCCAGTGATCTGTTGCACTTGCAGGTTGGTTGCGGGTGTGGTACCTTCCATCACCTGGAACGATGACGGATCCAGGTTCTGCAAGGGTACACCCGCGCCGTTGACTGGTGTAACGATACAGCTCACTTCGGGGAAGTTACTACTATCGCAACTGTTGATAATGAGGGTAACGCCGGATGTTTGGGCTTTGGCGCTGGTTGGTGCACTCGCTACCAGCCATAACATCGCGAGCAGCACCCTGATGAGTCCGCGTTTTGCTACCATAGTTGTTGCCCCTGAATCGTTGTGTTAAGCGTTGCCATTCCAATCGTCGGTCCGTTCGACTAGCCAATCACCTGGAAGCTTAGCGAAACATTCCCCAACTTGGCAACTGCGCCAGGTTGAAGTGGATACTTTTCACCGTACCGCAGTTTCACACCATCCAGCAATAGTGGATTACGTTCCTGAACAGCCTCAATAAAGAATGAGCCGTCCCTTTCGGTAATCGCGGCATGGTGTCTGGAGACACTGGGCAGTTTCTCCAAATCTTCCAGATCGGCTGCCAGCAGGCGGTTATTACTTGGATTATTAACGTCACGCCTCCCGATGATTGATGGCTGCCAGCGCAATTCGAACTCCGATAGAGTGCGTTGTTCGCGAAGATAGACGCGCGTAAAGCGCTTGCTAAACGGCACCCGCACTCCTCGCGTTATGGCATCCAGTGTACCAGTAGACTCGAAAACTCGCGCACACACCAGCGATGTGCCATCGAGTACACCCAATTGGTCCAGTGCAGCCTCATCAGGCAGGGGTGTGCGCGAGCCGGGTACACGTAATATGAAACTCCCATCCAGATTGAATTTATCAATGATGTTAGCCAGTAATGAGGCCACTTGCAGGTTACTGCGGACATTCACCTGTTTCGAACCGATCCCTTCAGCCTGTATATCGAGGTTGATTTTTAGGCGATCCACTTTACACCTCTTGCCTCCCGTCTATGATTGCCGAAATCCTGCTCAGACGCCTCATTTCTTATCCGTTTGCTTGGTATCTCCATCACTCAAACCGTCCAGGTGATGGCTCTCATTAGGGGTCTTACCATCCCCTGAAGCACCGGTACCGGCAGTGCCATCCTGATGGTCCGGCACGGTCTCATTTCCACCAGCGGGTACTGCTCCATTACCAGGCGCTTCAGCTCCAGCCGGCTTTTTACCAATGACCACCGATACCATTCTGGAAGGATCAGCCTTCCCCACGTCCTCGAGCTTGGGAATCGAAGCCATTAAGGTTTCGAGCTCCTTCTGCCAGTCGGGTGCCTGTTCTGCCGGCTGCACCGAGGTCACTGCAGTAGCGATTGCAGCACCTACCGCAGGTGCACTGGGCACTCCTTGCTGCGGTTCGGCTTCGCCCTTGATCGCTGCGTTAAGCGCTGTCAGATCCGAAGCAAAATAGCTCCATCTGGCTCCGGTTGGGTAAGCGCCTTTGATCGCTCGTACCAGCTGTGCATACTGCGCATCGCTCCCTGCCCGGCCTTCCACGAACGGCATGGCCATTTGGACCATTGCGGCGCTGACTGCCTTCACCATAAAGCCACGCCCAGGTGGGAGTTCCTTGTTGAGGGAGAACGAGGCACGTATACCCATATAGCGTACCGCCTCAAAGTCGCTAAATACGTACGAATAGCGTGAACTCTCGGCGCGCTTGCGTAATTCGTCCATTCCACCGCGCATGCCATTAATCGTGCCACACAGGACCAGATGCAAATTCTTCCCTTTGCCGATCTCATTTAGCGAAGCGAGTGGGCGGTTACCTCGGTTAAGCGGCTCGATGTCATCGTAATGGTCCACCAGGACAAAAATATGGCGCCGCTGATTATTCTGGGCCTGAAACACGTCTGGGTGGCCCTGCAATCGGCCAATCACTTCTTCGTCGTATTCGGCGCGCAAGCGTTTGGCAACCTCGTCCATTTCTTTAGCCGTGGAGACAGTAGCCAGAACGTGTGGCAGGTTGTCCAGCCGCGTACTGGGGTCGATCGAGCCGTCGGCAGATGCAGACGTACCATCGACTCCAAAGTTATAAAACCGACGCGATGGGTCTGATGGATCAATTAAAATGAGAGCTACTTGCTCCGGTGAATAACAATGCGCAAGAGCCAGAGTCAGTGCGCGCATGGTAGTCGTCTTTCCAGTGACGGGTGGCCCCATTATTATCCAATGCGGCCCCTTTGCTGCCAACTCGACCATCAATGCTTCGCGGTCAAGGTCGTTGATTCCCAAAGGCACGCTAATTCTCACTCCACCATGACCTAAGGGCGGCAGTAGATTGGCAATCTCCACGAACTTAGCCAGCGGCTCAACCGGCCGCGCGCGCTTCTGCTTTAGGGATGCATCTTCCGATTCAAGCTTGCCCCACGCCGTCGCCATACGCTGCACCAATATTCGGTAATAATCGACCTGGTCAGTTGGATCGCTACTGAGCGGAATACCGGTATGAAACTCAAGCGGCGTAGGTTTATCGTCCACCAGTCCGGTGCAGATTCCGCGTCCTGGCACATCGTTGATGCGTGGTGAGCCACGGCCGATGATGGTCATATAGTCAAGCGGATCAGACTGAGCAAAGGTGATACGTTGATTTAGCAGGCTGAATAACTTCCCGGAGATATCGCCCAATAAGGAAGCGGTAAGAACGAAGTACACTCCAAAGGAACGCCCATCGCGTACTAAAGACATAATGTCCGGTAGATATTTATCGTACGACTCCCGAAACTCGATTGCATTATCAACAACCACAACGATTGCCTGCATGGGATTCTGTGGATTCTTCGCGTTATAGTCGTCGAGCGAGTCGTATGCTTGCAACCTCTGCTGGCGGTCGTCGATAAAGTTGCGGATCATGCGCATAAATCGCTCAACCCGCTCTTCCTCATTTGTTTCCACAATGCCACCGACGTGTGGCAAGGCACGCAGCGCCTTCAAGCCACCACGCCCAAAGTCCAATATATAGATATGCAACTCGTCGGGACGATGTTGGGCGGCCAGCGCGATCAACAGAGACTTCACAAAAGTGGTCTTACCTCGACCACTTGCGCCAAACACAATTAACGGGTCACCGGTCAGGTCGACATTCAACAACCTCTGTTCAGCCAGATGCGTGTTATCGATGATTCCTATATTGGCGTTTACTGGCAATGGTTTAGTCCAATCGTGGGCTTCCCATAGCGGCTGGGCATCTTCGTCCGTCATCCAGGCAGCTACGGCGGGGTTGATCACGATCTCATTACCCAGTTTGCCTTTCTGAATGTATTCTGCGTTGACCGGCAGATTCATCGGCAGCTTCTCGGGCAAGGGACTGGGCCATGGCTTAAACTGCTTTGCGATATTTTGTCGTTTTGCTTCCACTGCCATGACACCGACCAGCCAGCCCAATAACGAACGGGGGGGATCCGTCGTCTCCAGTGCATCGAGGATCTCCTCGGTCTTGTACTGCGGATCGGGGCGTGTATCATCATAGGGTGCCCCGCTGTACGCTACCTGAATTTCCATCATGTTGCCACCGCCCACCTGCACATAGCCACGGCCAGGAATGGCGGGTAGAGTTGCGGCATCGGGACACCCGATCATTTCCTTGCTGTCGTCTGTCGTTTCCACGCGTAGAGCAAGGCGGTACTTCATGTTTGCGCGCATCTGGTCTGTGACGGCGCCTGTTGGGCGTTGCGTGGCCAGTAGCAGTGAAACGCCAAAGGAACGGCCCAGCCGAGTGATTGACTCGAACTTTTGCTTGTAGTCCGGATTCTGCATCACCATCTCGGCAAACTCATCGACAATGATGAACAGATGCGGGAATGTCCTGGGAAACGGCGAGTCAGGCTTCAGGGAGGGTATCACCTTCTTGCGGTAATCCACCAGATCAGCCACGCCAGCTTTAGCCAGGATGTCGGATCGCCGGTTCATCTCCGCATTGATGGCAGTGAAGATACGTTCCACGGCATTGCCTTCCAGGTTTGTTGCCAGGTCCACTGCATGCGGTAGCTTTCGGAACGGTTCAATCGTTGGGCCACCTTTGTAATCTATCAAAACGAAATTCACGATCCGCGGGTCGTACTTAATGCACAACGAGGCAATGAGTGTCTGTAACATCTCCGATTTGCCGGACCCGGTGGTTCCAGCCGCCATACCATGGACCCCGTCGCCCCCCGCTTTGGCGTTGAAGATCATGGTGCGGATTTCTTTGCTGCTAACTAGTCCCAAAGGAGCACTTAGCCATTCCTGGTTCGCCTGTTGCATGCTGCGCCGCCAGTTCGCGGCGATATCCAGATCACCGATGCGATCCATGCGCTTGCCTTTTGCTAGTTGCATCATTTCCAGTAATGTAATTGCCTTGGGGATTTCTGCACTGGGTCGTTTGCCGCCCGCTGCAGCCCACGCCGTGTCCATGCGCTCGGCGATGCGAGTGAAAGGATCTTTTTCTGCACCCATCACAGGCGTGGCAATATGAAACTCGAGTGGCTGGCCGTCCAAATTGACCAGCCCGCGTCCGGGCACATTCATCAGCGACAGAGCGCCCTTCCCCACTATCTCACTATAGGCTGTGGCATCAGCCAGTGTGAACGTGAGACGTTGACCGAACAGGTTATAGAGTTTGGTGGGTACGTCGCTTAACTGGTTGGCCGTAATAACAAAATAAATGCCGAATTGTCTGCCGTCACGCACCAGTGTGATCAGGTCACCAAACATGGATTCATAGTTTTCGCGGAATTCGGCAAAGTTGTCGATCGCGATGACAACGGAGGGGAACATCACCTCCGGGTTGTCTTTGTGTTGCGCGTTATAGTCGGCCAGCGAAGCATAGTGCGACAGGCGATCCTGCCGCTCATTCATCAAGCCCCGCACCATGCGGAACAACGCTGCGACACGGTCAGGCTGGCTGGCATCAATGCTGGCGCCGCAGTGCGGCATCCGGCTGACTGCGCGGAGACCACCTCGTCCAAAGTCCAGCAGATAAATGTTTACTTCTGAAGGAGACCGCACCGCAGCCAGTGCGAAAAGCAGGCTCTTGACGAGCGTGCTCTTTCCCCGACCGCTAGAGCCAAAGACGACTATGGGGTCGCCTCCCATATCCACGATCAGGCGGCGCTGGGACGAGTGGAACGGATCATCGGCCAGCCCGATTGCCACCTTCATGGGTAATGGCGACTCCCAGTTGTGAGGTTGCCACAACCCATGCTTGATAAAGTCAGCCGGTACCGTCAGTTCTTCATCGGCCCACGAAGCCAGCGCAGGGCTGAGCACGATGCTGTCTTCCTTCATTTCAGGGAGATAGGATGCATCAACTGGCTGATTTATAGGGAGTTTCTCAGGGAGTGGATCAGGCCAGGGCTTAAACTGCTTGGGGATGTTCTGTTTTTTAGCTTCTGCCGCAAGCGTTCCTACCAGCCAGCCTAGTAGCGACCTGGGCGGATCGCCAACTTTTTCCAGTGCAACGAGTACTTCGTTCGATGGGTATGCTGGATCGCTATCAAACTGGTTATAAGGCGCTCCACTCCAGGCGACCTGCACCTCGGTGAGCAGGTCGGTGCCTGCCTGCACATAGCCACGCCCGGCAATCTGTGGCAGGCGCGCCGCGTCGGGTTTTTTCAGTAGTTCCTTGCTATCTTCCGGCGTCTCCATTCTCAATGCAATGCGGAACTTCATGTTGGCACGCATCTGATCGGTGACAACCCCAGTGGGACGCTGTGTGGCCAGTAGTAGTGAGACACCGAACGAGCGGCCTAACCGCGTGATGGACTCAAACTTTTGCTTATATTCTGGATTCTGCGACACCATCTCGGCGAATTCATCCACGATGATGAACAGATGCGGGAAGGTTAAGGGGAGGGGCGAATCGGGTTTTAGTGACGGGATTACCTTCTTGCGATATTCCACCAGATCGGAGACTCCTGCCTTGGCCAAGATGTCGGACCGCCGGTTCATCTCCGCATTAATGGCGATAAAAATACGCTCCACCGCATTACCCTGCAGGTTGGTCGCCATGTCCACGACGTGCGGTAGCTTACGGAACGGTTCGATGGTGGGGCCACCCTTATAGTCGATGAGCACAAAATTCACGATTCGGGGATCGTAACGAATAGCCATTGCGGCAATCAATGTTTGCAGCATTTCGGACTTGCCAGACCCGGTCGTGCCGGCCGCCATGCCGTGTACGCCGTCGGCCTGCGCCTGAAAAACCATCATGCGGAGGTCTTTACTGCTGATAAGCCCAAGCCACGCGCGCAGCCATTCCTGGTTGGCTGGCTGCATGCTGCGCTGCCACTTTCCTATAATGTCCAGGTCACTGATCTTCTTGACTGGCTTGGCGTCCGCCAGCTCGAACATATCGAGTAAGGTTAGCGAACGCGGCAACTCCGCGCTGGGACGCTTACCACCCATCGCTGTCCATACGCGTTCCATGCGCTGGCTGAGAAGCTGGTACGGATCAATCTGATCGCTCCCCGGAACAGCCACGTCCTGCCTGCCTGGCATCCCGATCTGAAATTCCAGCGGCAGCGGTTTCTCGCCTTCTTTTATCGCAATAGCAATGAGCCCCCGTCCCGGAACATTGTCAAAGTTACGAGCCCCTGGGCCAACAATTTCGCTATACTGAGCACGATCGTTTTGTGTGAGTGTTAGGCGCTGGGTGAACAGAGTGAATAGCTTCCCCGGCAGATCGTTAATGACGGTTGCTGTGACGATGAAGTACATGCCGAATGCGCGTCCATCACGTACCAAAGCCATAAATTCCGGCAACAGGTGCTCATAGCTTTCCTTGAACTCGGCAAAGTTCTCAACCACCACGACAATCTCGGGCAGTACGTTTTGCGGGTTTTTGGCATTGTGATCTGCAAGCGATGCGTACTTGGCCAGGCGTTCCTGCCGTTCGTTGATGAAGTTGCGCAGCATACGCATGAGTTGCTCAACGCGCGCGGCTTCACTTGCGTCCACGGCTGCGCCCAGGTGTGGCAGGGCACTGACGGCTTTCAGGCCGCCGCGCCCAAAATCAAAGGCATACATGTGCAAAGAATCGGGTGAGCGTTGAGCACCCAGCGCAACCAGCAGCGTTTTTAGGAAGACCTTCTTGCCTCGGCCTGCACCTCGTAACAGCACAATGGGCTCGCCCGATACATCCAGCTTTAAAATCCGCTGTTCCGCTTTATATGGATTGTCCACAAAGCCAATTTCCGCAGTTAAAGGCAGGGGATTCTTCCAATCGTAGGGTTTCCACAACGGCTTCTCATCGTTGTTATCCAGCCATGTACTTACGTTTTCATTAATCACCACGGCGCCATCTACGGTCGTACGCTCTGTATTCAAAAAACGAGCATCCACTGGAGACGTAAGCGATAGAAACTCGGGCAATGGCTCAGGCCATGGTTTAGTCTGCTTTGGAACATCCTCACGCTGGGCACGGATGGCCGCCACGCCTACCATCCAGTCGAGCACTGTCTTGGGCGTCTCGCCAGGTTTCATACCCAGGGCTTCAGCCACTTCCGTGGCAGAATACTTTGGTGCGTCCGATGACTTAGCTGTGGGCAGCACTTCGTCATCCAGCCAAATAACATCCTTCAAGGCAACCGTGCGGTCGTCGCTGTAGCTTCCTCCAGCCCAGGCGACCTGGATCGTGGTCATGAGTTCGTTGCCGCTCTGAATATAACCGCGCCCGCCGATGTTGGGCAGGAATGCTGCATCCGGTGAGCTGAGCAGTTCCTTGCTATCGTCTGGTGTTTCTACACGCAGACAGATACGGAATTTCATGTTGGCGCGCATCTGATCCGATACAACACCCGCAGGTCGCTGCGTAGCCAGAATGAGCGTCACACCGAAGGAGCGTCCCAGGCGTGTGATCGACTCGAATTGCCGTTTATATTCCGGATTGGCCGTGATCATCTCTGCAAACTCGTCCACGACGATAAAAAGGTGTGGGAATGTGCGCGGGCGTGGATCGTCTGGCTTTAACCTTGGGGCTACATCAGAACGATACTTCACCAGGTCGCTGACTCCGCTCTTGGCCAGTAGCGATGCTCGCTGTTCCATTACAGCCTGGATGGCGACGAACATGCGCTCCACTGCGCTGCCCTGTAAATTGGTGAGAATGTCTACTACATGAGGGAGCTTGCGGAACGGTTCGAACGCTGAGCCGCCTTTATAGTCCACCAGCACGAAATTGACAATCCGTGGGTCATACTTTACGGCCAGTCCCGCAATCATCGTCATGAGCAGTTCGGACTTACCAGATCCCGTGGTGCCCGCGATCATGCCATGCACGCCATCGCCGCCTTCCTTGGCCGAAAACACAAGCGTGCGCACGTCTTTCATGCTAAGCATACCAAGCGGTACCGATAACCATTCCTGGTTCTTGGGTACCAGACTGTGCTCCCAGTGCTCTTTGTATGGGATTTTGTCGATGGTGTCGATTTTTGTCTGCTCCACCACCGACTCCATCTGTAGCATGGTGACCGATCTCGGGACATCAGCGCCGAAGGGCCGAACCAGGTCCAGTCTTCGCAAAAGCGCGGCGAATTTCTGCTTGGCATCTGCCGTATTGAGTTGATCGGCATCGCCCAGATAGCGGGGTGAGTTCATACCCACTTCGGTATAACGAAACACAACGCGCTCGCCAACCGAAGCCGCCTCAACCATCGCCAGGCAATCGCTCGGTACATGGGCTGCGTCATTGGCCAGGAAAATGACGGCTGCGCCAAGTACCGGTCCACTCTTTAGAATGGTGGCCACCGCAGCCTCGGCAGCTACGTCCTTCAGCGGTGAGTCAGCCGGCATATCGCCCAGAATGTCAACGACAACAACCAGGAAGGGTAGCGTGACGTCAGTCTTCTTTTCTTTATCGCCAGTGTCACGTAGACGGATCTGGCGTTGATCGAGTTCTTTCTTTATACGCCGCCAGAATGCAGCAACCTTCTCTTTTTCACCGGCAAAGCAAAGCTGGTCATATTCTTTCGGCCGCGAGTCTTCGTCGTCGCCGATGTTGCGCGTAAAGCAGTGCGGCATCCATTCTGCCCACTCCCAACCAGCATGCGCTTGAGGGTAACCAATGGCATAGACTCGTGTATCCTGCGAGGAGTGGAACGCCATATAACTCGCCAGCATCGCACGTGCGTAGTCCGAGACGTTCGTCGTGTTCTTGCCATAGATGCCAATCGAGTGACGCGCTGGGATCGTCGTCTCCGTCTGTCCGGGCGCCATATAGGGCTTAAGAGGCACGGACACCGGTGCATCGGTGAGGACTCGTGAGTCCTCAGCCAGTCGGCGCGCGTCCTTCATCAGCGGGCTTTCGTCGACTTCTTCCCCACCACTGGTTTTGTAAATCACCGTTGAGGGACGACTGCCTACACCGAGCCGCACAGCACCGAAGTCACTATCGGTTGACCGGCGTTCCCACAAGCGCGAACCAAATCGGCTGGTTTCCTTGCGCGCAGCAATGTCAAGCACCGTTTCAATACTCGGGTAGTTATAGTGGTAATAGATACGCTGCGTGCTATGTGAGCGCTCCATATCCTGGCGCATCTGTAACAGCAAGGCCCGATATGCTTTTTCCTTGCTTGCCTGCTCTTTTTTATCCTTAGCGCTTTGATATAACGATACGCCGACAGATGCCACCACGGCCAGTGCCATCGGTATCATCATGGCTACGTTGCCAGTGCCCGTGGTGAAAAGAAACCCCGCAACTGAGATGATTGGAAGTAATGTCGATATCAGCGTTGTCGCACTGTTCTTCTCTGCGGTGGGTGGTTTCGGTAGCTCTATCTCGCCAAAAGGCAACTCGGGTTGTATACGAGGCGGCCTTTCAATGTATTCTATAGCCATCGGATCACGCCCTTATCGCCGGATGGTACTGCGCCCGTCAGATGATCTTGATTGGCGCGCACCAACTCCGGTGCCACTAGCTCCTATTCGCGTTAGTCAGGCTGAATCCGTTCATCCTGGCCCGTTTTAATGTTGACAGTGGTGTGTAGCCACTTAGAATAGGAGAATAACCTTGCCATATGACCCATGGTAAAACCGCACTGGGTGATAACATTGTGTCACCTTACAAAACCAGTGTCAAGGTAAGCCGGGAAGCCTCAAAGTTACGAAAGGTGCGCAAAACTCAACAGGTTTGGCACCAAAGCATGAGGATACATGATCAGTCGCTATTGTGAACGATGCGGTCGCTCGACACAGGATGGCAACCTCTGGTGCCAGGATAGAGACTGTCCGGCAGAAGCCGGTTATTCTGTGTTTCGTTATGGTGACTACCTGGGTGACATGAAGATCACCAAGCAGGTCACTGTGTGGCGAACGGCCACTATTTATGAGGCCGAACGCGATGGCAAGCCAGTCTGGGTGAAGGTGGCTCACACATCTCCTGAGTGTGAGGAACGACTTAAGGAAGAAGCACAATTCCTTCGTAAGCTCTTCCCCCATTCCGACACCAAACCTTCGTTTTTCCAGTCGTTCCGCCCTACGGCGCGTTCGGTACTTCCACAACTGCTCCCCCCTTACCCGACTCCAACCAATCGTCCTTATGGAGAGCTTTCGGTGGATGGCACTCCGCGTGTATTCAGCGTCTTCGCCCCTTTTGATGGAGTTGTGCTCAGAGATATGCTCCTGGAGATGCCTCAGATATGGCACTACGAGGCTGCATGGATCGTTAGTAGCCTGGCAGGTGCGCTGCACCCCCTTTCTGCGCGTAATCTGATACACCTGAACCTGACACCCGATATCATTGTGATCGATAAAGACACGCAGGGGCATATGCGTCCTGCTTTGGTAGATCTGGGCTGGCTTGCTGACACTAAGATTAACCCTGACCGTTTCGCAGAGATTGTGAGCCGTTCCGAGCCCGCATACACGGCACCCGAAGTATCGGCTGCTAAGAGTGCCAGCGCTCTGCTGCCAGCATCCGATGCGTACTCGCTGGGCATGATCTACTTCGAGATGCTGAAAGGTAAACCGGGGTATGAACCTGTCCTGCAACACGACAACGATTTGCGTCAGTCGGTCATTAAAAATCTGACTCCATTGCAGGTGGAAAGACCTGAGCTGGCCGCGTCGGGCGTGGTGGAAATCGTTGAGAAGGCGATTTCGCCGCGTGTACGATTTGGCAGTGTTGACCATCTCAGGCAAGCGCTGGACAAGATATACGGCAAACCGCAGCCGGAGAAACGACCGGTACCCATGCGTTTCTATGTGTTGATGGGTGTGATCGGAGTCGTTCTATTGGCAATCATCGTTCTGGCACTCCTGGTCTTGCTTCAGGCATCCCACGCGCCACTGGGTTAGTGTCTACCAAAATTACCATTACGAGACCTGAGGCATTGGCGCCAGGGTTTCGTGGTGTCAAGTGTTATTAACCGTTGCCAGAACGTCATGCACGTATGTGTTCAACGTCATGTTGAGTCCAGCCATGTTTGCACTGCTGACGCTAACCGTTGCAGCACCTGTATCTTGCGCGATTAGCCACACTTTGCCATCCGCCATGAGCCACAAAAGAGTACGGGTTCTGGGGTTGATGCTACTCGCTGCGGCCAGAACCGCTCGCCGGGTGGGAGATGCAAACGCATGCTCCAAAGCAGTTGCATCATCACCCGAAAGGCCGCCACGAGCAAGGGCGGTCGCCAAACCGTTTACCTTCTCTGGTTTGTCTACGGGCAATGTGGGCAATGTGGCAGCTTGCACGGTAAAACTCCGTACCTCAGCTGACTCCCCGCCAGCCATTGGCTCGTTACCCAGGTAACGTGTCAGTACTTGCAGCCCGATGAGATCGCTCGAATCCAACAGTTCAAAGGAGCGGATCTGGTTTTCATCCACCCAGGTTCCGATTGTGAAACCCGGGAGCCAGTTATAAAAAGTAACACTGGATGACCCGTCTGGCTCAATCACAGTTAACCCGAAGCTGGCGCGTGGGGTAAGCACAGCTCGAGCACATAGTCGCACCACAGGATTGATGTCAAGTTTTCCATTTGGCATCAGGTGGGCAAGATCACGTGCCAGGAGAACATCGCGCGCCGTCTGTAGTGAACCTTGCAAGCGTTCTGGTGACATCGTTCGGTTGACGCTCTGAGCCAGGGCTGCATCGGCATCAGGTTGAACTACCATCACACATAACATCCATTCCGCTGGGCTAAGTCGCAGCAATACGGGCTGTGCCATTCAGTTGCCTCCTGTACACGTACAAACTTCTAACCTGTGGTCGTTTGTGTGGTAATGATCACTATCGCAGGTCTGCGTAAACCAATTATCCGCGTGCCATACGATAGATTGGCGAAGCATTCTGCTGGGCGAACTGTCCTGGTGCCCAGGCGCCAGCTCCCCCGCCTTTGGTTGCAAATAGCAGACCTCCCGCAGATGCACCTACGGTCAGGATCACTTGAGCTATGGGGGCACCTTCTCCCCCTGCCGCACGCGTAATACCAGCCACAACGGATGCGCCGAAAGAACCCGCACCACCTCCCCCAAAGAAACCTCCACTTGATCCACCACTGGCTGGAGTTGTATTGGACACAATGCCCTGCTGACCACTGGACTGGCTGTTGGAACCTAGTCCTAGCCCTCCACCACCCAGTGACTCGCTTTGTTGCTGGCCTCCACCACCTCCACCTCCCCCGGTCTGAGGTTTGGTAGCGTCGGTTGGGGTATTTGATCCGGATCCCGAGCCGCCTCCCGAACCACCTCCTGAGCCTCCACCCGAGCCACTACCAGCCTGTTGCCAACCGTTCTGTGCTAATTGAGATTGGCCCGTTAGGTCCCTCTTGACAGCATCCAGTATCTGTTGGCTGGGGAAATCTCCATCACTACTGGCACTCCCAAGTAGAGCATTGCGCGCGTCATGGATCTGGTCGACGAATTGGTCCAATGTTGGGTCTACGCCGCGTGAGCTGCTCGAATTGCCCATTAGGTTCTGCAACCATGATGGCATGCTGGATGCGCCTGCTCCAGCCGCACCTGCAGCTCCGCCAGCAAATGCAGTAGCCGTAGCGAAGGCTGCAGCCGCTGCGCCACCCATGGCAGCCATCCCCTCGGCAGAGCGTCCTGCAGCAACCTGCTGTGCGCCCTTCTTAAATATGCCGCTGGTGCTCTCTTCAGTCTGCTGGATCAGGTTATGGATATCTTGAGTCGTCTTGGCCGCGGCACGCAAGGCATTAACGAGTCGCTTAAAAGCAGGGATGACGCTATCCGACATCTCGGAGTAAAACGCCTGGGCGCCTTCACCTTGCCAATCGCCTCCTTGCAGGACATCTTCCTTCTGTGTCAGTTCCTGCTGCGTGTGCTCAGTAACGTCAGCCTGCTGGTCAAAGAGTTGGGCGATTTTCGAGAGTTGGTCGTATTCAACCCGTACTTTTGGCGTTGGCATGGTCATGCCTCCCGTGTGACACCACCAGAATATCTCGTAATACGCACGACACAATTATGCAGCAACAAAAGGGGCACGGAATGCGGATTTCCGCTAAGCGGTATACCGTCAACCCGCGCCCCTTCTGCCTCCTGTGACCAAACTATAGGTCCAGCTCGCCTTCAAAGTAGTGCTTACCTTCTACGTCTCCCTTCTGGTGATCGCCAATAGCACGAGCCAGGTTCTGACTGAAGTAAACACACGCCTTCGAAAGTTTTTCCACCTTTTGCTTAATGACATCCAGGTAGTTGGCGAGCGCCAATGTGGTGCCCATGCTAAAAAACGCTGCCGCTCGTAAAATCTGGACGGCGGCCTCTAGAATCTTCGCCACGGCATCGAGAGTCTCATGAGCAGTATTAAAGCCCTTGGAAACATTCCCGATGACCGTGTAATCCATTTGTACAACTTGTCCGGCCATTGTCATATCCTCCTGGGATGGTAGCAATCTGATAAACGTTGCTATAAGCCGCCAAACATATCGCCCAGTTGGTTTGCATACCCCTGGATCTTCTGGTCAGCCGAGTTGACTGCATCAAGCGCGTCGGTCAGGTTCAGGTTAACCCCTGCGATGGCAGCGATAAGCTCCGCAATAGCTGGTAAAAGCTTGGTCATCACCTTCTCGGCAAATGCATCGGCGTCACCGCCGATCCATGCTGCCCCGACAATGTTCGGGTAGCCCTGGATTGTCTGTTGCACATTTGTAGAAATGCTCTTCGCTTGATTCACCATCGACATGGATTGGTCAACCTGTCCAAAAATTACCTGGAAAACTCCACCACCCATGATATTTACCTCCTAAAATGTAAGGGTCACGCAAAGCGCGACTTCGCCGTGGCTACGCCGTCCCGTATCTTCGAGACCGCCTCATCGATGTTTTTGCTCATGTCGTTCATGCTATCCATGTAGTTCTCCAGTTTCTTCACGAGTTTTTCATTGATAGCACTGCAGAACATTTCGCCGCCGGTGCCTTGCAGAGCACCCTGCTCCATCATCTGGGCGACCTTAGTCATCACGTTTTTTGTCTCACCAAGCTGTTGCGCGGCTTTCTTGAATGAGTCGGACATCGCACTCATCGACTCATAATTCATTCTTTGATCCATGACGATTCACCTCCCGTTAGGCTAGACGCCAAACGAACATCTTGGACGTTTGGTCTTCCAGATCCTGCATTTCCTGTATAATTTTGCCGGTAGTTTCGCCAGCCTGATTCAGGGCGTCGCGCAGGGCGTTCATATGTGGGATGATGGTTTCCTCCATCTCCTTGTAGAACTGATTGGCACCTTCACCAATCCAATCGCCACCCTGGAGTGTGTCCATCTTGCCCGATAAGTCGCGAAAGGTCTGCTCGACTTTTTCGGCCTCCTGGTTGAACATACCCTGAATCTGCTTCAACTGATCTCTGTCTGATCGAACTTGGGATGCGGCCATTTTCCCTCCGACGAATTACTGCCCATGCGGGCATTATTTATATAAAGGACGCGCACCATAAACTCCATCAGGCCGGACGCCAGACGAATATCCTGGATGTGCGTTCCTCTAATTCCAGCATTTCCTGTATGATTTTGCCGGTGATCTCTGCAGCCTGGCTCAGGGCGAAGCATAGCGACTCTACATGCATGATGACAATCTCGTCCATTTCGTTATAGATCACGCTTGCGCCTTCACCAATCCGATCACCGTCTTCGAGTACTCCCTTTAAATCCTGCAGGTTATGTTTGACTTGCTTGATATACGCTGCCTCCTTTATGAACATGGCTTGTATCGACTTGAATTGATCTCGGTTTGATCGAACTTGGGATGCTGCTGCGGTTGCTTCAAGGTTAACGAGTTGGTGATTGAGCATTCCCTGCGACCGGATAAAAACATCCTAGCGCTGCAGCATCCCGTTGTCATGAGACGAAGCCGCTATATTGCCGGGAATTATTTCCCGTCATTCGGGAATGAATATTGGGAAGCTTGGCGCTAGCGGTCCCATCTTATATGGGAACACATGGGAATATGAGGCTTCTGATCCAGACCTTCGTTGTGGTCCGGCAATCCACTAGACCTTGAAAGCCCAGCTAAAAATCCCCGTGGCGCCATCGGGGAACTCTGGGTTCATTTGCACGTTCTGCATTTTTCCGTGACCGTCATATGCACGAACACTAAGTTGGTGGTCGCCAGGCTGCACCGGCCAGTCATATCGCCATTGCACCCAAGTAAGCTGGCTGAGGGGGGGTATGCGTAACTGTGCAGCTTCCCACGGATGGCTGTCGACCTGCACTTCCACTTTGCTGATGCCTCGCGCGCCAGCGTATGCGATGCCACCAAAGGACATCATGTGAGATGTCTGGTTTACGCTGGCTGTTGTGTCACCATCAATTACAGATGTTGTCTGCGGGATTGCCTGGGCGCTCCAACCGCGATCCACCCAATACCCTGGTCCGTCGTGATCCAACACTTCCATGCTCGTGATCCACTTGGGTTGTTTCATGCCATAGCGGTTAGGGATGTATATACGGAGTGGGAATCCATGCTCCACTGGCAAGGGTTTACCGTTCATCTCGTAGACGAGTAATGTCCGTTCGTCCATCATATCTGCCATAGGCACACTCTCATAGAAGCCATCAACCGCCTGGATTGCGAGCGCTTTGGCAGCCGGTTTCAAACCTGCCTCCTGGAGCAGGTCCTTCAACCGTATTCCGGTATAGAGGGTAGTGCTGATCAGGTCTCCTCCCAAAGGATTCGAGATGCACTCCAGTGTGATGTATTGCGAAAAGGAAGGCCGGGCGCGGATCTGGTCGAGGGTAAGTGTGATAGGCTTCTGCACCAGGCCGTTAAGAGTTAATCTCCACGTGGATGCATCAACCGAAGGCGGTAGCAGGTTGATATCCACCCGGTAGAAATCCTTATTCGCCGTTATCTCAGGGCGGGTGCCAGGAGCTGGTTTTATACGTGCTTGTAAGACGACCTGTGATGGTGAAGCGGCTGGTCCAGATGAAGTCGGGAGTACCACTGGAGTGGGTGCTGGTGTGGCAGTTGTAGTAGCTTGTGCAGCAGGAAGAGCGCCAGTCCGTGTGCCCGCAGCACTCTTCTGAGCTTCCGCCGCTGCTTGATGATTAGCGTCCAGCGCTTCTGTTATGCCAATCGCGCTCGCCGCAGCTGCCACGACTGCCATGCCACCCAGATACAGGATGTTCCGCCGAGTCTGGTCCACTCGGGTGTGTTCAACATCTTCATGTGTAATAATTCCTGCTGGCGCTGTCTTATGTAGTATCCAGCCGACAGTCAAGCCCCAGACTCCATATACGAACGCCAACCAGATGGCGTCGACAATGATTGTGCCTGCTTTAGCCCCTGGGAAGGTTTCAATAAGAAAGGCGAGTATGAACAAAACACCCGCTACAGTAGAAACAACCAGGGGACGGTGGCTGGGTCTCGTGCGTTCATTGAAAAAGGCGATGACCACACCACCCACTGTTGAAAGCGCAAGGAACTCCGCTATCGCCAGCGCCATCTCGGCCAGTTTTGCAGTTTGGTCAAGTGGGCCCATGCGCAACACTGTCAAGATCTGGATCATCGTACCCAGCCCAAAGTTCACCACAGCACCAGGTAGAACGCGTATGGTGAACTCAAAAAGGTCAAAGGGTACAAAGGGAAGTCTTACGTAGTTCGACCCGAGGTACGTGAGAACAACCACCACCACACCTGTCAACAGCCCCACCAGAATACCAATGATAAGGGGAAAACGCCTCATTCTGCATTCCCTCCAAGCAACTCCATCACCAAACAAATCCGAGAACAATCAAGATCCCAAGCAATTTTCAACACAACACAAAAACCGTCAACGTGACTGTGATGCGTGACCTGTATTATCGCACCGGTTAACATTCCTGCATTGCAGACGACGTGTGTTCAGAACCCATTACTCAAATGCGAGCCCTAAAAACAGGTCCATATGCCATAGGAGTAAAATTAGGTTTTGGGGGAGCGTAGCATCGTTTTGCCACGAGCCAGAACACATCGTCGTATTTTTGTCCATAACGGCTGGTATCTTGTGTTGCACTCTCCCAATCTAGGAATTTGATATGGGGAAAAAGCTTGGACCTGGAATTGGCATGCCACGTAACCGCACTTCGCTAATATTGGTTCTGGCTGTAACCGCTGTAGTGGTGACTCTCGGGTTATGCATGGGTGCTGTATATGTAATGCGTCAAGAGCAGCAAACAGCACTGGCACAATCTCGTGAAATCACGCCTGTGCTAAAAGTAACTGGTGTAGCCGGCGTTCAAACGGGTCACCAGCAGCCCTCCGATCAAGCGATTAATCTGCCTTCACCCTCACCTGCCGCAACCTACGTGCCTGAGGTCAACGTGGCGACGGTTACTCCGGTGCCACTGCGTCCCTGGCAAGGTACACAGCGTTTGAATATTCTACTGTTAGGCATTGATCAGCGTCCAGGCGAGAATGCGGCAAAATCCAATACCGATACGATGATCGTTATCACGGTTGACCCAGCTACCCAAACAGCCGGTATGCTGAGTATCCCCCGCGACTTGTATGTGACACTGCCTGACCACAACCAGGGGCGTATCAATACGGCACAGGCTTTGGGTGGACCAGCCTATGCAGAACAGGCTGTATCCGCTTTATTGGGCATTCCAATCCAGCATTACGTGCGTGTAAACTTTACTGCCTTTACAAAACTAATCGACCTGGTCGGAGGAATCGATGTATATGTAGACCAGAACATTAACGATCCCACTTATCCCAATATGAGCTTTGGTTTCGATCCATTCGTAATCAGCAAGGGCTGGCATCACATGGACGGTGCCACCGCACTAAAGTATGCTCGCACCCGCCATCAATCCAGCGATTTTGTCCGCATGCAACGACAGCAACAGATTCTTCTGGCTTTACGTGATCGGGTTCTGAGTAGTGGCGCACTGCCAGACTTACTCTCCCATGCACCGGCGATCATGAGTACACTTCATGATTCCATATCAACCGATCTGGACCTTACCGAAGCAATACGCCTGCTACTCTATGCCAGGAGTTTGCCCAAGCAGGGTATTACGCACCTCACCATAGACGTGCAAGCTGCGCAGCCCTGGACAACACCAACAGGCGGCGCAGTCTTGTTGCCAAATTACGAGCGTATTCACCAGCTTGTCGATCAATTCATCCATCCGCCGTTACTGGCCGGGTACACTGGACATCGTCTGGTACAGCCTCATTAGTTCATCCAATCACTGCCAGGATGCTGGCCACTATTGGTGTGGCTCACACCTGCTCATTCTTTTTCATCCGTAACTGTCGCAGGTCATATTGCTGGATCTGAACAGCCTGTTGAGCCACCTGCTCGAAGTCATCGTCATACGTAAAGATGCGCCCTGAAAGCGCTGGCTGCGAGATCTGGATAAGCTCAACCATAGCTCGGCCAACGTCCTGCGGTGGATGATCTTCATGTACCTGCAGCCCATGCCTCACATGCGGTAACCATCGTTGTCCTTGCGACGTTTCGGCAAGCATCTGGGTCATGCGCGAGCGTACAAAACCCGGCCAGAATCCATATACCTGTATGCCCGAATCCTCGCCCAGTTCGGCTGATAGTGTGTCCGTCAGGCGCATCAGTCCTGCTTTTGAGGCAGCGTAGCCTGTGCCGCCGGCATTGGGCTGATCGTATCCTCCGCCCGCCATATTTATGATCACACCTCGGTTACGACCAAGCATGTACGGTAATACCGTATGAATGCATAGAAATGAACCATAGAGGTTGGTCGTTACATCGGTCCACCAAGTGTTGGGGTCCACCTCCCAAAGGGCACCAATGGCGTGGAAGATACCGGCGTTATTTACCAGCATATCAATACTGCCCAATGCATCGAGTGTCACTTTTGCCATCCGTTTGACCTGACGCTGATCAGTCACATCGGTTGGAACGGCGAGGGCGTGCCCCCCGTCTCTGCCAATGAGTCGCACTGTCTCGTCAAGGTCATCGTCGTCGATTGAAGCACAGACTATACGTGCACCGCGTCGCGCGAACTCGCGTGCGATGCTGCGCCCGATCACGCCGCCACTTCCTGTTACGATTGCGACTGCCCCTTGCATTTGCATGCTGATCTCCCATCGTACTAGGATCTTTTTGCGCCTGAAAGTGCCTGGTGCGAGTAGATTGGTGCCAGCCAATTCATACTGATTTTGGCATGTTCCTGTAATACGGTGCACAAACTATCCTGCCAACTGCACACAAGCATCAAATCGCTCAGCAAAAAGCAGGCGATGTGTCAGGACTATAAGCGTCTGCCCGGCGGAGACTCGCAGGATATTCTCCCAGATGGCTCTTTCAGTGATGGCATCCAGGTATGCGGTTGGCTCGTCCAGGACCAGTACGGGAGCATCTTTCAATAGCACGCGTGCCAGTGCGATGCGCTGGCGCTCGCCACTGCTCAAGCGATTGCCATCTTCGCCCGCGTCTGATTCGTAACCGCCAGGCAATGCCATGATGGCATCGTGTACCTCGGCCAGTCGCGCAGCATGCTCCACGTCATCATCGCTCGCGCTGGGTCGAGCCAGCCTGATGTTCTCTCGGAGTGTGGTGTTGAACACATGCGTGCGCTGCGACATGACCCCAATCATCTGACGTAGTTGCTCGGGATCGTATTGCCGCAGATCATAACCGCCCAGCATTATGGAACCTGCCTGAGGTTCCCAAAAACGCACCAGCAGGTTTACGAGGGTGGACTTTCCGCTGCCACTAGGCCCGAGTAATGCGACGCGCTGCCCGGCACGTACTGTAAAGGTCAGGTCGTCGAACACAGCTAAATCGGCTGGATTGTAGCGAAATGATACATGGTTAAAGCACAGACTGTAATCCTTGGGCACTGGGGATGGCTGATGATCCACTGCGATGCCGGGTGAGCGATCGATGATGGAAAACAGGCGTTGAACTGCACCGAGACCACGACTCAGTTGTGTAGCCGTTTGTGCAAGGGGTGTTATTGCCTCAAATACCGCGACTGCCGCCAGGGCTAGCGTTGCTAGGTAAATGCTATTAACGCGCGGAATAGCCACAATAAGCACACTTAGTGCAGCACCATTCACAGCAAGTATGCCCAGAGCCAGTTGCATGCTATCCAACCAACCAAGTCGCCATTCCAGCACAGCCATCCGGTTCAATACACGATTCACAACCTCTTGTGTCATGTGGTTTTGCCCATAGATCAGGCTGTCCGCCATGCCTTGTATCGAGTCGAGCAGTGCTGCGTGTAAATCCGCCCTCGCTGTGACCAGCGCAGCACCGAAGCGTTGCCCCTTCCACCATACGAGACAGGGTAAGCCCACCCCTGCGGTAATGAGGAATGTGAGGAGCACGATTGCGATCAAAGGATCGAACATACCGAAAAAGAGCAGCACGACAACTGATGTCAACAACGCCACCAATGGTGGTGCCACAGCTCGCAGATAGAACTCCTGGAGCGATTCCACATCGCTCACCAGGCGTGCAAGCAGGTCACCACTACGATAGCCAGCCATTTGCACCGGAACGAGTGGCTCCATGGCATGAAAAAGACGCACACGCCACTCAGCCAGCAGCCGGAATGTCGTGTCATGCGAGATAAGGCGTTCACGGTATCGCAGAACCCCACGCGAGATGCCAAAGAAACGAACCGCTACAACACTGACCTCCAATGCAGCAATAGAGGGTTGTAACGCAGCTTGGGAGATCAGCCACGCCGAAGTAGCCATTAGTCCCACGCTGCTTAAAATGGTGAGGGTAGCGAGCACAACCGATGCAGCGATGCCTCGCCATGTCGGCCAAAGGTATCCAGCTAGCCTGCGGAGAGCTGGCAGTGCCTTGAGATTTTCAGGTGCCAACGCTCTCTCCTGTGAATGCCGCAACAAGCCGTTGATACACACCAGATCGCGCGATAAGCGCGGAGTGAGTGCCCGTCTCAACCACCCGCCCTTCATCCAGCACATAGATTAAGTCAGCATTCATAACGGTATTCAGGCGGTGGGCAATCACTAATGCAGTGCGGTTAGGCGTCATCTGCTCCAGCGCGTATTGCACTGTTGCTTCGTTATACCTGTCGAGGTTTGCCGTACCTTCGTCGAAAATAAGAAGTGGAGCGTCTTTGAGCAGCGCTCGAGCGATTGCGATGCGCGTCGCCTGCCCTGCGCTCAACCGTAAGCCCCGTTCACCACAACGCGTCATATATCGCTGTGGCAACTGACTGATGAAATCATGCGCACCAGCTATCTGAGCGTAACGCATCACCTCTTCACGTGAAGCATCCGGCCTGCCCAGGAGAATATTCTCGAACAGGGTTGTGTTATAGAGGTATGGTCGCTGGGGTACCCAGGCGACGTGCTTTCGCCAGTCTTCCATAGCCAGACTTGCCAGATCGGCACCATCGACGGAAAGAGCTCCCTCATCGGGCGTGATAAAGCCCAGCAGCAGGTTAGCCAGGGTGCTCTTACCGCTACCGCTTGCGCCTACCAGTGCCACTCGTTGCCCCGCGAGTATCTCCAGGGTGACTTCATTCAGTGCTGGACGGAATGTTCCCGGATAGGTGTATTTCACCCGGTCAAACCGAATATGCATCGAAGTGGGTATGGATGAACACGCTGAACTGCTCTGAACGGTGACCGACTTCGCGGGTAGGGATTGGTCGAGTAGTCGGTAGATGGTATCAGCCGCTGCGGTACTCGACGCAGCAGCATGGAACCTGGTGCCGAGAGTCCTCAGAGGTAAATAAAACTCAGGAGCAATAATGAGAAGGAACATAGCTGGCTCGAATACAATGCCTCCCTCCAATAAACGTAGCCCCACTTCGACTGCTACCACGGCGATGCTCAAAGTGGAGAGCATCTCAAGCACCAAACCGGACAAAAAGGACACTCGCAGTACACGCATTGTTGCGATGCGAAATCGATTCGTAATCCGTGCAATCACCTGTTCCTGTGACCGGCTGCGGTTAAAAAGCTTTAGCGTCTCCAGCCCCTGTACAACATCAATAAAGTGTGAGCCAAGCTGGTGCATGAGCTTGAACTGCCTCTGCGCTAAGTGTCCGGCAGCCGAGCCGATCAACCACATAAACAATGGGATGAGCGGAGCCGTGATCAGGAGGACGACGGCGGTAAGAGGATCAATAGCCACGACGATAATAAGCATGATCAAGGGCATGATCAACGCTGCCGTCGTGCTGGGTATAAAGTCGCGATAAAAGACGTCTAGCGCTTCAATGCCATCGACAGCGGTCAAAGCCAGATTTGCCGACACCCCTACGGTTGGCTTATCATCACTTGTTATGAACTGGTCCTCAAAGCCGGTTAAGGGTCCTAATCTCCCATCGGATTGCATTGCATTTGCGGTCTGATGCCGGCTCTCTGGCTGGAGGTTCTGCAACGCGACAGGGCCTAACTTATGCAGATGATCGATTAGCCGCTGGCGCAAGTTGCTCTTGATGTTTATGGCCATCTCACAAGCACTTTTGCTGACACCCAGGTTCAACAAGGCTCGCAGTGTAATGACCAATCCCAATAATACAAGATGGGAGGTCACTCCTGTTATGACTGCCTGCTGCAAAAAAATGGCGTTAATGATACGGCTGATCAAAGCTGACTGAGCTAAAACAACACCAGCCAGGACGCCTTGTAAAAGGATGCTCCCTAATAGCCACGAGCGGACCAGGTGCAGTTCACGCCATAAACGCACATTTGTTGCATTCACCGTCCATCCAAACCATATCGGACACCCACTGTGCACCAGGAGAGTATGCCGCTCGCGTTTGCCAGTAGGACGAGCTAACCTGTGATTACCTGACGAAGCCTAATACTCCAGATGGCTTTGCGTTGTTAATCGCTTTCGGAAAATCCAGTAACTCCAGCCCTGGTAGGCAATCACCACCGGAACCAGCGTGAGTGCAATGATCGTCATCACATGCAGCGTGTAAGGGCTGGACGAGGCGTTATAGATTGTCAGATCATATTCAGCTCCAAGGCTGGATGGCATGACGCGCGGATACATCGATGCAAACACCAGAACTGTGATGGAAACAAGCATTATGGCTGTCCCGGTGAACGCCAGGCCAAAGCGCTTTCTGCGGATCAGAACGGCAACCAGCAATAACGCAATCAATGTCATGGCCAGGGCAGCCACTTTCACCCAGGAGAACGTGGCATATAAATCGGTCTGCGTGGCGCTCAAAGCGGCGAAAGTTATGACCAGAACCAGGACTGGTACCCAGGCGCTACGGGTTACCTGCTCTACACGGTCATGTACCAGTCCGTCCGTCTTCAGATTCAAAAACAGTCCACCGTGCAGGATAAACACCGAAAGCGTAAGGAAGCCACCGATGAGTGCATAGGGACTTAGTAGATCGAAGAAGGTGCCGATGTATTGCATGCCGGCGCCAATGGGTACGCCTCGAATAAAATCTGCCACAGCCACACCCCAGAGAAACGCCGGAACCGAACTTCCTATAAAAATAGCCCAATCCCAAAACTGACGCCAACCAGGTCGATCGTCCTTGCTGCGGAACTCGAAAGCCACTCCGCGTATGATGAGCGCCAGTAAGATCAGGAAGAGCGCCAGGTAATAACCGCTGAACAAAGTGGCATACCAGCTGGGGAAAGCCGCGAACATCGCTCCACCTGCTGTGATCAGCCACACTTCATTTCCATCCCAGAGCGGGCCAATGGTGTTGATGATCAGGCGCCGTTCTGCATCGGTCTTTCCGACGAAGGGCAATAGTATTCCCACGCCGTAATCGAAGCCCTCCAGAACAAAAAAGCCGCTGAACAGTATCGTGATCAGGACAAACCAGATCGTCTGCAGGTCCATGGCACACCTTCCCTGACTTTAATACCCCACAAGGTGGTTTTCCGCGTGTATACCCCTGCCCACTTCCACATCGTCCAGGTGTAATACCTCCCCAACGCTCGAACGAGCGTTTTTTTGCAGAAGGTATATATCCGCAACGGCTAACCCACCATAAACCAACGTAAATCCGAGCAATGAGATGGCCAGCTCCACAATTCCGACATTCGGCGAAATCGCTTGCTCCACTCGCAGCAATCCGTTAACAATCCAGGGCTGACGCCCAACCTCGGTTAGTAGCCAACCTGTCGTGTTGGCCAGATAGGGCAAGACAATGGCAGCATTTAGCGCCAGAAGGAACCATGCATTGCTGATAGCGCTTTTACGCCATTCAATAACCAGACCGATGACCCCCAAAGCAAACATGAGCGTACCGGCTCCGACCATACCACGGAAGCTCCAGTACGTGAGCCAGATAAAAGGAGGCACGTAGTCCCCTGGCCCATATTTCTGAACAAATTCCTGTTGGAGTTCGTTTATGCCTTGCACCATGCCATTGGGCGTGTTGTAGGTCAGGAGGCTCAGTAACGACGGTATACGGATATTGATAACCGACGTTCTGCTTTTCTCGTCACCTATCTGGAACATCGACATACTGGCTGGATTCTCGGAATTCCAGAGTCCTTCGGCAGCCGCCAGCTTCATAGGCTGCGTGTCTGCAATACGTTGGCCCTGTAAATGGCCAAAGATCATGGTGCCCAATACCGCCACCGTCCCGACTGCCAAACCCCAGCGCAGCGATATGTGAAATATCTGTCGATCTGCTTGCCCTTTCTGTCGCAATCGGAAAGCACTTATCCCTGAAATGAAGAAGCTCGCGGTCGTCAGGCCACCCAAGACAACATGCGGCCATTGCAGCAGCACATTGGGATTGGTGATCAGGGCGATGAAATCGGTCATCTCTGCCCGTCCGCTAGCAGCTATATGGAACCCAACCGGATTTTGCATAAACGAGTTAGCTACCAGAATCCAAAATGCAGAAATATTAGCGGCGATTGCGACCAGCCAGATGGTTAGCAGATGGATGGTATGAGGGAGTTTAGCTTCGCCAAAGATCCACAGCCCTAGAAAAGTGGACTCGATAAAGAAGGCAACCAGTGCCTCAATAGCCAAAGGCGCACCAAAAATGTCGCCGACGAAGCGCGAATATTCCGACCAGTTCATGCCAAACTGGAACTCTTGTACGATGCCCGTAACTACGCCCATCGCGAAGTTGATGAGCATGAGCTTTCCCCAGAACGCCGTCATTCGTTTATATTTGTCGTCGCCGGTGACAAGGTGACGAGTCTGCATGACGGCAACAAAAATCGTCAGGCCAAGCGTAAGGGGAACAAAGAAGAAATGGTAAACCGTCGTTATCGTAAATTGCGCCCGTGCGAGTACAAGACTGAGACTATCCATACGCTACCGCCTTATATGTGTCTATGCGTCTGCTTGTGACGGAATTCGCAGGTGGTTTTCATTATAGGCTTGCCTTACCAGTAGTTTCTGCAGCCTGGTGAGTAGATTTACCTTGAGCTGGTAAAAAAACCTTAGCAGCGATCTTGTTTTAGAGACGCTGGTATTCAGCCACATCAAGAACAAATACCGTAGCACCTCCTACTTCCACTTCGAATACGCTGGCATTGGTAACGCCGGTGTATTCCATGGGTATGCTCGTCAGAATGATGCGTCGTTGTCCTGTAGTTTTAAGTATCTCAAGTACACGGTCCACCTGGTCATTAGCAGTTCCTATCAGCAGGGTGGCATTCTCACGTCGCAGCCACCCTCCCGTGGTCGCTACGCGAGTCACTCGATGACCATCATCGACCAGTTTCTTTATGACGTGGTTGGCATCCTCTGCCTGGACGATGGCGAGGATCACTTTCATGACATGCCTCCTGTTTTATGAGATATCCACGTTAGCTCGATGAGCCCTGGCTGGTTTCCAGTGTACCCCAAGATATAGTGCCTGATATATCAGTATTTTCAATCAAGGCTGGCTTCGAGCGAGGTTAATCCAGGAAGCAATACTGGGCAGAAAACGTAAATGGTTCCCAGGTAAACCGCACGTGTGGGGGCGCGGCTGGTTGGCCAGGGAACCTTTCACCGCTGACATATCCTGTAGCAGATACGAACCACGGCCGAACTCGCCTTAAACAGGTTGTCAGTCTTGCACAGTTTATTCCACAGCGCTCGCACTTGCATGAAAGCTCGATGAGAGCATTTTCACCAGTCATGCTCTGCAGAGCCGGACTAAGGCCAGGGATGGCACAGAACCATGTGCGAATCCGTTACCTGGATGGCAGCGTGGTGCGTTTAAGTTATCACCCACTCTGAATATCAACTAAGCAGGCAACTCGTGCTACGGTTTCTATCGCAATTGCTGCCAACGCAGCTCCATAGTCCAGGTCTATATTAGCCATGGTGTCCAGGCTATCGTGGTAACCCGTGCGGTTTATGTCATAGTTCTCCATGAACAGTACAGCCGGTATGCCAGTATCCGAGAAGATCTGTCCATCGGTATTGAACAATGAACTGGCAGGGTCGTTTACCGTACGAACCTCACCACCTAAACTCAGATATTTGGAAATGTCAGGGATAGTTGATCCGTCCTGACTGCGCTTGCCATGTCCACACCCCACTCGTTCAGGGCTCATGTTCCACTCTCGTGTCGCGTTATTCCAGATCATATTGGCTATGTGTGCCTGCCTCGCCAGTTGCAGCGATTGAAGACCCATACCTGGCGATATCTGGAAGATATTTCGATCCGAGTCGCGGTTATGAGCAATCATATCCATGACATACAGACCTGCCACCCGTGTATTTGACAGATCAATCCACTGGTCCGCTTCCAGGTGGAGCCGCAGTGTTTTCTCCACTACTGCCTGGCAAAAATGCCGTGCGCCCAGGCTGTCAGCCGGGAATTCCTCCCCCGTCAGGTGCAGCAGCCATATATCTCGCTGCAACTTGCCTTCACGCGCGAGGTGCAAATAGATGGGTGCGGCTTGCAGCAGCGTCGCAGTCGCCGAGTCGTTATCATCGGCGCCTGCCGCAGCTTTACGGGCTCCATTACCACCACGTGATGCATAGTAGATGTCTTCCATGTATGCGGTGTCATAATGGTCGGCTAATATAACGCATTGACTGTGATCGTTGCCTGGGATGTATACCAGTATGTCGCGTTCATAGGCGTGGCCTTCCTGGTTACTCTTCCACCCGCCAAAGAGTGGAAAATCGAAGTCAGTTCGCCAGTGGAACGGAAGCTCACCACATCTGGCGCGACCTTCCATACCAGCCTTCGCGATAGCATCGCGGTGTCGCCTGATCAGATAATCACCCAAGTAGTCCAGGTCGCGGTGATGATGGGTCACTTCTCCTTCGGTGGTTGGGTCAAGCACCACATCAGCGTTGTCTTTGGTCAGGTAGCTACCATCGGAAAGAGTCTTGATGTCGTTCCAGTAAGAAACCTCAAAGTCCCGTTTTCGGGTTTCGTGGTAGGTAATGGGATCTGGAATGCTGCCGGGGACAATCGCCTTCTCCGCATCACCGGCAGACGCAATAATTTCTTGCAGCGATGCCTGTACCAACTGATATGCATGCGGATCAATACTTCGTTCCTTCAGGGAAGCAAGCCAATCATCCAGGCTTTCGTCTTTAGCCACACGCACAATCTGGCGTGCGAAGTCACGCGAGAGCGATTGCTGTCCCGATTGGCGCCACACCTCCAGTAACGAAATGATATTGAGCGATGTTTGATGGGCATAGTGGTCATGCGGACTGTGAAAACCCGTCAAAGCAGCCAAATAGACAGGTCGGCGCAGCAGGCGTGGCCACAATTCGACCGGATGGGCCAGGTTGCTGTAATCCGGTGTATAAGCAGTCAGGTATCCAAGCGGTGCATCTGGGAAAATCATCACCTGTTCATCATGTTGCGATAGATAAGCGACGACTGGTCTGTGCCAGTACACTTCGTGCACGCCAACTTGCATCGCCGGAAACTGGAAACGATAAGCAAACAGCCCTCCCTCAGTTAATGCGGCCTCTGCTTTATGAATCTGCCTGGGTGTGGCATGAGGTCCATCGAGTAAAAGATCAAAATTCCGATCCCAGATCTGGCAGTTTCGGGCCATGGGTTTGTCATAGAGGTCAAGGGTTTCAAGGTCCGTGCCGAAAAGTACCTTATTCACTTTCGCTACTCGGGGCGTCAACGCCAGTTCGTCCTCGTAGCGGTGAACGCGATCCCAGCGGTGCGTGCGGGCATAGGTTTCCTGGAGCAACTCTTTTTGCACTGCATCAGATTCCATACCGGGATGTGGCTGGTGTAGCCATCCTGTTTGGGGCACACGCAATCCTTCCAGTCCAGCGTGTCGAGCGACCAGGCGCAAAAGCGGTATCTGCATCGCCAGTGGCAGTTGCTGCTGTAGGTGTTGATAAGTTTTCATTCCCAGATATACCAGGCTGCCAGGAAATGGAATCAGGTGCAGCAAACCTGACAGATACGCCTGGCGCACTTCAACAGGAAGCTGGCTAAAAGGTGCAAAAGTTAATAAGTAGCGAACTCCTTGCACCGGCGCATGTTCCTCCATGACGAACGCTCGCGTCCAGGCAGGCAGCAGGGTTTCGGGCTTCTCATGGTGGCTGTGCGTATTTCCAACCAGGATCCGAAAGCCGGCTGCATGTAATTGCTCTGGTGTAGATAGGTTCTCGTTATAAATAGTGGAGAGAAGACGGATGAAAAAGCCCATGCCATCATCGGCTTTCTGCTCTTGTCCGGGTGCCCTATAAAAGCTCTTCCAGAAAGTAACTTCGAGTCCCTGCTCACTGCCGCCAAACAGCGTCCAGATAACACGCGCCTTATCGTCCTGTGTCTTTGACAATGCGAATGGCAGGAATGACACAAAGCGTTCATGTCGCAGTTGTCCAGCACGATCTGCCAGCTCAGGGGGCCAATAGGGATTGTCTAGCAAGTTCTGGCCGCCATGACCAGCGATGTGGTAGTCTGACTTGCCCTGCCCCAGATGAAGTAGGTGACTCATCACCTGCCGGGAGATGTGCTCCAGTCCGGGTCTAAGCTGATACTCTTCATCCATTTCTGAGACGTACCATCCATACGGATCGTCTTCATGAAATAGTGTGTCATCGAGGAAACCGTATGGAGAGCGTCCCAGGCGTGGCGGCGGAGTGAATTCAGAATAGGCTGGCAGGGGGTATCGCTCTTGTCCCTCGAACCACGGATATCCCTTTACCAGCTCATGCCAACCAGTAAGCTTTGCACTTTCCTTCTCATGGAATTCATGCTGTTCTGCACACATGTGACACCTGCCTGATGTTAAGGATCTGGCTTGATATCGATGCAGAGATCAGCGCAGACCACATTGTACGTTTATAGGTACCGATAATGTAGGTTCTGTGAAAAACTGTTTACACAACCGAACGCGTAGATTGGAGAGTATGGCAACTAGAGAAATGAGCGTGCATGGAGTTCATACCAGATGCAAGCGGGACTAAGATAGGATATTAGGTATTGTGCGTCTATGCCAAGCAAATCGACAGGTCTTCGCTTTTCAACTGCATTGCTGGGCTTGATTATCCTGTTTGGTTTTGCCTTGCGTCTATGGAACCTGGGTACGCAAAGCCTGTGGCATGACGAAGCCTGGTCTATCTTCAGCTCGTATCATCCCCTCGCATGGGGAGCCCAGGGCACAGATCCCAATACACCTCCTCTTTTTTACATTACGCTCAGTGCGTGGATGCACCTGGTTGGCGATGGGGTGTGGCTCCTGCGCTTCTGGTCGGTGACTTTCGGCGTCCTCATCATCGCTCTCACGACACGCCTCGTATGGCGTTGGTTCGGCAAGCCAGCCGCTTTGATTTCGGCCGCATTCGTGGCCGTGTCCCCTCTGCTATGGGTATATTCGCAGGAGATTCGAGCTTACATTGCCGTCCCGATCTTCGCGCTCATCTTGTTGCTTTTGCTCGACAGGTTTCTGCGCTCCCCAGACCGAACGCTTCTAGTGGCCATATTGGCTACCGAGTTGTTGGCGCTCTATACTCACAACCTGGCTGTAGCCCTTGTCGCCTGGCTCAATGCCTTAGTCATAGTCGCCTGGGGAATCAGGCGAGCATGGCGAAAAGTGGGTGTATGGTTAGCCAGCCAGTGCGGTATTGCGCTAGCCTATTTACCCTGGCTCCTCACTCAAAGACCAACGGGCTCCGCACTCAATACTGTCCCCGCACTCACACCCATGGTCGTGTGGGATGTCTGGCAGTCATACTTCACAGGAGAAGCAGCCCTCCTCAATTCTGACCCCATACTATTAATACTGATCAGTGTTTTGGGCGTCACCGCAATCGCTTCACTGATCGCGGCATTATGGTGGCGCAGGTCTGCACGCCTCTACCTACTCATATCACAGGCGCTGCTTGTGCCAGTGGCTGAGCTGGCTATTATCTGGGGCGCTCATATAGATTTCCATCCACGATATTTCATCGCAGGGGTGCCTGCCATACTGGTAGTCATCGCCGTTGGCATGGAAGCATTCAATCGGCAAGTGTTTATTGCTTCTCATGCGAAGGTGCTGCGACCGTTGGCTTTTGCATGGCGGCATACTTTTCTGGCAATAGCAGCCCTGATGGTAATTGGCACTGGTTATGAAGCTCTACGCCAGACCGAAGGCAATCCCATTTACCAGCATGATGACTTTCGCGCCATTGCTACTTATTACGCGCGGCTACCTGCGCATGATGCAATTGTGATCCCCTATGGTTGGGAACCCACACTGGCATATTACGCCTCGAAGATCGGGATCCGCGCGCAGATCGTTGGTATCCCGCTAGACACATCATGGCAGACTATTGCTGAGCATCTTAACGCGCTGCATGCTGAGCATGTAGAAGTGTTAACGTGGTACCAGAGTCCGGCGGATTTACGCGGCATATACCCATGCCTGCTGGGAGCTGTTACAACACAACCGCCCAGTACGTATACAGTGGTTGGCCTGACAACAACCGGTTATGATCATCCCGGTCATATCGAAGCCCAACCGCTGCCCTCACAATCTATCTCGTTTGGGTTATTTGCTTCGACTGATACCACGATTATCACCGGTACGCGCCGAGTGTGTGTTATGAGTGGCTGGAAACTGATTGATAAGGACGCTGTCGGCCATCAGGAACCGTATCGGGCGAGTATTGGTTTACAGAACCCACAGGGATGGTTGTTTACCCGTGGCGATTCCGACTTGCGTGACAACCACCAGGTATCGTCATTATTCTGGCCGTTGGGACAGAGCGGCAAGAGCTACATACTTCTGAATTACCCAACCGGCACACCTCCGGGGTTGTACCCATTAATGCTGAGCTTATACGGTGCTCAGTCGTTGCATGGCCTTGACGTCATGAAAGGTAAAACGCCTGTTGGGCAAGTAGTGCAGATTGGCACACTGGCGATTCCTCGTTCAGAAGCTGATATTACAGAGCTGGACGCCTTTCACTTTATAACGGTTTCCACATCCGTATCAATTTCGTTAATCACACCATCAGGAAGTAGCCGCTGCATCCTTCAGCCAGGTCAGACATTTCGTGTAACGGCGCTCTGGCGAAAAACCGCAGAACCTGCACAATCAGCCATATTGCGTTTGCGTGGTTCTGGCTGGCAGGCAGAGCAGCAAGCCACTCTGGGCGCAAGAAGTAAAGTGGGCCGCGTGCAACTGGCATGGTATACGCTGACTATTCCCGCACACGCGCAAGGTCAGGCGATACTCGAGGCTGTCGAACCAGGTAGTGAAGGTACACGTAAGTTGCTGGCCTGCACTGTAACTACC
>JAJYKL010000098.1 GCA_021788625.1 Chloroflexota bacterium
TGAAGCGGGGCAATCCCAAAGCTCAGGATGTACCCTTCGACCAGCTCAGGATGTACCCTTCGATAAGCTCAGGATGTACCCTTCGACCAGCTCAGGATAAATGCCCAATATCTTGCGTTCAACTGCAAGCTGCTCCAGTACAAACCCAAGGGCGAACCCGGGTTCTCCATCATCGCGAGCACGCATACAGGGCACGACTTCACCGGCAAAACGGGCACCGAAGTGGTCTGATCCGCTTTCTTTTCGCCGTCGCTCACACCTGGTACAACGGGTTGGGCATGAACACCAGCACCAAGATCAGCAGCGCCACCACCGCCAGTGCCACATGCACGGGCTGCAGCTTCGTAGCCTGATTCAGCGCGGGCGGGTGACTGCGCCCGAGGAAGAACAGCAGCACCGACCACAAGATCCAACTGTCAGACACTGTGATTGACAGCACGATGAACGCGCCGATCATCGCATACGACAGGTACTTTGCCTTAGGCCCCAACAGGGCATAGGCCACGTGACCGCCGTCCAACTGTCCGGCCGGGATCAGGTTGATGCCCGTCACCAGCAACCCAAACCACGCTGCGATGTAGATGGGATGCTCGTGCAAGCCCATGCTGGAGATGTAGCGCCCGAACTGGGCTATCTTCAGGAACATACTCAACAGCGAGTCTCCGAATGCCAGACCGGTTCCACTCATCACCTGCACTTTGGTGAGCGCCAGCCCAATAACAAGGAAGGGCAGCGCGACCACGAAGCCTGCAATCGGCCCGGCCAGTCCCACTTCCAGCAGTGTGCGACGATCTTCAAAAGGTTCACGCTGCACGATAACAGCGCCTAATGTGCCAAACGGTGAGATCAGGGGCAGCGGGATGAAATAGGGTAGCGAGACAGGTGCACCTCGCAATCGTCCCACCACATAGTGTCCCATCTCATGTGCGGTCAGGATGGTCATCAGTGTCAGGCCGAACATCAGGCCTGCCGCGATGTCAATGCCACCCGTTGCACTCGACATCAGCGCATAGGAAAAGATGACCGAAATCAGCGTGGCAACATAGAGCAACAGATTCACCCGCGCGTCGGACTTGGCGCGTGGCACCACACCCGGCACCACCATTAACTCGTATACACCCTCCTCGCCCTCTGCTTCTTTCAGGAAGGGCGTATAACCCAGGCGTTCTACACTCGTGCGCATGGGACGGTAGGCAAGCTCCGGCGGCTTGAGCAGGCGACCACGTAAGGTGATCACGCCATTCTCCCCAAAGGTATAACCGCTCACGCTCATCGCGCTGGCTACCGCGGAACGCAGGGCAGCAATAAGCTCCAGGCGGTCCGTAGCGGACGGGATGGCGGGTCTGCTCAACAAGGTCGGCTTATTCATCGCGCATTCCTTTTCTTAATTCTTCGACTTTTGCATCTCGGGCGGTGCGTTGCGCCATGGCTTTGACCATTGAGCAGATACCCATCAGTCCCTGACCCTTGCCCATCGAAATGTGCGGCCCGAACAGAGTTGGCACGATGTCGTCGATGGGCATGTGCGCAATCTGTTCGGCGCTCAGACCATTAATCGTCGAGTCCAGGATGGCCGAGAGCGCACGCGCCGACACGCCGAACGGGTTCTCAACAGCGAAGTAGTACTGCATGGCCTGGCCGCTTTCTCGCGGTTCCACAAACACGTAACTATCGGATTCGCAATGCGGCACGCGGTTCGCTGCCGGATAGGGACGGCGCGCGATCTCCTCGGGCACCCCTTTGAACTGGTCCGCATACTCAATAAGCATTACGTTGCGGTCGGCCGGATTCTCTGCGAAAGCTTCCAGCACATCACGCAACAAATCGGGATAGGAGGAATAGTCACTCATACCTGATACCCAACTTCATTCAGCCGCCCGGCAGGCCGAAGCTTCTGGAACGGGAACCATGGCGCGCTGCCCGACGTGGCACTCGAGTCCAGCATCCTGCCGCTCACTCCCGGCAACCTCCACGCCGTGACCTTCGTAGTCGCCCCGGACAGTACGCTCCTCAAACGCCTCAATCAACTCCACGAAGTGTGACGGTGACCGGCAGGTGACCAGGGTTTGGCGCAGCTCCGCGGCGCCGGGCAAGCCGACAATGTAACGCACCGCGTGCTTACGGAAAAGGACCAGGCCGTAGTCTCCGTAATAATCCACCATCAGTTGCAGGTGGCGCTTCTGCAGGCAGACCATATCGTGCACCGTCACCTGGCTGCGATCGCGGCGCTGAAAGATCCACGGATTGCCGATTGCGGCGCGCGCAATCATCACGCCATCGACGCCCGTGTGCGCCTTCATGCGATCGATGTCCGCGGCGGTCTTCACGTCGCCGTTGCCGATTACGGGAATGCGCACGGCCTGCTTCACCTCGGCGATGGCGTCCCAGTCGGCGGAGCCTGAGTACTTCATCTCCCTGGTACGACCATGCACCGCGATCAGCGACGCGCCACTCTCTTCCATGATTCTGGCTACTTCCAGGTAGTTGCGCGTCTGGCGGTCCCAGCCCAGGCGTATCTTGCCCGTCACGGGCACGTGCAGGCTGGTTGTAAGGCGCCTGAAAATGCGTTCGATCTTGGCTGGTTCGCGCAGCAGACCGGCACCTGCGCCGCGCCCGCTGACATTAGGCACTGAGCAACCCATATTCAAATCGATAATGCCAGGCCGCAATGCCTCCAGCTTCTGGGCCGCCAGGACGATCTTATCTTCGTCTGCCCCGAAGATCTGGAATGCCATCTGTGGCATCTCCGCCGGGTCATATTCGAGCGTGCGCATGGCCTTTCTGGCTGCGTAGATAACCGCCTCCACGGCGACGAACTCGGTGTAGCTCATGGCAGAACCGTATTCACGGCACAGCACACGGAAAGGCCTGTCCGAATAGCCGTCCATCGGCGCCAGAATGACATCTCCGTAAATGGGGATGTCTCGAACGTAAAACGAAGCTTTCTGCACGGGTTGATTCTACCGGTACTAGATGAGAGACGAGTGATGAGAGATGACTGATTGAAGGATTTCCCCTGTCATGCCGCCACCCGCCAGTCTCGGATCTTGGTTATGCCTTGGGAAGGGTGAACACCATCAGCGTACCGGGCCCCTCATGATCCTGCACCCATATGGTTCCGCCATGTGCCTCGACTAGTGCTCTACAGATTGCCAGGCCCAGGCCGGCGCCCCGCGTGCGCTGCGCCTGCTCACCTCGCTGGAACGCCTGAAAGATTTTCGTGCGTTCCTCTAGCGGGATGCCTGGTCCCTCGTCGCGCACGCCGATGCGCACGAATTGCCCTTCCTCATACGCCGTGAGGTTGATGGTTTTCTGCGGCGGCGTATATTTGGCTGCGTTGCCCACCAGATGTACCAGAACCTGCGCAATGCGCTGGCGGTCGGCGTTCAGGGGAGGTAAATCGGCTGGTGCTTTGATGCTGAAGTGGTGGTTTTGCGTCGCCTTCTGCAGTGGCATCATAGCCGTGTTCAAGATGTCGGCGAAGGGGACCGGAACCGGCTTGATCCGCAACGCCCCGGTTTGCAGGCGCGACAGGTCCAGCAGCTGGTCGATCATGCTCGTGAGCTTATCAGCTTCCTGGTCGATAGTTTGCAGGAAATCGCGCTGCTGATCGGGTTCCCATTGCACATCATCAGCCAGCAGCGTGGTCGCAAATCCCTTGATGGACGTGAGCGGCGTACGCAACTCGTGGCTAATCATGGCCAGGAACTTCATCTTCAGGGTGTTGGCCACCTCCGCTTCGTGGAGTGCCCTCTCCTCGGTCTCCAGCAGACGAGTGTTATAGATCGCCACCGCGGCCTGGTCCACCAGGCCACAGAGATGGCGAAGATCTTCCGGACTCGCCTTACTGGGCAGCTCAGAATGCAGGGATAGCATGCCATACCAGTTGCCTGAAGCGACCAGAGGAAACCATGACACGGAACGGGTCTTCAGCAGGCGATACCAGTCGCGTGCTGTGGAGTTCACGCGGGTATCCGACTCCACGTCGTACACATGCACAGGCTGATCCGGTACGAATAGATCGGCAAAACCATATTCTTCGAAGGCGAACCGATTCCCTTCCATGCTCACCAGGCTGGCGTCACCTCGCCACGACGCCAGGACCATCAGCTGGTCGGGAACCTGGTCCAGCCACGGGTGATCGAATAGCAGGATCGCGACACGGTTGATGTGTTGCAGGTGATTGCTCAGGATAAGCGCTTGCAGCACATCGGCTGGTATGCGTACCGAGGCGATCTGGCGGCTGATCTGGTACAGCTCCTGTGAGCGTTCCAGGGCTGTATGCAGAGCGGCCTCGGTATGCGAGCGCTCTGATATTTCGTGGCGCAGCTCCTCGTTGACATTGACCAACTGCGTGGCTCGCTCAACCACGCGCTGCTCCAACCACTCATTCAATTGCTGGATCTGCTTCGAAGCCTGCCTGGAATCCGTAATATCCTGGGCGATGCCGACCATGCGAACAGGCTTGTCCTGTGCATCCAAAATGACCTGCCCGCGAGCCAGCAGGGTGCGGGCGTGCCCGCCGGGTCGCACCACACGGTACTCGAATGCAAACGGCTGCCGGTTACACAGAGCGTCATCCAGAATGTGGTTCACTCGTTCGCGGTCGTCAGGATGAATGTACGCCAGGAAGTCTTGATAAGTCAGGTCGTGGACCACAGGGTCGGCACCACAAAGGCGGATCATCTCGTCGGACCAGGTGACGAGGTGGGTCGCCATGTGCCAGTCCCAACTACCCAGATGAGCGATTTGTTGCGCCTCCATCAGTTGTTGTTGGCTGGCCAGCAAGTGCTCTTCAGCCTGAGCGTGGTCCGAGATGTCACGCACCAGCCAGCGTAACTCAGTCAGGTCTCCGACCGCGTCGTGCGCCAGTGCGATGTGCACATCCGCAACAAACGGGCGATCGTGGAGAGTGTGCATTGTCACCCGCCACGTGCGCGGTGGAGCGGCAGGAGTCGCCTGCTCCAGCCAGCGTCGCACCTCATTCTGCATAGTCTCGTCGGTGCAGAAGTGCCAGATCCAGCGGCCTAATAGATCGCCATCTTCCAGCTCATAGAAGCGGGTCGCAGCGCGATTAGCTTGCAGGACGAGGCCCTGCGGGCTGGTGACCAGGTAACCGTCGGGGGCAAACTCGAACAGGTCTTCGTAGTGTTTTCGCTCCGTCTCCAACTGCTGTTGAGTCCGGACCAGGTCGCCGTGGTGCTGGCGCTGTTCCACCTCACCGGCTTCCAGCTCCGTCAACGCATCATTCAGGGAACTCAGATCGGCTTCAAGCTCGAGTCGCCTCGGCTCGGGCAGATCATCCAGAACTACCTGTAATGCATGGAATCGCTTATGGATATTCCGCAGCCGCTCATCATCCTGGGCGCTGAACGTCATAAAACACCCCACCAACCAGACGAGCTAAGTCCACCGCTCACCTCTTTGGATATGTATGCCTGTTACTGAATGTGGATTTCAAGGATGGCTCGCGACGGGGGACGATGCAACCATCCAATATGTTACCGCACTTTGCCGGATGCGGGTGTCCGGATGGATCTCCACTTTCTCAACAGGCGGGTTGTGCGGTGGCGATCAGGGCCGCAGCGTCAGAGTGCCTTCAGCTTTGCTCAGAATGTCATCGCGTGTGGTGAAGAGTGGGTGATATTGCACCTCGAGCCACGGTCGGATCATGTCGTCATAGTGTGGGTTATAGACGTGACCGCTCTGCCCGGTGGTGTGGATCGCCACGGATCGGCTAAAGTCGCCCAGGTCCACGATCATGCGCCACGATGGCCCGCTGGTCACCTGCATTGACTCGTCGCCAGCGGTATTGTCCACATCGGCCGGTGCACCGTCCACGGCATACGGCCCGCGATTGAAGATACTTTCGATCACTGGGATGCCACTTTTGCCAAGAGTCTGGTTGGTAAACGTAACGGTGTGCACCCGGCCCCATAGCCACTGTTTCATATCGGTGCCATAACGGGCTTGCAGTGTGGCGACCGTATCGCGCAGTGTCTGTAAGAGCACGGTGTCACGCGCATCTGGCGTGCCGGAGGCTGTGCTGGATCGGGCCGCGTCGCTCCACCAGTGAGACGACGGGTCAGCCAGCACGTTGCGTAAAGCCGTCTTCGTCGCAGTGCCTGTACTGATGGCCTTATCAGATAGTTCCTTGCCCAGCGCACGGTCGAAGAGTGTATGAGCCAGCCTCAGCCAGAACGTCTCGAAGATCAACGATCCAACCGAGCCGCGCGTAGAGCGTTGGTTCCATTGTTTCAGGGCCGCCAGGGCATCCTGTATAGGCTTGCCTTCCTGACTCACATCCAGCTTCTCCAGATAGGGCAGCACTTCGCCGGCGAAAAGGCTCTGCGTATCGGCCTGCATCTGCTTCATGTCATCCAGCGAGAGCTTCGGTTTGGCCAGGATCATCTGCCGGATGCGCCGGGCACGGTACCCATAGTCCCAGTCTTTAGCGATGAGATAGGGGTACTTGCTGTCCACGATAGCGTTGTTCGCAGTCGCGATATATCCATCGGGTGGATTGTATAGGGAGGGCAATTGATCGAACGGGATGTAGCCAGCCCATTCATACTCACCGGTCCAGCCTGGGACGGGAATGCTGCCATCGCCTTTGAGCCGGATCGGCACGCGCCCGGGCATCTGATAGCCAATGTTGCCATCCACGTCGGCATACACGAAGTTCTGCGCGGGAACATCCCAGTAGTGCAGGGCGTTGCGGAAGTCGTCCCAGTTTTGGGCGCGGTCCAGCATCAACACGCTCTGGAAGATAGCGTTCGGTTCCATCCCGGTCCAGCGCAGGGCATAGAGTGGGCTGCCGGAGGAGCTGCTGCCATCGCCCGCATCGTTGATAATCGGCCCATGCCGTGTGATGCGCACGTGCAAGACCACCGGCTTGTCCTGACCTGCTACGTTGATCGTCTCGGTCACGACCTGCGCCGGTTCATAGTGACCCTGGTATTCGAACTCATTGGGGTTGGCCGGGTTGGCATGCTCAATGTACAGGTCTTGCACGTCGTCTTCCGCGCTGGTCACGCCCCAGGCGATGCGGTTATTGTGCCCAATGATGACCCCTGGCGCGCCAGGGAACGACACGCCCACTACATCGTAGGGGCAGCGTTCGCTCAAGGTCCGGCAATGCAATCCCACCTGATACCAGATGGAGGGCATCATGAGCCCCAGGTGCGGGTCATTGGCCAGCAGGGGAGAACCGGTCGTGGTGCGCGCAGGACCGATGACCCAGTTGTTGCTGCCGATCTCGCTGTCGTGGGTCAGCCCGGTGACTTGCGCTAATGCCTGATCCTGGCGGTACAGTGCCAGCAGCGGCGCGACATCTGTGAGAGTAGGAGTGTAGGAGCGGGGCCGCGTCGGAGCGAGAGTTGGGGCGTCCAGTGCGTCTGCTCTCCCTTTGCCCTGCCCCATGGCTCCCATGCTCCCGTTCGCCCCGCTTACAGGGCTCGGCACGATGACCGGTGCATCAGGTGGATAGGACGGCAACAGCGTATTGGCCAGGTCCTGGCCGCCTCTCGCTATGAGCGCCGCGCGCAATTGCTCCTGGTCCATATTGCTGCTCAGGTCCCATGCCATGGCTTCGCCCCAGGCCAGGGAGTCTGCCGGTTTCCACGCTTCCGGCTTCCACGGCCGGCCAATCAGGCCCAATATGCGGAACTCGAAACTGAGTTTGTCCGGGTTCGCCAAGGCGTACGCATTCACACCATCAGAATAAGCTTCCAGCATGGTGCGCGCTTCCGGCGTCAGGGTAGCCACCTCGGCTGTCGCGGTACGGTTCCAGCCTAACATACGGATGGTTTTGTCCTGCGGCAGGGCGCTCGCGCCAAACAGCTCCGATAGTCGCCCCTCCCCAATACGGCGCTGGAACTCCATCTGGAAGTAACGATCCTGTGCGTGGACGAACCCCTCCGCACGAAAGAGGTCCTCGGACGTGTCGGCGTAGATCTGAGGCACGCCGAATTGGTCACGAATGATGGTCACATCCCCTGACAGGCCAGGCAGGTTGAGTGTGCCGTCGATCTGTGGGAAAGACTGGCGCGTGAAATAGTAAAACGTTCCACCTGTGGCCACACCCACTACGACAACAAACGCGAGCAAACCCAGGACGATGCGCTTCACTATTCGACGGAGTGTGATGCGAGGACGGTAATGCATAGCTTGGTATTGTTCATCCTTGTATGGTGACACACGGACTGGTAGATTATTGATACTCCTGCTTGACCACGCCGACAAAGGGTAGATTGCGGTACAGCTCGTCTATGTCCAGCCCGTAACCGAACACGAACTCATTAGGGATGGAGAAGCCGACGTAGCGGGTCGGGATATGAACCACGCGGCGGTCGGCTTTATTCAGCAGCACGCATACATCAAGGCTGGCCGGCTCGCGCGTCTGCAGCAGGCGCAGCACGTGGTCCAGCGTGATGCCGCTGTCCACGATGTCCTCCACCAGCAGCACGTACCGGCCACGGATGTCGGTGTTCAAGTCCAGCACGATGCGCGGCTTGCCGCTGTTCGTGCGGGCACCCACTCCATAGGACGATACGGCCATGAAGTCGATGTGATGGGGGATGGTGAGTTTGCGCATCAGGTCGCTGAGAAACACCACACCGCCGCGCAGGATGCAGATTAAAAGCAGGTCCATCCCGGCGTAATCACGTGAAATCTGCGTAGCCAGTTCAGAGATGCGGCTCTGCAGTTGCTCTTCGGTAAGCAGCACCCGATCGAGGATGGCTTCGTAGCCAAGGGCTGGATTGATCTTCGGCATGGCCCGAGTTTATCATCTGACGCGTGGTTGCGTAACGGGTGGGCAGACAGATCCTTTTTCCGGCCTGTGCCACACTTGGGCGGGCGAATGCTGTTGGCGATAACGGTTGATGGTGAGTGAGCGTGTAGGTCTTTGAGCAAAGGGGATTGTCTGACCAGGGTTCGCTCTGCACGAAAACAGCGGCGCGGCGCCACTCTTTAGAAATGGCGCCGCGCTAATGAATCACTGTGAGGCGCTAAACGCGCTTACGGCTGGTAGCGACTGCGCGAGCGGATGCCGGGCCCGAGGCTGAAGGACGACGACGCGCTGGTGCGGCTGACTGTGAAGCTGCTTCCATCCGTGCCGATCACGGACGGCTGCGCGAGCGCCTGGCCGGAGGAACCGTACATCGTGACTGGCTTCGCACCAGTTTGCTCAAGAGTGAGCTGCTTGCCGTTGTCAATGGCTGTGGCATTGCTGAAGGCGACCGTCCCAAAGTTGTCCAGAGGCAGCAGTGATCCGCGACCTACTGCGGGTGCTTCCTCAACCCACTCTGCTGAAGAAAGCGAGGACTTATAGGTCACACTCCGGCTGTACGAATCGCCAGTGGTCTGGTCAACCATGGTAATCTGCCACTTGCCACTGGTCTGCTGCGAAATGGTGACACTCACCGTATCGCCGGCGTTGATATTGAGCGGAACCGTCTGTGACGACTGCGGCAATGTCTCCCACCAGGCTGAATAAGCCACCTGTCCTGATTGGACAACTGCCTGAGTCCCAGCCTGAATCAAATCCGTTGCCTTCACTCCCCCAATCCCAATCCAGGTCGCGTCTGCACCAGTCGATCCAGTGTTAACGCTTGGAACCTTCCAGGTGCCAGACACAGAGGTAAAGGTGCCGGTCGTGGCGTTATATCCAGACCAGTTGCGCGACTGGGACTGAATCGAACCTGTCGAAGCGGCCGGCGTCAACGGTGTCGATGGGTTAGTCGTACCCGTGTTGCCCGATGTCGAAGGTTGCGGGCGCGTGTTTGGATACTGGTCGTTCTGTACCAACCAGGTGCTGCCTTGCAGGACCAGCGTGTAGACGTTGGTGTCCGTTTCCTGCAGCGTGCTGCCATCCGAGAATTTAGTGCTCCAGGTCTCGATCGTGGTGGCCTGTGCGCCAGTCGTGCCCTGTAATGTGACCTTGCCCCAGACCAGTTTATCGAGCTTGATGGCGGTCACACCTGAGTTCACCAGATCGTTATATGTCTGAGTCAATTGGGTATAGTAGGATGAAGTAGCCGTGTCGCGCATAACGGTGACATCATGGTTCGCAATGGCCTTCACTTCTTCCTGGTTACCCAATTGGATGACGCTCTTGATCGCGTCCGTTACCGCATTGGACACATTGGTCGTTGCGGGTAGCGCTTTAGCCGCTTCGGGTTGCGCAGTCGCAGCAGGTACGCTGCTGGAAGTCGAGCCGGCGGACGCTTGAGCGCTGGGTGCTGTCTTTATGTTATTCGGCACTGCTGTCGGCTTAACTGCGACTGCCGGCGCCGTCGATGATGTTGTTGCAGAACGGGTCGCCGTGTTAACAGAAATCGTAACGCTGGGTATACCGCTGCATCCCGCTAAAAGTACAGCTATTGTCGCTGCGGCAAAAACCCGTATTCCTGTGCGGCGTAGCGGATTCGCCTTCGCCGCATTCGTCTTTTCAGAAAAATAAGCTTGTGTCATGCACTCCCTCCACACTCACCCATGAAATTCATAACCGTAACGATAAGCGCGTGCCTTAAATCAGGCATGAATACACCCTGTAAAGTCGGTGAGTTGATTGTTATCAGTCATTAATGTGGAAGCGGCCCTCAATCTCGCCTGAACAGGCCACTCTCTCAGGTTTGCCCGACCGGGTGGGAAGTTCTGCTCGGGCGGGCAGTTGCGTGCGGAACATTGCGAGGTTCCGGACGAAGGCGCGCTGTTTGAGGAGATGGTGCGCGACGAGCACGAAGGCCAGGGAGCCCCGTTCGACGTGGCAGCCAGTCTGGTGCAGATCAAATGGAAACGCGATCACGTAGCGCGTATGTCACTATTCGTACAGACAGCGCTGTAGATGTAGCCAGCCCCTCGGGTGTACCGGCAGAACTGCTGAGCTGGGTGAATCGGCTGATAAGCCTGATCTCCGGCACGGTGAACCTGGCCCGCGCGCCGGGCTCATGGAGTTCAGATCTTAGGTCGCACCTGCATTGATGGACTTTTTAGTGCTGCTCGACGACCTTTTGTGAGATGCTGCCGCTGGCCTTGTGCTTCAAGATCACCTTGGTGCGGCCATCGGGTAGCTTTTCCTCTTTGATCAGATAGTAGTCGACGTCGTAGTCTTTGAGCTCAACCTGCCCGCCTGCTTCAGCCTGCCCGCGCCAGTCCGCCAGCTCGATAGGCTCCCACCTCTTTGACTGCACGGATCTGTATGCCGCATCCATGATGGCGTTGACGACATAACCATCGTAGAACGTCTCACGCGGTTGTTGCCCGGCATCCAGCGCATCGAGCATGTCCACGAACATGTCGCGGTAGCCCAACCCGCCTGTCTCGTCGCCCACCGGGAACAGCCAGCCTGTCTGCGATTCGGTCTTCTCCGCCACATACCCGCTCTCGCCGGCGGTAGTAAACAACTCGAATCCGGTGCGCAGCCAGTGGTTGAGCCAAATGGTGCCTTCAGTGCCCGACACCTCATCACGCAGGTCCATGCCGCCGCGGAATGTCCAGCTCACCTCGAACTGGCCCAGTGCCCCGTTGGCGTAGCGTACCAGGCCTACCGCACTATCCTCCGCCTCGATGGGGTGCACCTGGGTGTCGGCCCAGCACATCACTTCCACCGGCCGGACATCCTTGCCGATGAAGTTGCGACCGATCTCGATGCAGTGGCAGCCCATGTCCACGATGGCGCCCCCTCCGGCCAGCTCCTTGTTGAAGAACCAGTCGCTGTGCGGACCTGGGTGCGTCTCGCGCGAACGTACCCACAGCACCTTGCCGAGCGCGCCGCCGCGCACCGACTGCAGTGCGCGCAGCGTTTTAGGCGGGTAAACCAGGTCCTCCAGGTAACCAGCGAACACACCGGCCTTCTCGATCACGTCCAGCATGCGCCTGGCCTCTGCGGCGTTGCGTGCCAGCGGCTTGGTGCACAGCACGGCCTTGCCGGCCTGCGCCGCCAGGGACACGGCCTGCTCGTGCAGGTGGTTCGGCAGGCCGACCACCACCACGTCCGTCTCGGGGTCGTTGATCGCGGCGGCCATGTCGGTCGTGGTCTTGGGGATGCCCCACTGCGCGGCGAACTTCGCCAGGCGCTCCGGGCTGCGCGAGTAGACGGCGTGCACGCGGTCGCGCCCACGTGTACCATGCAGCGCCATCGTATAGAACGTGCCGATCAGACCGGTGCCGAGCATGGTGAGTTTGTGCATTTTCCACCTCTCCTCGCGCAGGAATCACCGCGGTCCACCCAGCGGGTTAGGCTGCAGCCTAAAAAGTTGTGAACTCGTCGACGCTGATTACCACCACTTCGCTGGCATGCATCTTGCGTGCGGCCAGATTGCTGTTCACTCGGTCAAACAGCTCGCCCGATTGATACACTTCAGCCTGACCCCAGATGCGGCAGCCGTGCCGGGTTGCCGGATCGAAAACAATAGCCGAAACCTGCGGGTTTTCAATGATGTTCTCGATGGTGCGCGGTGAGTGGATATTGGCGAACAGGACGTGTTCATCGTCCAGCACCTGGAATGAGCCTTTCGGCGACACGTTGGGCATGCCATTTCGGGTAGCCGAAGCCACGATGCCCGGATGAATTGTCTGGATGAGTTGCTTAGCTTCGTCGGATAGCTTGACCATGGGGTTCTCCTGCGTCTGTTTCGCCCGATTATAGGTCTCACGCCTGCGCTGGCATTGCGCCGCCTTGCCCAGCGTAGAGCGGCTTGCGATTGAACGCAAGGTATTGGGCATTTATCCTGAGCTGCTCGAAGGGTACATCCTGAGCTGGTCGAAGGATGGTTCGACCGGCTCACCATGATCATCCTGAGCTGGTCGAAGGGTACATCCTGAGCTTGTCGAAGGGTACATCCTGAGCTTGTCGAAGGGTACATCCTGAGCTGG
>JAJYKL010000099.1 GCA_021788625.1 Chloroflexota bacterium
AAGGAAGCGGTCTACCGTTACACCGTCCCACTTCCACTCCGTGCCAATACGGAATTTGTATGCGGAATATCCCAGGGTTATGTATTCCTGCGCCTCCTCTATGAGCTGTTCCGGTCGCTTTCGCCAGTCATACCGGCAACCGCTGGATGCATACAAACGCACTTTTTCGAGTGGCTGTGTGGCAAAGAGTTGGCTGACACGCTTTCCGGCAACCTTACCACGCAGATCCCAAAGCGCGCTGTCCAGTCCAGCCACTGCACAATCATGCGACCACGAGCGGTTGTGCGGCCGAGGTGCAATATCCAGGTCCAACGGGTCACTGCCGATAAGTAATGGGCTATACCAGTTGATCCAACCATGCATGATGAGTGGACCACCGTAGGCGCTGGACTCGCCAAAACCTGTGATGCCTTCATCCGTTTCGATGACGACGATGGCACAGTCGGCTTTCACCACACGGTAAGTGCCCGTTACCCATTGCCGTTCCAACTCATGCGGGCGTGACAGGCACAACGTCGATATTTTCGTGATCTTCATGTGCTGATACCTCTTCGCGCTTATCTCTTGGCATGACCATCAACCATTCATGGATGCTCTGGCGTATGCCGGTGTCACATGCTATCGCTCTACGGTAATAGCATAATGGCCTTCAATATAGGGGAAACGATCCTCAAGATGATCGCTGATTTCAACGCCCAGGCCAGGATGATCAGGTAGACTCAGCCAGCCATTGTGGATGTCTGGTTTGGCGGTGAGAATATCCCATTGCAAGGGTCCCTGGATCATACACAGTTCCAACACTTTAGGGTGGGGAAGCGCTGCGACGAAGTGAGCATTCGCCATGGTCATCAAGCCATTGTGCCAGTTGTGCGGACATACGCTTACCCCATAATGGTCGGCAAGTTTCGCGATGCGCAGACCTTCCGACAAGCTGCACAGGCCGACGTCAGGCTGGACAATGTCATAAGCTTTCAGTTCCAGATAAGGGCGGAACTGTTCGGCAGTTGTAAAGCCTTCGCCGCCAGTTATGGGCATTTGCACCGCTGCTGCGATACGTGCATAACCGGTGATGTTATCGCGAGCGATAGGTTCTTCGAACCAGGCGAAACCCAATTTATCCAACTCGAGCGCGATGGCGAATGCTTGATCTTCGGTGAGCCGGCAATTGCCATCGAGCATCAGCTCCATGCGACCATTCACAGCTTGTACCAGCTCATGCACCAGACCTAGAAAGCGATTTAACGTGACGCCGTCCCAGGTCCATTCCGTGCCGATGCGGAATTTATATGCGGTGAAGCCCTGGGCCAGGTAAGCCAGAGCTTCGTCAATCAACTGGCTGGGTTGATGGCGCCAGTCATATCGGCAGCCGCTGGAAGCATACAACCGCACTTTTGTGGCAATCTGACCTAAGGGATGCATGAGCTGTCCAGTGCGCTGATTCGATGATTTACCGCGTAAATCCCACAAGGCACCATCGATTCCCGCGACAGCACAATCAAACGACCGGTTTCGTCCATTTGGATGCAATCTCGCGATAGCCTGCTCTGGTGTGCAGCCGATTAACAAAGGTTGGAGCCAGTTCACCCACTCGCGGATTATTAATGGATGCCCATAAGCACTAGCTTCGGCGACCCCGGTTAAGCCCTCATCCGTGTGAATGACAACAATTGCACAATCAGCCTTAACGGTGCGATAACGAGCGGTGATCCATTGACGTTCCCGTTCATGCGGGCGCGAAAGGCAAAGTGTTTCCAGTTGCGTTATTTTCATGTTTAGCCGATTACGAGTCGGCGATACCCCCATCTTCAAAAGTCGCGCCATAGTTGCGTCGCGCCAGGGAGCCAGCTCGATTGATCGAAAAATCGGGCGCGCGCCGAGCGCAGGCAGCTTCGTCCACCTCGATGCCCAAGCCAGGTTTGCTGGGCGGTAAAATGTGTCCGTTTACGACTGGTAGCGGATCCTTCACCAGTGACTGGGCTTCGGGAGCGCTATCAGGGTCGATCATTTCCTGGATGACGAAGTTCGGGCACACCAGGTCAACCTGCACGCAAGCCGCTGTTGAGACGGGACCGTAAGGGTTATGCGGGGCTACACCGGCATAGTACACCTCGGCCATGGTAGCGATCTTGCGCACCTCGCTGATGCCACCAGCATGGCAGCAATCCGGTTGCAGTAGACTGGCTGCCTTGGTCTCCAGAACCTCCCGGAAACCCCAGCGGGTGAACAGGCGTTCACCAGTGGCAATGGGAGTAGTCAATGCTCTCGCAATGGGTGCCATGGCAGATGGATTTTCAGCCTGGCATGGTTCCTCCAGAAATAAGGGTTGATAGGGTTCGAACCTTTTTCCGTATTGAATGGCCATTTGAGGTGTCAGGCGGCCGTGCAGGTCCAGTAGAATGTCAATGTCATCGCCAACAGCCTCGCGTACGGCGCGCAAGTTTGTCTCGGCTTGCTTAAGCACCTTGGGGCCGTCGAGGTAGCGGGTGATTGGCACAGGCACCGTCTTTACAGCTGTCCAGCCTTTTTCAACTTTCGACATGGCATCTCGCGCCATGGCATCCGGCGAGCTCCCCCCGAAGTGCGTGTACACTCGGACCTTGTCCCGTGCACGACCACCAAGTAACTCGTAAATGGGTTTACCCGCCTCCTTGCCTTTGATGTCCCATAGCGCCTGATCGATACCACTGATAGCCGATAACCCGATCACTCCCATACGCCAAAATCCACTGCGATAAAGAATTTGCCAACAGTATTCGACGCGTGTGGGGTCTTCGCCAAGGATCATCGGTTCCATGTCCTGAATGCATCCGGCGACAGCGCGGGGTTTCCCTTCGACAGACGCCTCACCCCAACCGTACAGCCCAGGCTGATCCGTCTCCACTTTTACGAATACGAAAATGCGATGCCCTCCATCGGCAAGGATTGGCTTGATTGCAGTAATTTTCATTTTCCTCAGGCTCCTTGGTCAGAGAACAGATTGGCGTTCATCTACACGCCAGCAGATCAATAATCGACTGCTTTGGCGAACCGAATCTACCGTAACGCATCGTTCGAACTTGTTCCTTTGGTATGAGCTGAGTCACCATCACCTCACCAGGGCAATGCATATGACGGGTCATTTACGTAACTTTGCATGGACAGGTCCAGCGTAATCTCAGTTGCAGGGGGGAGATCGATGCGAACTAGATTGCTGTCAACACCTGCCTGCTGCATTTGTGTCTGTAGAGGTGGTGCCACGTAATCCACTTGAACACCAGGGTAATCGCTTACACGCTGTGGGTAGGCGACCGAGGTAAAACGATGTTCACCGAACGCACCGGCCTGCACCACAACGCTGCGCTCATCTGTGGGGCTCAGATTCACCAGGTGCACTTCTGTTCGCCCCGCTTCGACTTTTTGCACCAGTGCGGCAACGTCGGGAGGCAGGCCAGGTCGTTTGAGTTGCGCATCGAAATAACGCACCCTGCAATGCAACAGTCCACCGTTGTAGATGATCTGTGGTGCGCCTGTGGTCAGTTGGACCAGTGCCTCAGAAATGACAGGGTTGAGCTGCTGCCAGTGATGTATGTTCACGCGCATTAGATCGGCTGTGTCAGCACGGATCAGATCCAACCTGCGATAGACCTGCCCCAGGCTCTCTCGTAAGATCATCTCGGGATACTCGGGGTTCTCGCCAGCTAGATAGCGCAACCATGGTTGTTCGTGACCACAGTCCTCTTTGCCGCGAAATGGAATCACCTGCCGCCAGTCGTAGTGACTGACCTCTCGCAGTTTCTCCAGCCGCTGCCAATCCTCCTCATTGGATGAGACGTTCCATAGTGCGGCTGGATATACCGGTGACATTGGCTGGTAGTCGAACCAACCTGAATCGGAATAGCGATATGGAACGACGAATGTGGTGTGGTCCGCCAACGCCGCTATCTGTCCGACCCAATGTTTGCCGATGCTCATCTCCAGTTCACGTATATCGCGGGTCTGTCCGAGCGCGACAATATGGTCCATTTGGGTTCGCGGTAAACCCAGATAGGATGCATCCTGGGAAAGCATGTAGGCATTGGACGCGCCAACCAGGGCTGCCATCTCGATGTTATAGAACCCGTGCGGCCATGACCACCCATACAGGCCGCCATACCATTTGCCATTCATATATTCGCCGACCTGACCTGAAAGGCCGACGTTATCGGGCATCAGACCATCGTTCTGGCGTGCACGCTCTACCCAGGCTGACACATACTCTGTCACCCAGCGCTTGTATTTCTCATCGCCGGTAAGCAGGTAGGCATTCGTAACCAAACTGGTAACGCACAGGTTGCCGGCGACATCCCCTTTTGCCATGCGTTCCTGCATGACCTTGCCCATGCGGTGTGCCAGTTCTGGATCCTTCAGGTCATCATAGTTCTTTACACCTGGAACGTCTTCATAGGGCAGTCCATAGGGTTTCATCGATGCAGCCCACCCATAGGTGGGCTCGCCAACAAAGTCGCCAAAACCCCAACGGGGTCCGCCACTTCCATTGTGGGGAGCACGAATCACTTTATGGACGGCATCGTAGTTCGCTGCGCTGGGATCCTCGCCGGTATAAAACGAGGCAAACCTGCATGCACGTTCCACCAGCGCAGGATTGCTCGGGTCAGCCAGGCATAGAAAGTAAAAGTAGATGTAGCTCTCGCCCTGGTGAAACTGGTCATAACCGTATTCATACTCGCGGTAGATCTGTCCGGAAAGCGAAAGTTGCCGGGTGACGGCGTCCCACTCGCGATGAGCTTGCGATAATAGTTGACCACTCCCACCTAACAAATACACAAGCGGCCAATTGTAGAAGCTCTCGTAAAAGTCATCGGCGCCATCGCGCCCAACGAGCTTTTCACGCCAGACAAGCGTGCCATCGGCTCGAGTGTACTTCTGCAAATAGAGATCGATCGATCGATCCATTACGTCAAAGAGCGTGCGTTCCAGTACTGCCCAGGTTGGCGGCATGGAGCTGGGTATGGTTGCTTTTATAGTAAACATCTTTCAGTCTATCCAAGTGCAAGCATGATCAATGGCTTCACTATGCTTTATGTAACTTACTGCAAATAAGCCATGATAGCAATCAGAACAGGTTTCAACCAGGAAACAAGTCGATGACCTAATTGTCATATCTGTACAATTGAAATATCTGGCATTGATTTTGGAATACCCTCGAATTAACGTTCTTCCTCGATTATTTGCAGAGCTGAACGCATATAACCCAGAGCAAAAGCCATTCCAGCATGCCAAGGCGCAGCGCAACTCAAGGATGGAGTGTGGTCGGGGATAAGCACTCCTTCATAGTTATTTCTGTGCAAGATGCGTAACAGGCGGATCATATCCACATCTCCTTCGTCGATGAATACCTCGTCGTAATGCGGCACCTTACCTTTGACATTACGGAAGTGAATGTAAGCAATGTCGCCCTGCTTGCTATGACGATCGACCAGGTCGTAAATATCACCCTCACTCATCTCAGCTACAGTACCCAGGCACAATTCCATGGCGTTGTAATGACTGGGATGCAGACTCAGTACTCTGTCGTATAACCGGGGTTGGTAAACCAGCCGTGCGGTTTCTCGCAGCGTCGGCACGGGCGGATCGTCTGGATGGAGCGCTAGTCGCACATGAGCCTCTTCGGCAACCGGCAGCAGCTCCTGCAGGAACCAGTCTAAACGCGACCACAGTTGCTCCGGAGTGACGGTGCCGATAGTACCGCTCTTCCCTTGGGGGTCAAACGTTTGCGGATCCACGACCATATTCCAAACCATCCCTTTGGGGATAGGTGTCTCCAGGGGAGCATGAAACCCAACCGTGCCGGCCCCTCCACGCGCTGCATTGCCGCTGACGCGACCCCACACACCAGCGAGGCTGAAGTTGTAGCCAAGTATAGGGATACCGGCTCGGCCCATATCACGTACAATGCGCTTCAGATGCTCCATTTGTTCGTGTTTTCGCGGGCCATCGAGCAATACGTCATACCAGTGCCCTGGTTCAAAGTTCTCAATGGCGACAAGCTCCAACCCCTCGGCATTTACCGCTTGGCGCAGGTCGCGCATCCAATCGTACGTCCAGCTCTCAGGTGAGGGCATTGACACTCCGAAACCCTGTTCATACAGACCTGCCGTGGCATTCCGGGCGTCAGCGGTGTTAAAGTGACCAACCACATGAGCGACAATATGTGTCGCACCGACCTGTTTCGCAAATTGAAAGTTTTGCGAGTTCAGCATGTTGCCGTATAAACCAAGGCCCAATTTCATCATAATGCCTCCAGATTTCTTAAGACGTACTCTCTAAGCGGTGCGTCGTATCCATTACCCGCATACTCAACCGGTCGCACGCTTCGCTCAGCTCAGGCACCGGTGGATTATGCGCGCACCTTCAGGTAGGTTTCCATGTTGAGGTCTTCGCTCGCCGGTCCGGCAACCGAAACATCGTCGCGATGAAAGCGCCGGGCAGGGTCCACAAGCAGACGTTTGCGCGCCGACGATTCTAGTAAAGTGTTGGACTGTGTATTAATGCTCATCGGCGATAGCTGTGGCCTCCTTTATATAAATCCAGGTGCATCCGGGTCCCAGATACAGGCTGCCAGAGATTCGAGCGTGTCGAAATCTCCCAATTGAGGATAACGCGTCTGTACTAATGACAGGATGTCGAATTGATGTAATAGCGTAAGGCTCATCACCTTGCGTATAACTGAATGCCAGGTCACCGCGTTGATACCGTATGATTCCAGAAATGCCAATAGGTGCTTTTTTTTACAACGGAAAGCATCCAGGTGGATGGCAATCAATTCGTATAGTGGATCGCCGACCAGAGCATCACCATAGTCGATCAGACCGCGCACGTTCCAGTGCTCTGCAACTCTGGCTACGAGAATATGATCACCCGTAATATCACCATGCACGAATACAGGATATTGCGCACCATCGACAAGTTGACCTGCTGCTTGCAAGTAGGTGCTGATTTGCTCGATCAGGTGGTCGGGGAGGGTGTGCCACTTTCGATGCCGGTCTACACAGGAGGACCGCTGAGCCGTAAGCATGGCATCATAAGCGCTCCAGCTTTTGCGTAAAACCGTAGCCTCATCGAGCGGTAGATCATGCAATCGTCGTGTCAATGTACCGAGGTCTCGCGCCACGGCGAAACGGTCTTCCGGGGTCAGCTCCTCATAGGTTTCGCCAAAGCTGACACCAGGCAGGAACTGATAGACGAGGTATGGCCATTGCCAGTCCGCGCCACCATCATACAGGTAACCGCTTGCGATAAGCGCGGGTGAGGGAATGGACGGGTCACTTGCGGTGACCTGACTGGCAGCGAGTTCTGTGTAATAACTCGATAATCCATTGAATAACTTGCCAAAGTATTTCACCACCCAGCGATCATCGATTATAAAAACGGGGCAGGTACCTGGATTGTGACAGCGAATAACTTTGTACGGCTGTAGGCAATGCCGCCGGCATACCATCTCAATATAGGGTTGCCAGTAACCAACATCATGGAAACGCTGAACATAGAGTTCCTGCGTATGGAGATCAGGACACAGAGCCATCATGATGGTCTTAACGAGTATAGTCGTAAATTCTTTTATACAGGTTGGGCAGATGGATATCGCATATTAGTGTGCACTCCCGGGTAAACGACAACTGAGTTACCATAGTCCGGGTAATACACTAAACCTGCAACGCATTGCTTCATCAGAATGAATATGCACGATGCTCCAGTCCAGCAAGCTTTATCTGGCGATTTACTTCTTCGCACGGCAACTGATACCGAAGATGTACACCGTGTGGCTGAGTTCAATGGACAAATTCACGGTCGTGGCGTAGTGGATATGACGCTCGACCTGTTCTTGCGACATCCCCACACACGCCTGACAGATTTACTGTACGTTGAGGATATACATAGTAAGGTGATAGTCTCCTCCCTGTGTCTGATACCCTGGCAGATTGCCTACGATAATGTCACCTTCACTTCTGGGGAAATGGGCATTGTGGGCACCCTGGAACCATATAGGCGTCGAGGTTTGATTCGGGCTCAGGTGGATCTATTCAGGCGCCGGCTGCGTGACCGTGGCTGTGTTCTGTCGCATATTCAGGGCATCGCATATTACTACAGGCAGTTCGGTTTTGAATATGCAATGCCGCTGGAAGGTGGAATAGTTATTACCCAACGTGACGTACCGAAGCACGAAAATATGATGCCCTACACTTTCCGGCAGGCAAACCAAAACGATATTCCAGTATTGACATTGTTGTTCGAGACGGCCGCCGAAGATCCGCTCATCCACGTCATACGTGATGAGCCAACATGGCGTTATTTATTGGAGCGTAATACGCAGTCTGATATGGATGCCGAGACATGGATTGTGCTGAATGCACAAGGCCATGTTGCGGGTTATTTCCGTTTACCAGAGCACCACTTTGGCGAAGAACTGACAGTCAACGAAGCTTCGAAACTGAGTTTCGAATCAGCCTGGGCCGTACTGGATGAGCTGATCGAACTTGCAGAACAACACCACACACCTGGTGTTCGATTGTGCCTACCGCAACAATCCGATCTCATGCGAGTGGCGCGTTCTTTTGGGGTACGCGATCTGGGGACTTATGCATGGCAGATAATGATGCCAAGCCCAGTTGACTTTCTTCAGACGATCGCAACAGCACTGGAAAGCAGGATAACGCGATCTATTTTCGCGGGTCTGACGCGCGACCTGACCATCTCCTTCTTTCGGTATGGCGTCCGTTTGCATTTTGAGGCTGGCCGCCTGACCAATGTGACGTATCTCGATCAGCCGGATCACAGCGATATGCACATGCCACCGAATGCATTCGCTCCCCTGGCACTCGGCTATCGTTCATTCGATGAATTGCGCACGAACTATCCCGATGCAGGTGTGTCACCTGCATGCCGCTTGTTTGTGGATACACTGTTCCCGCGCAGCGCGTCATTTCTATACACGATCTATTAAGTCACTTCAGGTATGAGGTAGGAACCGCGCCGCGTGATCGCGTTTATAGCCAATACAATACCGCGCGATAAATTCACGCAACGTGACACGAATCGTATAAACACTGTATAACAAGATCCGGCGGATTCGATCGTGATGTTTGGCGCCTCATTCGAACCGCAGAAATACAGCGAGATCAATCCCATCAGATGTGGCCGATTGCGAAACTGATGGGCGATTATTTAGGAGTACATGATGATTGAGGAGTTGGTACAAAAAACTCGCAGCTACCGTCGCTTTTACGAAAACGAACCCGTCAGCGAGGCAACACTACGGGGTCTGGTGAATCTGGCTCGCCTGGCAGCCAGTGGGAGTAATAAGCAACCTCTCAAGTACATTCTTTCGTGTGAAACGACCACGAACAACCTGATCTTCTCTCAATTGGGTTGGGCGGGCTATCTAGGTGGTTGGAAACCCGCTGAGGGTGAGCGTCCTGCGGCCTATATCATCGTGCTGGGTGATAGGAATATTAAGCCCACGTTTGGCTTTGATCCTGGCATCGCGGCTCAAAACATAGTTTTGGGTGCCACCGAACAGGGGCTGGGTGGATGCATGATCACTACGGTCCGCCGGGTTGAGTTAAGCAGGCTATTCAACATCACCGAACAGTACGAGATCCTGCTCGTAATTGCACTGGGCAAACCTAAGGAAGTCGTGCAACTGGAGACGCTTGGGGCGGACGGTGACGTGAAGTACTGGCGTGATGAAGCTGGGGTACATCATGTGCCCAAGCGCGCTCTGGACGACATCATTATCAGTAGATAACGGTTGAGCACCAGGAGTGCCATCCAAAGCCGAAGACAATGAACCAGGCACGCCTAGTCAAACGGCGCTGCGCTACTTGTCAGGTGATCTGAAGTCAGATCACCTTAGCCACGCTTAGTCGACGGCGAATATTCTCGCCGGTTGTACAATCCTCACGTTTGTTCAAACCTGGAATTTGTAATGGATAAATCATGAATTCGTTTCGTGAGGATTTTTTACTCGACCCAGACATCATCCTATTCAATCATGGAAGCTTTGGCGCTACTCCACGCCCGGTATTCGAGAGCTACCAGCGCTGGCAAATTGAGTTGGAACATAACCCAGTCAAGTTTCTGCAGCGGCGGCTTCCCAAGCTCCTCGAAGAGGCACGTGCCAAACTGGCCGAATACGTACACACCAAGACAGAAAACGTCATCTTCGTCACGAACGCCACTTTTGGCATGAATGTCATTATCAAGAGCCTGAAGCTAAAGGCTGGTGATCAGGTCCTCACTACCGACCAGGAGTATGGCGCAATCAACAACACCTGGAACTTCATGGCGGAGCGATCAGGTTTCCAATACATCAATCATCACATCCCGCTTCCCGTCACCACCCGGGAAGCATTTGTCGATAGCCTGTGGGAGGGCGTGACGCCCAATACACGCGTTATTTCGCTCAGTCACATCACTTCATCGATGGCACTAATTCTGCCGGTTGACCTGGTTGCGAAACGGGCAAGGGAAGCCGGTATCATCACGGTGGTCGATGGGGCTCACGCACCCGGACAGATTCCCCTCGATCTTGATCAGATCGGTGCCGACTTCTACGTGGGTAATCTGCATAAGTGGTTGTGTGCACCGAAGGGCGCCGGGTTCTTCTATACACGACCAGAGATGCAGCGCATGTTGGAGCCACTGGTGGTAAGTCATGGTTACCGAAAAGACCCAGCCGCCCGCACTTTCGTCGATATGCAGCAAAACCAGGGCACACGTGATCCGTCGGCTTTTCTGGCTGTTCCTGATGCGATCAGGTACCTGAATGATCACAACTGGGATCAAGTGCGCGCCGACTGCCATGCACTGGCAGCCAGCGCCCAGCAGCGCATGATTGACACCTATGGAGTGCAGCCTGTGAGTCCGGTGGATGCCAATCCGTCGTGGTTCTCGCAAATGTTGTGCGTGCCGCTTCCCAAGATGGACTTCAAGAAGTTCTCACAGTACCTGCTGGATGAGCTCAAGATGGAAATCCCGGTTATGAGTTACGGCGAGCGTCCACGCGTACGCCTTTCCGTGCAGGCGTACAACACGCCAGAAGAAGTGGACACGCTGGTAGAGGCTGTTCACAAGTTCGCAACCAAGGAGCCTGTACCAGCCTGAAGCAAATCCATCCACCGTACCCACTAGCGTGTAGTTGGATTATTCCAGCATGAACGGACTGCAAAAAGAACCGACCACTTGTTGACTCTATTGAACCGCTGGAGGTACATCGCTCACTCAGGCTGTACCTCCAGACAATCACAAGGAATCATACCGTTCACTGGCTCAATGGACACTGCATGGTAGCCAACTGGAAGGTCGGTGGCATGCATGATCCCACTAGGTTGTGGAATGTCTGCATGCAAGTCGATGACCGCGCATGACTGCCCATCAATGGTGATTCGAACTTTGCCATAGGTGGGATGCCTGGGTGCGTACAGCAGAAAACCTGCGCCATAGTAGTTCCATTTAGCACGGGCGTGTGGGGTTGCACTCTCATATCCCAGGCCATAACGGAAACGTTTATCGACGATGTAAGTCCATTCCTGAACGCCCATGGCCGTTGCAGCACCTGCCAACGCCTCGGTAGCCAGCCAGCATTCTGTCGCGAATATGGCGCTCCCCTTCACTTCGAAGCGCTGAATCTTCAGATGGGTGCCTGCTTCAGCAATTAGCTCAAGGCGACCGGGTCGTGCCGGGATAGCGGTTCGCAATGCGTCAATGCCATCCACCTGTACTTCAGCGAAGGATTTATATTGCCCAATGGATATGGAGGTTTCCTCTGCGTCTGTGGATTCACGATTTCCTGCACCCAGTTGAACTACGTGACCGTCCTGGTCTATAGAGATCAACCGCCAGTGCGTGCCATCGGCGCGCAGTTCGATGCGATTGGAGCGCGCGAGGGGGTGCATGCTCGCGCCTATTGCTGGAGTGTCTGTGCCAAGAGGTCCATGACATTGCCAGCATAGCGCCCAGGTTTGTGAATGCTGCACAGTGACGTCACATACGAACTCACTATAACTCTGGCGCAATACAGCTACTGCCGCAACGTTGGGGGCTGAAAGTATAAAACCGTTCTGATATGGCCGGTCCCACGGACGGTGTGCTAAATGAACCGTTCCGATGTCGTCACGCGTTTTGCTGGTGAAGTACGCACGCAAGACACCCGACGGGTCAACCTGTGCTGAAAAAGTCTGCCCCCAGATGCCGTGTGCCTCAGATGGGTCCTCTACGGCATGCCAGATTGATCCATGCTGGTAAAGTTGCCATGCCTCTGGGAGGTGCGCCTGTTCGATGGGTGCATGGAAGACGCATTGGTAATTGCGGTTCAGTGCAACCGATGTGGCGGGTGCGTAGATGTAACCCTGATGGACGAAAGCAGGGTAATACTCCAGATATGGAGGCAGGTACGTTCCTGCTTGAGGGTAGAGCAGCAAAGTTGGCGTAGTGTAGGGACCCTCAGGATTTTTTGACGTCATACATGCCATGGCCCACGTCCCGCCAGCATTCCCAGGCGTGCTCATGTTATGCAAGATGATCCAGTCTTGCGAGCGGCGGATCAGAGTAGCGGCATAGGACCGTACGTACCGGTTTAGGATTGGCGGCTGGTTCGTATCATCATGGAGCGGTGCACGAGCGCGGTGAAACGGCCCTTCTGGTCGATCTGCCCAGGCATAAGCGAGACCGCCGCGCGTATTTTGCGGATTAGCCCAGTCGTAAACCATATGATAACGTCCGTCCGCATACACCACTGACACGTCAGGCGTCGCGCCTGGCTGGCT
>JAJYKL010000100.1 GCA_021788625.1 Chloroflexota bacterium
GGCGGATTTTCTGACCGATTCCTCCAAAGATTGGGCGGGCACGATCCGCCGCGAGCTGCTGAAAAAGTACACCTTGTGCTGTCTCGCCGCGAGCAAGCACGCATTGGACCTGGGCACCCCTGAAGCGGTGCTGGATGTCATGGAGCTGGCCGCACAACGCGATGAGCTCAATGAGGAGCTTGCACGTTTGTTGATCAGCCTGCAGTGGCGGGCCGGTAAGCGAGCGACTGCTCTGGAGACGTACGCGCACTTGCGGACGGTCCTGCACGATGAGATTGGCATCACTCCCGATGCGGAAACGGAGCAACTAATCCGCCTGATCAAAGAGAAATGAGTTTTTCAGCGATTGGCCTGCCCGTTCGCATGAAGGGTGGCCGGCTGTTCTTTCGACAGATGGTCCATTAACTATATCAAGAAGCCATATAAAAAGGAGAGACCAACCCAGTAACTTAATTCATTTCATAGTTTTCCTCCATAGTTTCCTACATATCCCATTCCTATACTGGTCCCCAATGATGGACAAAACCTGAAACTAAAGGGAGCGGGGTTCCGTGGTAGAACCCCGCTACGCGATGAATCGTGTACAAGGAGTTTAACAATGTTAAATAAAGCGCAGAGATTGTTCTATGCCATCGTCATTTCGCTGAGTGTGCTAGTTAGCATGATTGCCTTAAGCCCGAGTCCAGTTGCAGCCTGCGGGGCAGGTTCCTGCGGCGGCACAGGCGGCATTCTCACCATCACCAAATTCAAGTAATCGGGTGAACGATCCTTATGCACGTTCGAGGCTATTCGAAACAGACAGCTCATATGTTAACCAGTCAGTGAGGTGATGTGCTATGGCAATACTCAGCATGGAACTCAATCGTCTCTTGGGGAGCGCCTTGTTGGAACCGGAGCTGCTGAGGCGTGTACTGAGTGCAGAACGCTCGCTGGTTCTGCAAGGATATAAACTGTCTACGAAAGAGCGTTCCGCTTTGCTGGCGAGTCAGGCTCACACGCTGACCGAGCTTTCCCGTGAACTGACCGCCACGCTGTCAACCGCCGACATTGCCGATGTGGATGCACAGGTCGACTTGCTCATGCAAGCTCTTCCCATGTGCAGCACACCTGCCATGGATGTCCACGCTTACATGAGCCGGGCCGTTGATGAAATCACCTCGCATATGGTCCTGGACAGCCAGTACGAGGATCTCTATATGCAGAGGCTGGCGTCATAGGAAACGTCACGTAAACTGCGGAACCGGAGGGGATATGTCAGCTCAGATTATCTATATGACAAACGGCCATGGCGTAGATCCCGCCATCTTAAAAGGGTTGGTGGAGGCGGGTTGTGAGGTGCGCGATACGCACTCGGTGGCCGAAACGTTCAGCAGCTTGCGTAACACGACCACTCATGCAGGGTCACCTAACTGCATGCTGGTCGCCGAGGTGCAGGCTGGAGCCATCCCACTCCTTACCTTGCTCCACGAGACCGGTGTGATCCTGCCGCCTACGCTGCTATTTGATCAGGACGGCAATAACCTGCAACCGGCGATCAAGGCTCTGCAGTTAGGTGTGAAGGACTACGTACTGGCCAGCGAGCCGGCCCTGCAGCGCGAATTACGCGCTCGCGTGCTGGCAGAGCGTATGGCGACCGCACAACGACAAAATGCGAAACAGGCCGATGCTCCTTATGAGCCTCCCTTCGCCCCCATTCCCACAACCATCTCCACCGCGCCTGCAAACGAGAAACCCAATACGGACGTTGAGTTCCAGTGGGACCTCGAGTCGCACGTGATCTATATCCAGAATACCTATGTGCGCCTCAGCCCGGTGGAAGGCCGCATCTTCGACCTGCTATTAACCCGCCATAACCGCGCCGTCTCAGCACAGGAGCTGCTCGAGGTCGGTCTGAAAAAAACGGATGGCGACCTGGAAGAGGGCATTAAGTTGCTCCGGCCGCACATCATGAGGCTGCGCAACAAGCTGGAACGCCATTCCCGGCTGGCTCATCGCGTGGTGAACGTACGTGGCAATGGTTATATGTTTGTCTGAGTAATCAGGTCATTTTTCCAGGCATTCGTCATGCTGGACAGGCCGCCGGCCGCTCATGGTCGGCGGCTTGTTTATTGCAGCTCGATCGCCCGCCGGACGAAATGGCCCCGTCCTGTGTGACCCACAAAGCGTTGCTGCCGGACGATCAACTCTCCCCTCGATACCACATCCCTTGGCCAGCCCGTGCAGGTCATGCCCTCATAGGCTGACCAGTCAATTGCCGAGTGCAACTCGGACGCCTCCAATGATTTGTGGAGCGCCGGATCGAAGACAACCAGGTCCGCATCATAACCTGGGGCAATTCGCCCCTTGGACACCAGTCCGGTCAGTTCGGCCGGCCGGGTACAGCACAAGCGCACCCAGTCGTTCAGGCTCAAGCGGCCACGCCGCACACCCAGCTCGTGCATCAACCCCAGGCGTGTCTCGATGCCTGGGACGCCCCCTGGCACCAGGCGAAAGTCGTCGGAGCCTTCGTCCTTCTGTGCGAGTGTAAAGGGGCAGTGATCAGTGCTGATGATGTCCAGCACATGTGAAGTGAGCAGTCGCCACATCGCATCCTGATCAGCCTGAGGACGGAGAGGCGGTGCGCATATCCACCGGCAGCCTGTGGAGCCTTTCAGCGCGTCTTCAGTCAGGGCCAGGTATTGTGGGCAGGTCTCGCCGAACACGTTCGGCAGACCACGCTGCCTGGCACCCGCCACCACCTGTGCAGCCGCCGCACAGCCGATATGGAAAATGAGAATTCGCGACCCGCTCAGCGCGGCGCAGGTTACCGCGCGTGTGCAGGCCTCGTACTCGTTCATAGTGGGTCTAGTGCGCGCATGCAGTATCGTATCGTGGAGCGATTCACCCGCGCGACCCGCTGCCTGCCGCAGCACTTCGATCAACTCACCATTCTCAGCGTGAATACAGGCCAGACCGTTCACCTCGCGAATGGCGCACATCGCTCGCAACAGGTCGCCGTCACGCACCTGAAGACCGGGGTAGGCCATGTATAGCTTGAAGGTGACGCAACCAGCCTCGCTGGCCGCACTGATCTGCGCGAGGCGAGCATCACTCACCCGGCGCATGAACCCAGTCTGGGGGTGAGGATCTTCATCGGGTTGGATCGTCATATGCAGCCCGAAGTCAATGACGGCTTCGCGCGTCTCCTCAAGTCGCCTGCCCAACGCATCCTGGAGCGATTCGCCAGGCGTCGTCTCGACGAAGTCCACCACAGCCGTGACGCCTCCCAGCGCAGCCGCTGTGGTACCGGTACGCCAGTCATCAGCGGTATAGCCATTTGCAGTGCGCATGTGCAGGTGAACATGTGCATCAATGGCGCCAGGCAGCACATAGCAACCCGCTGCATCCAGACGCTCTTGAGTCTCGCATGGAGTACCGGGCGTTAGAACTGCCGCCACCTTGCCATTGATTACGCCCAGGTCGGCCTGAACGGTCATTTCAGCCGTGACGAGAGTACCGTTGGTGATAAGCAGATCGAACATCGACAGAATTATATAAAGCAGACCACGCTTAAGCCATGGGCAGTATGGGTGTTGGCGCTTGCTTGACCCGTATTCTTAACAGTGCTAAGCTTATTGCGTCACTTAATAAACTTGCTCACATGGGTAGCCAACCAGGCACCCATAGCCACGTGAGACTGAAGAGGAGGTGACCACCCACCAGGGCAACAATGTAGATCCGGGCAGGCAGAAATAGTGCAGCCTGTTCAGGCATGTCCATTCAGTCAGGGATGGCGGCGAGTTTGAGCAAGTTACTTTTGGCTATGCGTGGTACTTCTGTGTGAGGGGTAATGTTTGATTGTTCGTATAGGGGCTAAGGAGCAGAGTGAAACAGAAAGCATTTATTAAAAGCGTGTGGTTGGCTGGGATGTCGCTCGCGCTGGCATTACTGGCTGGGTGTAGTGGGACGGTACCCACGGCGGCGCCGGTCGCGACCAACACAGCGCAGGTAAACACCACACCAGCCAGCGCACCCACGGATACCGTCACCCCCGAAGCCAGCGCCACGGCGGTGCCGGGATCGACGTCGGCCAGGCAGGTGATCACGTGGTATCAGTACGATCAGACCAATACCGATCCCAAATCCGACGAGCGTGTGGGCAATGCCTATATGCGTCAGGCCATAGCCCAATTCAACCAGGACATGCACGGCAAGCTCACGTGGGTGAACCAGCCCCAGGCATGGGACAAGATGGTTTTGGCGCTCGTGGCGGCCGTGCAGGGTGGCGGAGAGGTGCCCGATGTGTTCAACATGAGCACGGACAATATGGTCACCTTCTACAACAACGGCACGGTGCAGGACCTGACTGCCTGGGCGACACAGCAAGCCTGGTACAAGGATCTGGACCCCAATGCGATTAAGGCGTGCACAGGTCCGGATGGCCGGCTATATTGCGTGCCGGTGGCATCGCTCCCACAAGTGATGTTCTATTGGACGGCACGCTTCCCGAATGGCTATCCCAAGACACCCGACGAATTCCTGACACAGGCTGCGGCATTGAAACAGAAAGGCCTGTATGCCATCACCTACTTTGGCTCAACCGATTTCGCTGGTGAGGCTGCCATGAGGTATTTCTTCATGACGATTGCCTCGTTTGGCGGCACGTATGACGACGGCAAAGGCAATATGCTGCTCAATACGCCAGAGGATATCGCGGCCGTGCAGTTCATGCGTGAGGTGGTTGCCAAGGGCTATTCGCCCGACATCGTGTTCGCTGGCAACTTCCAGGAGGAACAGCCCATGAAGGACGCCTCTGCCGGTTCGATATCTACCGGCGTCTTTGGATATCGCTACATTAACCCTTTGAAGGCTCCTGACGGAAAAACCTATAACAGTATGGTGGATGCCATCAACGCCGGCGAAGTGAAACTGGCGTCATTCTTCGCCCCACCGGGCAAGACTCCTTCATGCAGCACCTCCTACACCGGTTTCGTGATCCCCAAAGGGGCTCGGAACGTGGACGGGGCGCACCAGTACATCAACTGGGTGATGGACGCAAAGAACAACCCGGCCTGGGTACAGGCTCCGGGTGCCGGATTGCCTGCTGAAGAGTCCATCGCGAAAGATCCAGCGTTCCAGACGACATTTTATAAGCAGGCCATCGCTGCATCACAGGGGTTGTGCAGATCGTGGAGCGGATCGTTGACCAAGCTGCCCGATGCGAAGAAGATCATCGCGACGGCCATTTACCATCTGATCAAGGAAGATCCCACAGCCGATATCGCCAGCACGTTACAGGCTGCCCAGGACGAGTACAACCGGAACAAGTAACTCTCTTTCCGCCTGGTTATGGCTGTACCCATGCAAACGTTGCATCGGGCGGGTGTGCAGGCCCGCCATCGCGTGCGCATCCGCCAGTCGTTTGTCGCGCGCACTTTGCCATTCTGGCTGCTGCTGCCCACACTACTCGTGGTGCTAACAGTTCAGTTTTATCCGGCTTTCTATACATTTTTTCTGAGCACGCAGGACTTCCAGGCCGGCAAGCAGGTGTATGTTGGCCTGCGCAACTTCGAGCGCGTTTTCAATACCAGCGACTTTTCGACGAGCATCTATGTCACGATCTTCTTCCTGGTGGTGTACATGGCCGTCACGCTGGTCGCGTCGTTTGTCATCGCGCTGCTCCTGAACCGCCGACTTCGCCTGTCTCCGCTCTACCTGACCTTAATCTTTGTTCCATGGGTGCTGTCAGATGTAATCGTTGGTCTGATCTTCCGGCTATATATCGTGCCGGATTACGGATTACTGGCGGGTTTTTTTGCCAATCCGCACCTGTTCGGCCCGCCGCATGGCATTTCCATCCTCACCACCCCACAGCCAATGCCCATTATCCCGGGTGTGCCCTTCCCGCCAGCCCCGGCCCTCGTCTACCTGACTCTGGCAACGGCATGGAAGGCCATCCCCTTCACAACGCTTCTCATCTTAGCCGCCCTGCAAACGGTGCCCCGCGAGGTACTGGAAAGTGCGTCCATGGACGGCGCGAGTGGGTTAAGTGCATTCCGGTTCATCACCTTTCCACTGGTGCTGCCCACCATGGTGGTGGCTTTGTTCAATCTGACCCTCACCGGCATCAACAGTGTGGGCATGGTGTTCAGCCTGACAGGCGGCGGACCAGGCAACTCGACCGAGATTTTGAGCTACCTGCTATATTCGATCGGCTTTGGGAGCCTTGAATTTGGCCGCGCAGCCGCCCTATCGGTAGTGATGACGGTGATCAACCTGGCGCTTATCGGGTTAGCCCTGCGCATTTCACACACGGGTTCGGAACAAACATGAAGATTCGAATGATAAGAGACTGGCAACTCCACGATATCTAATCCTTATCTCAAGGTTTCAGTCAATCAACTGTAAATGGCTTCAATTGACCTGGATGTGAGTGCGAAGTACTACCGCCTGCGCAGGATCTTGCGACCCTGGCTGTATAACCTGACGCTGGTCGCGATTTGTGTGGCGATGCTGGCGCCGGTCTTCGGCACACTGGTGATCTCGTTGAAGCGGCAGGCCGATGTGGAGAGCCGCCCACCCGTGCTATTCCCCTGCAATACACCTGCAACGACTTTCGATATCACCGCATGTCGCTTCGTACTGGAGGGGTACCTGCGTATACTCGAACCGCAGGCCGATCCCTCGGCACTTTTTGGGCTGGACCTGGAAGGGAGCATGGTCACCACATACCTTCCCAACACCATGGTCTATGCCGTCGTGTCATCGTTATTAGTCACCACCTACGCTGGTATGGCAGGCTACGCGTTCTCGCGCTTCCGCTTCCGTCTACGCCGCGCACTGATGATCTCCATACTGGCTATTACCGGCGTACCGCTGCTGACCAATCTCATTGCGCTCTATCAGGTAGGGGTATCGGTACGTCGCGCAGCCAGCACCCTCTCGATGGCGCTCACGGGCGAAGTGGCAAGCCCGCTCCTCATCGCCACGGTCGACCGCACGTTCCTGATCCTGGTCTACGTCGGATTTTTCCTGCCTTTCAGTATATGGGTCGTGAAGAGCTTCTTCGATACCATTCCGCATGAACTGGAGGAAGCATCCTTCATCGACGGGTGCTCACCGGTCTCATCGTTGTGGCGCATCATCGTGCCGCTGGCCACGCCCGGGTTGACCTCCGTGTTCCTGCTATCATTTGTCGGCGTCTGGAACGAGTTTATTGCCGAATATCTGCTGGTGAGCAGCAATGCACTGAAAACTGCCATGTTCGGTTTGTACGACTTTATCAGCCAGTTTGTAATCAGCTACCAGGTGCTGGCCGCGGCGTGCATTCTGCTCGCCATGCCGGTGGTGATTCTTTTCCTGTTTGCCCGCCCCGTCTTTTTTCGCGCTATGATGGAGGGAGCCCTGAAGGGCTGAGCGGAGTGTGGCACAGGTTGCAAAGCCATGCACCATTTGACGTACTGTATACACTAGTAGTACATTGAGTATTGTATTGAAGGAGCATCATGGCTACCGAGAAGTATGTACAGGGGAGCACACTTAGCGAGATCACCCAATCCGTCGCACACATGAAGTTATGTGGCACACCTGTGGACCTGATCGTAAGCCAACTGGTGGAGCGGGGCTGGCCGGAATCATCGGCCAAGCAGTTTGTTGCTAATATCAAGATGAATACTGAGAGGGACCTTGCCGGAGGCGAAAACGCAGGGTACACCGTACCGGGACGTGATGAGCCCCTCTATAGGACCGTTAAGCGCAATTCGACACGAGCCAGCAAGCTGAGCGACGCCGAACGCCATGAGGAGATGCGCTATAGCCGCCTGCGTGTGCTGCGCGGGTTGATTTGCGTCATAATCGGGTTATCCATCATCATAGCGAGCCTCACCGAGGGAGATCCCTATGTGGGACTTTTCCTGTTTGCGATCGGAGTTCTCCTGTGTACCCTCGAGGCCATTGACATCGTGTTTGGCATTACGGGTTGGTGGAAAAACCGCGGGTAAGCTAACATGACCAGCCCTCCGCCCACTCTGCAAGAACTGACCCGTTCGGTGTACCGGCAGCTGGCGATGGGCATGAGCCGATCCGATGTCATGCAGCAGTTGATTGCACGTGGCTGGCCGGAGGTTACGGCACAGCAATTCGTCACGAATGCAGCGCAGTCCGTCATTCCACTACGTCCTGAGGACACGGAGGAAAAGGAGCGCCAGTATATGGCGAAGCTGCTCAGACGGCGCGCAGCTCTGGATTTACTCCTTACCGCCGTGTGCGCTTTGGGATCGTTCGTCGCATTCGTTCTGGTTACGTCACTGCACGCACTGGCTTTCTTTTTCCTCAGCATGGGCATCCTCAGCCTTGTTGACCTGCTGCTGTCGTTTATTGGATGGTGGCATATCCGGCACTGAAGCACTGCCTGCCCTGGCACACGCAAAACCAGATCTGCATCGCCCGGCCATAATGCGATACGGCAGCGGGCGTATTCAGCAGACGCATGGATAGCGAAGCGCCGATCGCAGAGAGAAAGGATTGACTACCTGATGATCATACGTACGAACGTCAGGATTGCCATGGCATAACAGACAGCGGCACCCAGTGTGAGAGAGTTGATGAGGAGTAGTGTGCCACACACGAGCAACGCGGCGAAAACGACGGCCGTGCCCAGCCGCGAAACACTCGACTCCAGACGATGCAGGTCGGTAGCGGAGGGTTGTGAGAGCTGTGCACGCAATTCCAGTTGCCCATTCAAGGCCTGCGAGAAGAAGGCATCCAGTTGCGTGGGGAGCTGTACGGTCAAGCGGGCCAGCTTGATCGCCTCGTTCAGCACGTCTTGTACATTGGATGCACCGGCACCGGCGATCCCGCGGGCAAAAGGCTGCATCTCTTTCCAGGCATTAAACTGCGGGTCCAGCGCCGTGCTCATGCCCGATAAGATGTTCACGGCGCGACCCAGGTACAGGATGTTCTGCGGAATTTGAAAGGGCAGCGACGATAGCAAATCACGAAACTGCAGCGCAAAGCTATACATCTCGCCGAAGTCCACGTCAGTCAGGTCACTGACCGTCATACCCCAAAAGCGGTCGAACAGCAGACCTATAGCCTGTTCGATGCGGCGGGTGTCCGCGCCTGGCAGGAAGAAGCCCATGCGCTGTGCCGCTGCCGTCAGCCGGCGTGCATCTTTCAGGCTGGTGGCAATGATGAACTCCTTCAGCTCTTTCATATACGCCGGCGATACGGTGCCCACCATTCCGAAGTCCACATAAACCAGTCGGAAGGGTGTGTTGGGCACGCGCTCGGAGCCCTCGGCATCGCCGGTTTTTCTTGTGGAAGTTGGCGTTTGGGGAATTTCTATGCCCAGCGCCAATGCACGCTCGAGATCGAGTGGTTGCACGAACAGGTTGCCTGGGTGAGGGTCAGCATGAAAGAAACCGTCGATGAAAATCTGTTGCAGGTAGGTCTGGAACAGCTTGCGCGCCACCGCCACACGCGAGACACCCGCGCTGGATAGTCCATCGTAGTCGGTGATCTTTATTTCCTCGACGTTCTCCAGCACCAGCACACGGCGAGTGGATAAGTTGCGATAGACCTGTGGGATGCGCACAGCAGGGTCGCGTGCGAAGTTGGTGGCGAAGCGTTCCGCATTGCTGGCCTCCTGCTCGTAGTCCAGCTCGGCCAGCACGCCATCTGCAAACTCTTTGATCAACAGGAAAAGGTTGACCCGCTCGCGTAACGGTCGATAGAGCAGGGCCCATCGGCCAACCACTCGCAGGGAATGCAAATCCACGTCCACAATTTCATCCATATAAGGGCGCTGTACCTTGACCACCACGCGCTGGCCGGTGGGGAGAGTGGCCAGATGCGCCTGGCCGAATGAAGCGGCCGCCACCGGTTCGGCATCCACCTCCTCGAATAAGGTACTCAGTGGCTTACCCAACTCCGTCTCCAGGAGGGCCATCATGCGGTGGCTGTCTTCGGGTGGCACGGCGTCTTGCAGATCGTTTAGCTCGATCAGCACCTCTTGTGGCAGGATATCCACCCGTGTGCTGATGTACTGACCGAGTTTGATCCACACTCCGCCCAGACGGACGGCCATCACACGGAAGCGGCGCGCCAGCATGGCCATACGCGCCATCCTCCCGCGCTCCACCCGCGCGGGTCCGATGATGCGCGCCAGGAGCAGTTCCCACCAGATGAGACCGATGATCATCGTCGCGCCGAACCACAATGCGCGCCAGGCGCGGCTGCGCAACATACGCGGGTCCGCACCGTGGAACCCAGCAGAGGGGGCAATCTTTTTCATACAGGTTAATGCTATATTAATCGACGGTGCAGATACGGGCCATGCTTGCACTGTGTAATGCGTGACATCCCTGCCGATTACACATGACACCGCGGCGCAAACTCCTTAAGAATAGGGGCAACGTTGTTTCCAAATTCGTCCAGACGGGCACGCTCTTCGCCGGTGAGCTGGTTGAAAATGGCATGCACGGACATAAGCACCTCCAAACCCGCATGAGCCACTACTAAAGCTTACTGCGGGGTGACGTGAAGCGGTGACGAAACGTATCCTGTATGGTTTATTGCTTGAAGACAGAGACATATGTCCATAGTCTGCCGCCCGTACGGCCATCTGTTGCCCGTTGAACCGGTAGTACGTGCAGGTACCCTGGCAGGCGCCGGTGGACGCGCCGAACGCCACCGGCAGGTACAGCTTGCGGGTGAACGTGCTCGGAACCATCACTGTGGCGAGCGTGGCCGTGAACACCAGGTAGTCAGCATTGCCGTAGAGCGTCTGCCCACGCAGCTCTACCTTGCGCACCAACGCCCCGTTGGCGTCATAGAAATACGCGGTCGTCTGAGTGCCCACCATGACGCTCACCAGGCAGTTGTCCACATCCCAGCTCTGGGTGTAGACCACGCCGCCTTCGATGCGTCGGGTCATGTTGCCGTGCGCGTCATACTGGAAGGAGCCATCCGACAGCGCGCTGACGGCGTGCTTGCGCAGCATATCGGTGTAGTTGTACGTCACCCCCGCCTTGCTGGTGAGGTCGCCGACGGGGTCATAGCTGTACGCCTCACTGAGCGCACCACTCACGCCGGTGAGCCGATCCAACGGGTCGTAGGTGTAGCTCAAGCTTCCCCCGCTGAGCGCATCGACCGTGGCGGTGATGTTGCCCACCGCGTCATACCCATACTGCCGATCCAGGATGCTCGACCCAACCTGCATGCGCTGCAGCCGGAAGTCGCCGGGCCGGTAGGTGTAAGTCGCGAGGACGCCATTGCCAAACCCCAGGCCGGTCACCTGCCCCAGCGCGCCGTAGGTGGCGCTCACCACGTAGGCCGTGTCGCCTTGCAGGCTGTACGGCTGCCCGGCCGTGTCATACGTGGTGGTCACCACTTAGCCGCCGGGCTAGGTCACCGTCAGCACGCGGTCCACCCCGTCGTAGCCGTAGACAGTCGTAAAGCCATACGTGCCACTGATCGTCTTCACCTGCGAGACGACCCGCCCGCGCGCATCGTAGGCCCAGGTCGTCACGTCGTTGGTGTTGGTCATCCCCGTGCGCCGCCCAATCCCGTTCGACCCTTGGTCGTAGCCGTAGCTGGCCAGCAGCGTCCCACTGCTGTGGGTCTGTCGCTTCTCCAGCAGCCGGTTGAGCGCGTCGTACTTGAACCACAGCGTCTGGGAGAGTGCGTCCGTCTGGGTAATCAGGTTGCCGTTCGGATCGTAAGCGTAGGCCCACGTCCCCATGTCGGGGTCGGCCATGCCAGTCTTGCGGCTCAGCGTGTCGTAGGTGATGACCGTCGTGTTGCCTTGGGCATCCGTCACCACCCGCAGATTACTGAGTGTGTCATAGGCGTACGTCGTGGTGTAGGCGCTTGTGCCGCTGTACTCCACCACCGCCGCCAGCCGCCCGTAGGCATCCGCCACGCTGTCCCGGCGGTGGCCGTTGGCGTCGGTGACGACGGTGGTCACCCCCAGGTAACCCGTCTGCACCACGCTGCCGTCTGCATTGGTCACCGCCACCGTGCGGCCCAACGCATCGTATTGGGTGTTCGTGCCAGAGCGCGTGTCCCAACCCGCCGTGTGGGTGAAGCCTGACGAGGTCGCCTCCAGAGCAGGTGCGTTTGCCCACACAACCCGCCCGGGCGGGTCATAGCGCGTGTTCACCACCGTCTGGCTGCCCACGTCCTCGGCGCGGCTCTGTACCAGCCGCCCCAGCCCGTCGTAGAAATCCAGCCGGCTCAGGCAGGCCGATTCGTCGCCGCTCACCTCGCGCCAGCAGGTCTCCACCTTCAGCCCGCTCAGGCCACCCCCGGTGTAGGCGTCGGTGTAGCTGTAGGCGACTCGTGCGTACAGGGCGGAGCCTCGGTCGCCACGGCCGGTGTGACGAAGTGCAGCCCCGGGCGCATGCCTGCCGCCCACTGCTCTGCAGTCAGGAAGCCGCTCAGGTCCACGGTGAGTGTCACCGGAGCCCCAAACGAAGCGATGTGCGGCAGGAGGGTGATCCGGATGGCGTCGTTCGACGCGGCCCCGGTAAGTGCCTGTCCTGTCGGATCGTATCGCGCGGGCTCGGTGATCGTCACGGTCGTATCCACCACGAGTGCGCCAGGTGCAAACTCCACCGTCACCCGTTTCTCCCCGCGCACGACGAGCGAGCGATAACGTGCCATGACAGTCTTCTCGATGTAGTTGTCGTGCGATCTGCGAAATTCGGTCTTGACACGAACGGTGTACACGAGCTTAGGCCTAGACGCACCCCGACCCAGAGGACTGTAAGCGAACTACAACCCCAGACTGAAGCCCTACCACGGTG
>JAJYKL010000101.1 GCA_021788625.1 Chloroflexota bacterium
ATCATCCGTGAGATGAATCACACGAGGATGGTTTAGATAAAATCAACCTCACAGGATAGGGTGAGACGGCAAAGCGGTACGGTATGTTCAGACGAGCGTTAGCACATGCTCGTGGGAGGTTGAGGCGGGTACATAATTATGGGTAGCACCACCGGTTACTCTTTGTTGCATCGTTGACCCACATGGAGGACAAAGATGAGAACCCTTGCCGACTATGACGCACAACTCATCTGCGAGACCGCAACGGCTATTCTGCATCCTCAGCGGGAAGTGGGCAGGCAACTGGCGTCGATCTACGGTTACTTCCTGAAGTGTTATCAGAGGCGTGTGCCTGTAGCCAAGCCCACCGACGAGCTTTATGATCCTTACGTTGCCCTGGTGGGAAGCCGAGCTGATGCGAAGACGAGGGCTGAGTTATCCGCGCACCTGGCCTACCAAGTCGCCCAAGGCAACAGCCTGGAAGAGATCATAAGGTCACAGGGCCTGATAACGGAACTGGGTAAACAAGAATTACCGTCAAGCGCACCGAGTAGCACCACACCAACAGCAGGCCTGTCTCAAACCGCAGTTGATGCTGTCGTAGACCAACCGCCGCCCCCTCCAACACCCGAAAACATCACAACGGTAAGTTCCACACGGGCATCGAGCGTCACTAAGCCGGTGAATCAACCGCCGAAGCCAAGCGTGTACAGATTGTGGGATTGGGGTTACGTCGCCAAAAGCTTACTCATCTCCTTTCTACTTGTGCCAATTGTCCCCAGTTGGTTGCTTCACCTTGACTCCACAACCAGTGGAATGTCCGTTGCGGCGTCCTTGCTGATTGCCTCACTCATCCGGGTCTAGAAATGGACCGGTCATGAGGGATTGGGAACTGGGAAGCGGATTTTCATTGCCGTGATGGTAACCCTGGGGGTAGTATTTGGCTGTGGAATGATCACGTGGGGAGCGATACTTGCCATTACCGGAACAGCTTACGTCGTAACTAACCCGTCACAAATGGCAACGAGTATAACCACGACCCGACCGTACAGTCAGCCAGTTGTGGCACCCACAGACCCACAGCGGGAAGCCGAGAACGAGTACATCAAGAGGGTTAACAGCGTCAGGCAGTCTTTATCGAACGACATCGACGGCGTCACTCGACTTCTGAGCCAGATCAGCCCCAACAACAGGATCATGTGGAATAAAACGTGGCCGTCTCAGATGGACAAAGCCCTTACGAAGTTGTCCAGTGACGTCAACTGTATTTACCCCCTCCGCCCACCCGAACGGTTTGCGGCTGCACACCAGCACTTGCTAAACGCGGCATATAACTTGCAGCGATACACGTATCTGCTCGATACGGGGTTGCCCTCCTGTGCCTGGTGTGCCGGTGTACCCGAGAACATCGACCAAGCGCACAACCAATTCTTGTTGTTCATACGTGAGTTAACCGAGTTCAACAATGAGATGCAGCGCGCAACCAGCCAGTGAGATGAACCGTCATGGCTCGGAATGGTGCGAGTAAACCTGTTTGTACCCTCTCTCGCGGTAACAGAGCGCCACCCCCAAATCGATGGGTAGCACCGCAACCCCGCCGGCTCGCACGATCGGGGCAGCATTCCGCGCCTGACATGGATAGCGCGTCAGGAAGACGGCCGGGAAATGGGTTGGCTGGGTCAGCTAATCGCTAGAAATAGACAGAAAGGTCGGGTGACGCCACCCGGCTTTTTACTCCTAATCCGATTGCATCCGGTGCAGTCCTCCTCCAGGCAGATACAGTGCTACGGGTTGAGGGGAACCGAGTCGTTCGCCTAGGAGGCGTAGTGCACGTCGCGGATTAGTTCGAGGATTTCCGAGGGCACGTCGTTCCAGGTGCAGGTGTTGTCCCAGTCCGCGCCGAGGGCCGCGACGGCGATGACCAGGTCGTTGTAGCTGTCGGGCGGCGCGGCGGAGGTCTCAAGCATCTTGCTGACACGGTCGGCGGTGGCGGCGATTTGCTGCGGGGTGTAGTCGGTGAGCGGGTTGAGCATGATGCAGCTATTCTATGTTGCTTTCCGTCTCACGCTACACAACAGACTGCCTTGCCCAGAGTTGAGGGTAAACGGTTTCCCCTACGCGGGCGGTAAGGAGTTAGGCTAGATCAATTGTCAGGTGAGGCTTTGCGCAACTCATCCCTCAAGTCCTCGAAATCGATCTCGTCGAAGTGTCAGTCGATATGCCCTTGCACATGGACGGTAACACGGCCGTCTGAAGCACAGACGAATGTGTTATTGCTAACAGAATCTGGATCGAGTTCGGCCTTTACCAAGTCCTCATCGCTAACAAGCCCCTTGCCGTAATCGGGGTCTAGATCTTCGGGGTCTGTATATGGGTTTATCGCTAAGGCGATGTGGGTTAGCCTGTCTGTGAACTCGACCAATTTGGCGTAACGTGCCAGAGGATCGATTTGAGCGACAGCACCCACCCATCCGCCGTGGACATTGAGTCTTTCCCAGTTTAGTCCTCGTGAGGCATAACATAGAGCTTCGCACAGATTCACGAACTGCAAGGACGAGCTGCTGGTGACGCTGTTCGCGGGGGTACTCATCCCGGTCGTCGACTCCAGCGTCATGCACTACATGGAGTGGGAGGCCCAGCCGGAGGCGTTCAGCAGAATCGCCGACGCCATGTGGTGGGGGGGTGGTCATCCTAACCACCGTCGGGTACGGCGACGTGCACCCCAAGACGGCGCTGGGCAAGCTGCTGGGCTCGCTCATCGCGTCCTGGGCATCGCGGCATGTTCGCACTGCCGGCCGGCATCCTCGCCTCGGGGTTCACGGCGGGGCTACACACAGGATCTCGGAACAGGTCAAAGCCCCAAGGTGTGCCCCCACTTCGGGGAGGAGCTCGCCGCCGAGTTCAGCGAACCCCCGGAGTGAACGCACCGCCCCCATATTCCGCACGGTTTATGCGATGAGCTCGCCGTGATCCCATCTCAGGTCGATCATGCCGCCGCGGCCGGCGATGTTACTGTGACTCCTCCGGTGCGCCGAGTTCGATGTCCCTCTCCCAGTAGGCGCGCAGCACGTTGTCCAGCAGCGCGACGTTCACGCCCACCTCGTCCGCCGCCTTGACCAGCGCGCCGTAGTCCACCTGCAGCCGCTGGCACGCCTGGTCCGTGATCGCGTCGGGGCAGGCCAGGGGCATGTTGAGGACGTTCTGCAGCCACACAGCGAAGACCCTCTTGGTGTCCGCTGGGGGCAGGCCGCTGAAGGCGAACGCGCTGCCGATCTCGCCCAGCATCAGCTCGCCGTAGTCGCGCAGGTACTTCTGGACCTTCCCCTCGTAGCGCTCCTTGAACCCCGCGGCCGCCTCGCAGATTGCCGCCGCGGCCGCGCCCGCCTCGTCGTCAGTGAAGCCCGCGTTCCGCAGGACGGTGGTGATCGTGACCACATAGGCGTCCGCGGCGTCCGCCTCGTTGTGGGCCGGGTCCAGCCCGCCAAGCCGGTCGATCTCCAGCACGTGCGCCCGCCCTAGGAGCGCGGCTACCTCGCGGAGCGCCGCGGGGGCGAAGGCCTGCCGGCTGACCGTGTCGAGGATGCAGAACACGAACTCCTCCCACCGGCGGGCCTCCCAGGGCCACAGGGACTCCACGAACGGCTCGTAGGCCTGGTACAGGCGAAGGAGCAGGTACCCCGGGTCCGCGGCCTCCGCACTGCCGCGGACCCTCGCTCGGGCGGTTTTTCGCGTCGTAGTCGTAGTTTTCTTCGCAGCCATGCTGCCCTCCTTTGACACACCTAGCGCCCCGTGTCGCGACCCCCGGCAGCCATGCCTCCTACCGTCACCCCTCGAAGGCGACGGCATAGAACCGCTTGCGCCCGATCCAGGGGATGTTCCGCTCCACCCGCACCATGACGCCCACACCGTCGATCGTGACGTTGTGGAGTACGTGCCCGACGTCGAAACTATCCGGGTCGAGGCCCTTCACCCTCAGTTCCACCCGCCCCTGCAGACGGTCGGAGAGGGCGACGCCGGCGGGCAGGACGCCGATCAGGCCGAGCGCGGTGGTCGCGCCCCGGGTGGTCCGGCCGATCGTCCGCCAGCGGGCGTACGTGGGCAGTTCCACCTCCGTCCTGACGTTACCGGCCCGCTGCGGGACCCGCACGACGCTGCTCGCCGGCTGGCCCAGAAGGCCGGCCTTCCTGGCGAATTGCTTCGAGGCTTCCACCCAATCCTCGAGGGTGACCGGGGCGCCGGACGCCTGCAGGCGGGCGAGCCGCCGCCCGGCGGGGGTCATCTCCAACGTCATACCGCCCTTCCGCCGGGCCACCTTTTCCGCCCTGGCTGCGGCGATGTTGCCCCCGCTCCAGAAAACCACCGGCGTGCTGCTCTTCAGGTCCTTAAGGGCGTGGCGGTACAGGGGTCCCACCGCGGCGTCGGGCCCTGGCCACGCCGGCACATCGGCACCCGGCTGCACCCCCATCCGCTCCGGGCTGGCGGGCACGGCGTTGGCGGGCACCGGCCCGGCGTACTTCTGCCGGTACCCGCCCGCCGGGCGGTCCGGTGGCTTCGTCGGGCGGCGCGGCGGGGCGGCGCGGGTGCGCGGGGAGGTGTCCCAGTCGTGCGTTCGAAGCGTCAGGGGCTGGTCGATGTGCAGGCGGGTCGTCAGGCCGGGGATCGGCGCTGGTGGCGTGAGCGGCTCTATGTGGAATCCTGGGGATCTTGTATGCAGCGGCCCGCGCATGTCGCCTCCCTGCAACGCCCACGGTTCGCTGAGATCTCGATGCGATGTCACCGAGCCGATGCTGGAGCCGTGCGACATGGCGCTGCGCGTCTTCGGCCCGACAATCCCGTCGTTGACAAGGTCGTGCAGGCGTTGAAAGGCCCGCACGGCCCGCTCGGTCTCCCGATCGAACACGCCGATCGCCCTAACCCCCAGGTAGCGTTGCAGCTCGAGCACATCCGAGCCACGCGAACCCCGCCGCAGCAGCGAGGACACGAATGTGTTGGCCATAGATGCCCTCCTTGGCTAGTTTAAATAAAGACCCCTTCGCCCCATCTGTCAAGTGATTGGGAGGGACAGCCACGCCGTATGGACGTGGCCATGGCGCGCCAGTGCTCGGATTGCATATCGTGCGAGGCCGCATAGACTGGGCACATGAGCACGTCATCGCCATCTCATCGCCATGGCCCCTACCAAACGCCGCGACCTGATTGACCGGCGCTTCGGCAAGCTCGTCGCGCTCTACCCGACTAGTCAGCGCTACCACGGCTTTGTGGAATGGCGATGCCAGTGTGACTGCGGCAGGCGTGTGAAGCTGTCAACCCGCGCGCTACTTCATAGCCATACGCACTCCTGCGGCTGCTTATTCAAAGAGACGTTCCACGGCGTCCCGGCCCGCGATGAAACTGGTCATATCTATGGCCAGCTTACGATGCTCCGGCGCCTACCGAACTACAGGCGACATGTCATGTGGCTTAGCCGGTGCACCTGCGGTAACGAGATGGCGGAGAAGATCGAGGAACTGCGCAAAGGCCATCGGGTTTCGTGCGATTGCTACAGACATCGTGACGGCAGTCGACCTGAGTAGTGCGACACTATGACTCGGCTTCCTATTCGCGGTAAATGTGCGGTGTGGGCTGTGAATGCCCCGCCGTCGGTGCCCGTCGTGTATGCCCAACAATGAAGTGGTAAATGGACAGCCATGCGACGGTGAGATGCGTCCATGTCGCAACGGTAAACTCTCGCCCATCGACGCGACACTCACCACGGGAACAACGATGACAGACCCCGCACCAGACGCCGTCATCCCCAGGGACACGCTGCTCGCCGCCGCCGGCGCACTGGTCTTGGATCAGTTGAACAAGGGTAAAGCCGTGACCTTCACCGTCCCTACCGGCAGTATGCGGCCATGGCTTATGCCAGGAGTACGAGTGAAGGTGCAGGCCGTCCGCGCGCTGACGCCGCCCGAACTGCGGCGGGGTGACGTGGTCGCCATCCACAAGGCGGACGGCACGTGGCTGACCCACCGCCTCGTCGGGCGGATGCGGTGGGAGGGTGTGGACTGCTGGCTCACGAAGGGCGACCACGCGCAGGGCGTCGATGCTCCGGTCCGGTCTGAGCGGATCGCCGGCGTGGTAGTCGCCGAGTGTTATGGCACCCTAACAGAGATGCCGCTGGTCTCGCTCCAAGTGCACCTCCTGGCTAAGTCTATAGCCTGCCGGGACCAGTAGTGGCGTAGTTGATCAGGTATCCAGCAAGGCTGCACAGCGCCCAGCCAGGACACTCAGTCCGTATAGGCTGGTCGGGACAGGCTGAGGTGGTGTACGGGGGCGTGGGAATGAGCCAGGTCCATGATCAGCGGGGTGAGGTGAACGGGTCAGCGCGAGTGAACGGTAATCGCACTGGTGGTGGTGGCGTTTACAGACATGGAGGCTGGGTCAGAAGCGGGCAAGTCCGGAATGCGCCAACCGGAAGCAATAAGTATTATGAGGCAGCAACGCTGTGGGACCGCGATCACTCCGTCTCTGCGGAGTCCGGTTTGTTGTCCTCCGAGGTGTAGAACAGATACTCGCCCGCCCGCGCCAGGTAGGCGCCGATGACGGACGGATCTTTCTCGTCTTCGTCCAGACCGAGCGTCAGGGCGATGAAGTGGCGCATGCTATAGGTGTCCTTGAAGTTCACGGCCAGGAAGTACTGGTCGGGCTCCTCGCCTTTGACATATCCGCCTACACTGCCAAACTTGGCATCGATCTCGGCCGCCACCTCCTCGATGGTGGTGGGCGGTGTGATTCGCACGGTAACCTGTGCGAAAGTGGACGTGTTTTCATCCTTGGCGAAATTGGTGTTGTTGTCCTTATCATTCCCCATATATGGATACTCTAAACGTCACGCAGCAGCGCGGCAAGGGCTGGCGCTATGTTGAGGCCGCTCGCCTGGAGGGGGTCAATGTTGTTGACCCGTACACTGTGCGGACCCTCTTGGGTTGTGTCGAGTTCGTTGAGCTCGTCACTACACGTAAGTTCAAGAACCAGGAGCAGATCGCCGAGGCTATGGGCGTCAGCTTCGGCACCCTCAAGGGGTGGATCGACTCCAAGCTCATCGAGGTGGCCACACGTATCGTGCTGGCTGAGTACTTCGACGACGAGGCGCGGGCCGACATGCGCAATGAGCTGTATGGCACGATTCGCCAGTACATGCCCAAGGCGCTACTGAATATCGCCCGTATCGCGGCGGGCGAGACCTTCACATCAAAGAACGCGAAGGGCCAGGAGATCGACGTGCATCCCGGCTTCCGCGAACAGGTCCAGGCTTTCGATACGATGGTCAAGAGTCCCATTGGTGCCAGCTACCTGACGGAACTGTTGACGGGCGTTAGCCCGAAAGAAGGCATAGACGTCAATCAGCAGCTGCGCGAGGCGCTGCGCTCGAAGGCGCGGGTGATTCTGCTCGACGAAGAAGTGATCGAGGGCGAGTCACGAGAGATGTCCCTGGCAGAGATTCCTGCGGCGCCACAGGGGGTGTCGGAACCTGATGCTTTGTACGGAATACAGGAAGAAAAGCCTGCGACAGATGATGATCATGACTCCTCCTGATCGAAAGGGCCCCCGATGTAACGTGATGAAATGATGCCCTCTGCCAAAACCCGGCATATTGTATGCCAGACTGGAATTTTGACAAGTTTTTGACGCGACTAAATAACGTCTTCTGCCCTGTACTCGCTGGTCAGGAAGAGGGAGTCAGGTCCGCCTTGGCGATCGTGATTCACCTCCCGAAATGAAAAGAGGGGCCATTCATAGCCCGTCTTATCTCCGTCTGTCTATTCAAGCGGGATTGGTCTCGGTCTCTACTAGGTACGGTCATATTTAGCTCAATTCATCATTGCGCGGGATTACGCAGCTCACACCCGCTCCCGGTCCGCCTCCTCTGCCGCTCCCTCCTTGCACACGAACTCGTACACGACCTCTGTGCGCGTGATGATCTTCTCGCCCACCTTCACCCGCTCGCAGGTCACGCCCTCCAGGTTGGTTCCGTAGTAGATCTCCACGTAGAAGGCAGTGGGGTAGTCCCGGGCGATGGCGCCCACCTGCACCTGCTTGCGGAACATCTGCTTAGGGTTGTGCCCGTGGGCCTGCGCCTCGCGGATGATCGCCGCCACGCCCACCTCGCCGTAAGGCTCCCAGCCCTCGTTCTTCATCAGGTCGGGCATGGCCGCCATGACGGTGCGGTCGAACGGGATCGTCAACAGCACCCCGGGGCCCCAGCACCAGCCACTTCTGGCATACAGTTCCAGGAAGCCGGGCACGATGGCCTGGAGCTGCCGGGCCTCGATGCGGTCGCGGGCGGCCTGTTTCAGGCGCCAGCGGAACAGATCTTTGATCACATTGGTCATGGGATTCTCCTTTTTGTCACCGGAACCAGCCACCCCGGCCGTCAGGCCGGAACAACGGTGGGAGCCGGAGTGCCGCGCAGGCCGTCGGACTCCTGGTGGCGCACGAGCCGGTTGAAGTCGCCCTCGCCCATCACCAGCAGGTCCTGGGTCACGGTGCACAGCGGCATCCTGTCGGCCTGGAACACCGTCGCGCGGTCCTGCCACGGGCAGATGTGCAGCACCGGGCTGCCGTTGATGTAGCGCTCAAAGGCGCAGCACTCCACGCCCAGACTGGTCACGCGGATAGAAATGCCGCGCGGCATGCGGTCGGCCACCTTGCCGACCGCCTCCAGGCGCTGGCGACGGTAGTCGGAGCGGCAGGCGTAACGGGCCTGGTAGCGCACCTGCCATTCGGCGCGGGACTGCTCGGCCGCCAGTGCTTCAGCCAGTGTACCTTCCAGCAGGGGGGCAGCTCCGCGTCGGCCTGGCAGGCTTTCTCCACGCGCCAGATCAGGCGCGTGTACTGGACGCACCGGGCGATGCACTCCGCCAGCTCCGCCTCGGTGACAGGCTCGAAGGGGTTGTCCATTCGGTCATTGCCTCCTAACAAAATGCCGGGGTTGTTCTATTGCCAACCCCGGCATTCCATCTGCGAACGAGCGGCCACCGGTACATCGCGGCGGCTCCACGATGACTGCACGGCCGCGACGGGTGCTTCCGCGCTTTCAGGTTGTGCGGTTACGGCTTTCCGGATGCGCACGGTGATGCGCACCATGTTGAGGTTGCGATACAGCCTGCCCCTGGGGCATTGCGCTCGACGTAGCCGCCCTCGGCCTCGATCTTCGAGCCTTTCTCCAGCTTCTCGAATGCCGTCACGGCCTCCGCGCCGCGCAGCACCTCGCCGTTCTCGTCGGCCAGGATCTGCCCCTGCGCGTTGCGCTTAGGGATGTGCACAGCGATGCCACGATGCGGAGCCGAGACGGTCGTGCCGTCCTGCTGAGCGCGGGTCGAATACCGCACAGAGCTCAGGTTGCCGGACATGGTGCGCTGCTCGTAGCCGGGCGCTTGTTGAAGTGTCTTCGTAGCCATGGAATGAACCTCCAGAAAGTAAAATTGAATATGAGCGGGTAGAATCCCCGTCCTATATTGGGCCGTTAGGCCCGATCGTTGGGAACGGGCAAGACATCCAGCCAGTAAGTGAAACTTTGTCACTACCAGATCCGGCAAATCGCCTCTATTACCGGAGCGACTGTTACGGGGTAGATGGACGGCTTGACGAACGGCGAGTAAGAGGGGATTTATACAGAGTCAGCGGTTGAGTGCCGCCATCAAATATAAGGCACCCGGGATCGAGGGCATACCAATGCTGGTCCGGTCGGTCGGTTTTACGGGCAGCCACTACCATCATGCCTGGAACTGGCACGTGCATGGTCGGTCGGATCACTCTACAGGTCGTTGAGCTACCGACTTGCACCTGTCATACGGATTACACCGGTCGGGCAGGTGCGGCGCAGACTGGAGGCGGTGGCATACAGGTATACGCCTTGCAGGTCAGTTTCATACCAGAATCATCTCGTGACCTCTCACATCAGACCAGATGCGCATTGCTCGATCACCGTACCACCGGAGTCAGTCAAAAATCGGGACGCCATGAAACAAGTGCTGGCCAATCGCCGATGGGTTAGCGTGCTGACGTGGTGGCAATGACCGCGGTGAACCGCACACATCTACCCGATAAACCAGGATAGAACAACTCTCGTATGCGTAACTGGGGAGAGTGGTATAGCCCACTGGGCTGAGACCAGTCAGGGCAAGGGAAGGTTCACCGGTACGTCGATTCGATTAGACTTACCAATCACCTTGTCGATAATGTAGCCGTAGGCTACTCTCTCGTTTGTTTCGACAAAAGCTATGTACGCCACATTGCGGGATTCCCCAGGGGGTATCTCGGGCCTCGATGAACCGTCGCCATACAAGTAGTGACACGTGAAGGCTTCCGAGCCATCCGCCTTGTAGAACTGACCAATCCAGGTGCCCACCTGCATGGTCTGGGCGGAGTTGTTCTTAATGACCAGGGCGGTGATAAGTCTTAATACACGGTGGTTGTCGTCGAACGGGCCACACGCTGTGGTGATGGGTTTATACATCCCGGCTGGCATGCCCCAGTAATCGTATCCCATGCGAATGACGGTTACCTCGATACCACCCGCTGTGGATGGTGCCACGGTCGCTGTGGCGTCCGCAGGCGGCGCCATTGTCGGCGCCACGGCACTGGCTTTCGGTGCGGCAGTTGGGACCGTGGTCGGGCGCGTGGTCACCGTAGGCTCCGGCGTGTTTGTGGGGGTGGGTTGAGGTGTGTACGTTGCCGTTGGCTCCGCCGTGTTGGTGGGTAAGGGTGTCTGGGTTGGGACGGCGGTATAGGTGGGAAGAGCAGTATAGGTAGGCTGAGGGGTGTGAGTAGCTAAAGGGGTGTAAGTCGGGAATGCCGTATACGTCGGTTGCGTCGTCGCGGGCACTACGGGCGCGACCGTCGGCGAAACGGCCGCACAACCGCTCAGTCCTACGATCACAAGCGCCAGCAGAAATTGGCGTACCATGAGTCCTCCTCGTTGATCAGAGTGATTCAGGCATGTACCCTCGCCTGCGTTATGGCAACTGCTGGAAACAGACGCCCCTGAGACGTCGGTACAGGAACTGGATCCCCGTTCAGGTTTCAATGCCCTGGATAAGCTGGCGGCTTCGGCCGGCTGTCGCACGCCCGACCTGCCTGGTAGATGAGGTACCGTTAGTATAGTTTTACCACCAGCGGTTGGCCTGTCAAATTCACGTTCCTTTGGTGCAGGACGGTTGACGTAACGGTGCAGTGTGGGTGACCCGGTATACGGCTGTGGAAGGAGGGTATAACGTGTGGAGCGACGGTGGCGTGTGCGGTGTCGGCAGACGGCACACCACCAGGTGACCGCTAGAGGGTGGTGGTGACTGACAGTGCCCTGGCCGATGACCTGTGAATGAAAGTCCTTACCCAGGTACCAACACCCTGGCGGGGTGCCTGGACAGATGAAGGTGGGCACCCTGACAGCGAGGTGTTGCACGAGTGGGGCAAGGGCTGGCCCGGTGCCGCTGATCGCCACCGAGGTGATAACCAGCGGCTGTTAACCAAAAACTGTTGTATAATCTCGCTCGCGCAGGCGGCGGTAAATCGGAAAACGGAGGGTCGGATTAACAGGCCACCGGGAGACCATAAGAACGCCTGTCGGGCAGGAAAGCCCGGGAAATGAGCCATTCCTCGATAGCTCAATTGGCAGAGCAACCGGCTGTTAACCGGTAGGTTACTGGTTCGAGTCCAGTTCGAGGAGCCTCCTGCAAATAGCGATTACCCCATTGACGACTGCCGTGCAAACCGGCAATCGTCAATGAGCGTGCATCCGCTCGCTCTTTTCACTTACCCAGCGTGTTCCGCGCGGCGACCAGCGTGTTCTTCAGCAGCATGGCGATGGTCATGGGTCCCACACCACCGGGGACGGGTGTAATGTACCCAGCCACTTCTTTCACTGCGTCATAGTCCACATCGCCGACCAGTCGCGAGCCGCTCTTGCGTGTGGGATCGGCAACACGGTTGGTGCCCACGTCAATGACGGCAGCGCCTGGCTTCACCATGTCCGGCGTTACCAGACGCGGCTTGCCAATCGCCGCAACCAGGATATCGGCCTGGCGCGTGACGGAGGGCAGGTCCACCGTCTTGGAGTGGCAGATCGTCACGGTCGCATCACGAGACAGCAGCAGCAGCGACACTGACAGCCCCACCAGCGAGCTGCGACCCAACACCACTGCACGCTTGCCGGCGATGGTGACCTTGGACCGATCCAGCAGCTCGATGCACCCCTGGGGTGTGCAGGGCGTCAGGGTGGGTCGCCGGCTCTTAAGGCCCAGCATTCCAAGGTTAGCCGGGGTCAGACCATCGACATCCTTTTGCGGAGCGATGGCGCTGATCACGGTCTGTTCGTCGAGGTGCGATGGCAAGGGCAATTGCACCAGAATCCCATGTACATCGGCGCGCGCGTTCAGGTCATGGACCAGTTTGAGCAGGTCTTGCAGGCTGGTCTGGGCCGGCAGCTCGAAGCCAAAAGACTCGATGCCTACCTCGGCGCAGGACTTGCGCTTGTTGCGCACATATGTCACCGAAGCGGGATTTTCGCCCACCAGCACCGTCGCCAGTCCGGGTGTAATGCCCTGCTCCGTCTTCAGGCGTTCAACCTCGGCCTTGATCTCACCGCGGATCGCCTCAGCGATCGCAGCGCCGTCTATAATGTTTGCTGTTTGAGTGCTTGTCATACTACTCCCTTGTAAATCTGGATCGTCTCCTGGATCCGTGGTGGATTGGGCTCCATCGCTCACCCGGATCGCATCTCCG
>JAJYKL010000102.1 GCA_021788625.1 Chloroflexota bacterium
TACAACCTGTTCTCTGGCGACTCGATACCCCTCTTTGGCGTGACCAGTGGCGGTGCACACGACGTAACGGGGAATCCGCTTTTTGCCGACCCGAGCATCGCTGACTACCATATACAGCCAGGCAGTGCGGCGGTTAATGCGGGCACTGACGCAGGCGTCTATACCGATATCGATGGTGAGGTGCGGCCGCAGAACGGTGGCTTCGATATCGGCTACGATGAATTGGCGCTACACTCTGCCTATGTGCCTATCGTGATGCGGTGAGGACCCGTTCCACCATCACAAAGAGCCAGGGACCCATGATGACCTCTCATGATCGCGTAATGTGCGCATTAAACCACGAAGAGCCGGATCGCGTTCCCATCTTCTTCGGTACGTCTGGCGTGACGACCTTGCTGGCCTCCGCGTACGACCGGCTGAAGGCATACCTGGGTATTCAAGGCGAGACGAAGGTGTTCTGGCGCGCGCTGCAATACGCCCTGCTGGACGAAACGGTGATGGTACGCTTTCACTCCGACGGCCGGCCGCTGATCCCTGGTCCGGCACCAGGCTCTCCGGACCGCGAATTGCCCAACGACAGTTTTATCGACGGCTGGGGCATCACCTGGCAACGCACGCCGGGCAACCATTATTACGAGATCGTCCAGCCGCCGCTCAAGCACGCTCCGCTCACTGACATCGATACGTACCTCTGGCCAGATCTGGCTAATCCCAGCCGATTCATGGGCCTGCGCGAGAAGGCGCGCGAGATCCATGCAGCCGGATACGCGGTGGTGGCGCTTTCGGGCGTGTCGCCGTTCGAGTACTGCTACATGCTGCGCGGTGTGGAGCAGTGGCTTTCGGACCTGGCTGCAGATCCTGACTTTGCCAGGGCGTTGATGCGTAAGGTCACTGACGTGCAATGCGCCGCCGCCATACGCCTGCTGGAAGAGGCCGGTGATGAGATCGATGTGATCATCACTGGCGATGACCTGGGCAGCCAGCATGCACCGCTGATCTCACCAAAAATGTATCGACGTTTGATCAAGCCCTATCACGCCGAATTGTTTGAGGCGATCAAACACCGGACGAAAGCGAAGATCTTTTACCATTCGGACGGTAATGTATACCCGCTGCTGGGCGATCTGATCGAGATCGGAGTGGATATCCTCAACCCCGTACAGGTCTCGGCGGGAGACATGGCAGACACCGCTCGTCTGAAGCGGGAATTTGGCAGGCACCTGTCGTTTTGCGGGGCTGTCGATACGCAGGATGTGCTGCCACATGGGACGCCCGACGACGTGCGACGCGAAGTGCGCCAGCGCATCCACGACCTGGCACCGGGTGGTGGGTACGTACTGGCCTCGGTGCACTGCATCCAGCCCGACGTGCCGCCACAGAACATCGTCGCCATGTTCGACGAGGCATTTATCGCCGGACAGTATCCCATTAACCACACATGACCTCTGATCAACACAGGTATCAAGACTGGCTGGATAAGGCACTGAGCGCGCTTCGAACCAGTCCGGGGCCGTCTCAGCCAGCGATGGTCAGTTTCACTTACAACGGTAGACCGTCGGAGATGCTGCTGGCGAGCTGGTCGCTAACCGAGAACAGGCTTCCCTCACAGCCTGGTAAGGATACGATCCGCATCACCCGCACCGACCCCGCAAGCGGGCTATCGCTGCGCGTGGAGATCACCCGGTACACGGACTTCCCGGTGGTGGAGTGGAATGCCCACTTTCACAACACATCGGACCGGACTGCTCCGATCCTGGAAAGCATTCAATCGCTAGACTTACGCCTGCCCATTGAACAAGAGATGGTCTTGCACTACAACCGCGGCGACGATTGCACGCCGGAGAGTTACGCGCCGCTGCACGCAGCCATCGGGCCGATGACCGACCTCACGGTCGCTCCCGAGGGCGGACGGCCCACGAACAAGGCCATGCCCTACTTCAATGTGGAGTATGCCCAGAGTAGCCATGGGGTGATCGCCTGCATCGGCTGGCCGGGGCAGTGGGCGGCTCACTTCAAAACTGAGGGGCGCGACCTGCGTGTTAGGGGCGGTCAGGAGCTGACCCACTTTAGCCTGCAACCCGCCGAAGAGGTACGCACGCCCCTGTCAGTGCTGCTCTTCTACGAAGGCAGCCGGGTACAGGGACAGAATCTGTGGCGCCGCTGGATGTTGGCACACAACACACCACGCGCAGCCAGTGGCCAGCCCCACGCGCCGATGATCCCCATGTGCATCGGCCCATGGCAGGAGCAAGGCCAGAAAGACAACATGGACTACCTGGCAGCCCACGGCGCCCGCTACGACGCCTGGTGGGTCGACGCCGGCTGGTATCCCTGCGAGAGCAGCGCGGTGCCTGCTGGCGAGGGACCGGTGAGTAGTTCGGAATGGACCCATGTGGGCACCTGGGAACCAGATCCTAACCTGTTACCGCGGGGGTTCAAGCCCATCAGCGACTACGCACACCAGCATGGCATGAAACTCATCGTCTGGTTCGAACCCGAGCGGGTATGGGAGGGTACCTGGCTGGACCGCGAGCACCCTGAGTGGCTGCTGCGCGCACCTGAAGGCCAGACCAACGCCTGGTATCTGCACAACCGGCTACTCGATCTGGGCAACAGCGAGGCGCGTGCCTGGCTCATCGAGCATGTGGACGGGATGTTGTCTGAGCAAGGCATTGACTGGTACCGGCAGGACTTTAACATCGACCCGTTGATCTTCTGGCGCGCCCATGACACTCCTGACAGGCAAGGTATCACCGAGATTCGCCACGTGGAAGGCTATCTGGCTTTCTGGGACGAACTGCATCGGCGCCATCCCGGGCTGCTGATCGACTCGTGCGCTTCGGGCGGGCGGCGCAATGACCTGGAGACGCTCAGGCGCGCCGTACCGCTCCTGCGCAGCGACTACCAGTCCTTCCAGGGCGATTCCTCCTACGCCACAGGCAATCAGGGACACACCTACGGACTGTCCGCGTGGTACCCGTATCAGGGGCAGGGTGTGTACTTCAGCGCGGATCATTTTGTATACTGCGCGCGCAGCTACATGTGCGCGTCGATCGCGATCGCCTTGGGCGTGCCCAGGGAGCTGGTGGATTGGAATCTCTATGACCACACGCTGGACGAGTTCCGCAAGGCACAGCCCTATTACTTTGGCGACTTCTACCCTCTCACACCCTACAGCCTGGACGACCACGACTGGATGGCCTGGCAATACCATCGGCCTGACCTGGGCGATGGAATGGTGCAGGTGTTCCGCCATGCCTTAAGCCCGCTCGCATCGGACCGGTTGAAACTGTGCGGGCTAGAGCGAGATGCCAAATATCGCGTCATCGACTTCGACCAAGACGACGCAGGCGAGTACCACGGCACAGAATTAATGGGCGAGGGTTTACCGATCACGTTCGAGGCAGCTCCCCAGGCACTTATCTACACTTACACTCGCATTAGTTAGGCACGGGCATTGACGGGCCAATTGGGCAGGAGGAACAACATGGCGCACTATAAGGTGGTTATCACTGATTTCGGAGCCGCGGATAACGTGCCGGAGGCGGAGGTGCTTCGCACCTCAGGCCTGGATGTGGAGCTGGTGCGTCTTAACGCACGAACGCCAGAGGAACTGTTCCCACAGGTGGCGGATGCAGACGGTTTGATCGTGCAATGGGCCAGGATCACCCGCGATGTTATGGAGAGAATGACCCGCTGCAAGGTTATCTCGCGTTATGGCATCGGCGTGGACATGATCGACCTGCAAGCAGCAGCCGATCATGGCATCATGGTCTGTAACGTGCCGGACTATTGCATTGAGGAGGTGAGCACGCATACCCTTGCGTTCGTGCTGGCGCTAAATCGCCACCTCCTCATTCACCACGCCCACGTTATGGGGGGCCGCTGGGCTGATGCACCAGGTGGCGCTCCTGCACGATTGGCCGGCCAGGTGATCGGTGTCGTGGGATTGGGAAACATCGGGCGCGAGGTCGCGCGAAAAGCAAAGAGTCTGGGGTTGAAGGTCCTGGCGTATGACCCTTACCTATCCGCGCAGATGGGCTCAGCGTTAGGTGTTGAATTGGTCGGGTTGGATGATCTGCTGCGCCAGGCGGACTATGTGTCACTGCATTGCCCACTGACGGATGAAACCCGCCACCTGATTGGGGATGCTCAATTCAGCCTCATGAAACCCACGGCCTACCTGATCAACGTGGCGCGTGGGCCGGTGGTGGATCAGGCGGCACTGTTCCAGGCCCTGACCAGTGGACAAATCAAAGGCGCCGCACTGGACGTGCTGGAGCAGGAACCACCCTTGCCAGACGACCCGCTGTTGGCGCTGGACAATGTCATCTTCACACCCCACCTGGCGAGCTGGACTGGTGAATCGTCCGAGCAGTTACGGCGCGACACAGCCCGGAACGTGGTCGTGGCACTACGAGGGCAACTGCCTCGGTCAATCGTCAATCGCAAGGGCCTGGGATTGAGCTAACTATCGGAGTTCCTCATGCTACCAAAAGAGCGCGTGATCGCCGCGTTGGAGTTCAAGACGCCGGATCGAATCCCCACGGGCGAGACGGGTATCGACTACACCATCACCGAACAGGCGCTGGGTCACCCCACCCTGTACCGCGCCAAGTGGAAGGAATTCAACGCCTTGTGGCAGGGGCGGCGTAACGAGTATGTCGAAAGCTGCAAGCGCGACATTCCGGGCGTGGCCCGTGCATTCGGGCACGATGTGGTACCGGTCTTTCTCGTGCCGTCAGCTCACCAGCCACCCGAACCACCGGAATTCCTGGGGCCCTACAGATGGCGCAATGCGGACGGGCGCGTGTTCGCCTTTTCACCCGAAAGCGAAGGGCATGCCTTCCTGGTCAGTAATCCCGCCTACGCTCTCGAAGACATCCAGGACATTCCGTTCGAGCCAGACGAGTCGCAGTTTGAGTTGGTGCGGCATGTGGTGAAGGAGATGGGCGGTACGCATTTCATCCTTGGCCGGCCTGGCGATGGCATCTTTCCGATCGCTCGCTATACGGTAGAGTTCTTACTGACCAATATGATCGAGTGCCCCGAGCTGGTACGACGCATCATCGAAGTGGAGTCACGCTATTGCATCAAGGTCAGCGAGGCACTGCTGGATGCTGGCTGCGATGCCGTGCTGCCCACCAGCGATGTGGCCAGCAACAAGGCTCCGTTCATGTCGCCGGCCATGTTCCGCTCGTTCCTGCTGCCGTGGCTGAAGGCCGAGTGCGACGCCGCACATGGAAAAGGCAAGTACCTGATCAAACACACCGACGGCAATGTATGGTCCATTCTGGACATGATGATTGAAGCAGGCATTGACGGCTGGCAGGGCATCCAGCCCAAGATCGGCATGACGTTACCGGCTCTGCAGGAGCGTTACGGCGGCAGGCTTTGCTTCTGGGGTGGAGTGGATATGGACACGCTATGCGCTGGAACCGAGGAGCAGGTGGCCGAGGAGGTGCGTGTGGCCTGCCAGAGTGCGCCGCGTGAAGGTGGACTGGTGATCACCTGCGGTAACAGTGTGATGGTGGGCGTGAAATACGCGAACTATCTGGCGCAAATCAGGGCAGCGCATGTATACGGAACGAATGCAAAAGCTGTTCATTACAGTAAATAAGCAAGTTTGTGGGTAATTGAGTGCAGATGATGCATGCTCGCTTACAAGCATCAAAGCGTGCTCGTCAATGAAGTGCGCCTGACTGATTTGCTTACGCTTCCATAGCCGAGACTGATAACGGAGCTTCCTTACCCCAGCAACAGGTTCGATGGTGTGTTGCAGGTTTTCAGATTATGAAGTGTGGCTGGAAGTCAGACCGATGGATGGCTGCCATAAAGCACGTTTCAGCCATGACGTGAATTGTCGATTACCAGTTCGCCGTTACGGTTTGCGTGTCTAAAAGAAGGGTACGAGATTTACAACTGAGCTATTCGTACGCGCCTTCATGCCGGGACGGGATCATCCCGAATCTCGTTCAGTAACTCCACAGCCCGGCTCTGGCCTGACGCAGGGCTCGACGGCCGGTGCGGGTCAGGCTGTAACACCGGCGTGCCTTGCCAGCAATCACCGATTTTTGACTCACCAGCAGGCCTTGCGCTTCCAGGCTATGCAGCATGGGGTACAGACTAACCGCGCTAAAGGTATAACCTCGGCGCAACAGCGTCTCCATCAACCGCAGGCCATAGATAGGCTCCTGAACAGCGTGGTAGAGGATGTGCACTTTGATGAATCCGAGAAAGAGTTCTCGGGCCAAGCTCATGGTACGCAGATAGAATCACATTTCGTTATCGCATTTTTATAATATCTTGATGCGCCTAAAGTCTCATCCCACCCTATACGTCCGGCCCTCGCGCCCCCTTGAACCTCGCCATACAATCAGCAAGTTCAAGGGAGTTGAGTCACCATGAATTTAAACGGCTTCATCATCTTGCAGTTGGACATATCCAGGGGCTGGCTATAATTTTGCTCATCACCACCCCCACCGGCCTGTCCGGTACGTCATCTACCGCAGAAGACCAGCCCCATACTCATCACCACTCCTGAATATCACGGTATCACGGCATCGTTTGTAAAAGCCACGTCATGGTGGGAATACTTGGCAGCAATCACAAGGTTGGTCTGCACGGCATGGCACGACGCTTTTTGCGGAGCTTTTTCCATCATTGGCGATATGGAGGCAAGACCTCATGGACAGTATTGCGAACTCAAACCAGGAACAATTGAATGTGCCGAATGAAGACACTGCGGAGATCACCGCGCTTCCCTGGCTGACGTCCCGGCGTCTGATCTTGTTTGTGATTGCCTGGATGGTTCTTTTTGCGATTGGGAGCGTCTTTATCTCGAACCCATTCCAGGGCGAACCCAGCGCATCGGCGGAGCCGGATTATGCCCACGTCATGTATATGCACGGCCTGTTGATTGGCATGGTTGGTCTTATGGCATTGTTAAGTTGTACGGTTTTCCGTCTGCGCTCGAGGCACACGCGAATATGGGTCACAGCCGGTGTGCTGGTAGCCACTATTCTTTCAGCAATAGGCGGCATCTGGGACCGCTCGATCCCTGGATCCGAGGTGCCGATGTGGGTGCAGATCATCAGCTTCTTTGCGCTGGATGAGATACTGATCGCCCAATTGGCAGGCATGGTCGGGCAGTGGCGAGAGGCACCGGAAACCCATTCACTGCCGTTCGCAGCCGCTGGCCTCGCGTTCGTCGCCCTGTTGGGTGCGGCGCTGATGGGTCACCTGGCTGGCTGGATCATGGAGTTCTCGTGGAATACCCCGCCCCTCATCGCGGCCTACGCCAAGTCGGTGGGTTTCACACAATCGGGTGATTTCACCTCCGCCCTGGTTGGATCCCATTCTCACGAGATGGCAGTGGGTGCGATGGCCCTGGCGATAGCACTGGTCGCCCAGCAATTCGGCCTGGCTGCCCTGAGCCAAAATGCCCGCCGGGTGGTGCAGGTTGGTCTGACGCTGGTAGCAGTGGGCACCGTCGCCATGACGGTCATGTACATCGTCATGGGCCTGACGACCTGGAGCCCGCCGACACTCTTCACGTCGGGTGCGAACGATGTCAACGGGATAGCCGGTGATGACGCGGTGACTGGAGTACTGGTGATGTTTGGAGGCATGGTGGTCATCGCGGGTCTCGCCCTGGGACGCCTGGGTCCAGCCATACCGTCGTTCCTGCGTCCGATTCGGTTCGCGGCAGTATGGGCTTACGTGTTAAGCTTTTTCACCGTCGCCCTGTCCGGTTATGCCATTGCGTTGAATGAGGTTTACTTTGGAGCAGGAGACGCCAAAGCGCCAGGGGCAGCCCAGGATGCCATTTTCACCTGGTTCCATCAGGATATAGGGTTGTTCCTGTTCCCAACCATCGTCATCGTCATGCTTGCCGTCGAGCGCCTGCACATGACCAGCCGTAGCTCGTCCACGTGGGTCGGCTTCGCGACTGCAGCAGGCACCACTGTCGTTTTCCTGGGCGGTCTTGTGTGGGTCTTCCTGAATCCGACACTATATGGGCCAGGTTACGTTATCGCAACGATTGGCCTGATCGCCATCGGGGTTGCCCTGCTGGTCAGTCTGTGGTGGGGAGCCTTCGGCAAAGCGGAAGAGTCGGTATCTTCACGTGAAACACCATTACACGGGACGCCGGCAGCCAAATGAAAGTAAACCATGAGCCTGCAAGATGGGGATGGGCGACAGGACCGCCGGGCGTTGAGCGAGCCAGCGTGCCATGCGATTCAGGAACCCCCGTGTAGTGATGATGCGCGGACCGCCCTGGAGCAGGAGCGGGTGCGGACAGAGTACGACCGGCTGGTTCGCAGCGCATTGGAGGAGCTACGGCAAGCGGCTTATCCAAGCGATTCCTTAGCCGCCGAAGATTGGAGCATTGGTGAAGAACGGGTGGACTGGGTTGAGGGCAAATGGCTGCCCCATTTCAGTTCACACGTCACCGTTGAGCTTGTGTTCGCCGATCCAGGCAGCGCCAGCCCGATTGGCCTGCGTTGTCGTCGCCTGCATGGACCAAATCGGCTGCGCCTGCCTGATAAGCCTGTAACAACCGTGCTGGACCGCCCAGCCCTCATCCGGGCTCTTTTGCAGCTCCACCCAACACAGCAGGAGCAGAAGGTACGGGAGGCGAAACTGCTTTCATACGCGTCCAGGTATGACTCAACTGTACGACGCGGTCTAAAAGTGGCTTTGGCAGATGACTCCACCATACACGTTGAGCATCGAGTGCACGAGGGAGAGCGGTCGTTCCTCCCATTCGCTTATGCAGATGATGACCCGGACATCTGGCAAGGATGGTTTGTTAAGGGCTTTCAAGCCCAGGTGGGCCGAGAGGTCTCCCTCACACCCACAGTATTGTCAGTCCACCTTATTTTGGGGGAGGATGATAACCCGATTGGTTATCGGTGCGTGCAGGCGCGTTTCAGTCGCACAATCTATTGCCTGTCAGAAGTGCTGGATACAGAACTCTCGGACGATGCACTCCTTGGCGCACTACGGCAGCAGCATGGATTGGTAGAAGTGCATAGCGTATAGCGTGTAGACCGAACTTCGTGGTATTCGAATCGTGGCCTTACCCATCGTCTGAACCGCTGGCAAGGAGTAATGGCATGAACAGGCTCTGCATCCAGCTGCTCGCATCCGGACCTGTTCAATCTCCGCCACTATGGAGTAAGTCGACAACACGGATGCATGCTCATTGACTGATGCAGGGTCAGCCATTTGGCGTCGACTGGTGCGAACGGTGCATGGCGATTAAACTACGTCTGAGGTGGGCGTGCGGGCTGTACCCAATAATGTGCGCCCCCACCCCAGCGAGAATCCATGGAAACAACTTTCACCGTCCGAGACACAACTTTGTTCTGGAGCCTGAACGGCGAGACGCTCTGGCTGGAACCTTGGGGGCCGGATGCCGTTCGCGTCCGCGCGACTGAGCGCGGCCACTTTGACGACATGCCCGGCGCGCTGGCCGAACCGCCGGAAGGCGCGACACAGTCCGCGACGGAGGCTGAGCCGCTGTCCAGGCCAGCGACCGTGCAGATGCACGACGGCAGTGCGGAACTGACCAACGGCCTGTTGCGCGTGTTGGTCGACGCAGACGGGCGATTGCATTTTTATAACAGCCGGAGCGGCACGCTCCTGACGGAGGAGCCGGTGCGTCATTTTTACAACCCGCCGCAGCGCAACTTCCGCGCAACTTCCAGCGACCTGTACCACCTGGAGTGCAGCTTCGCGGCGCAGCCCGGCGAACGCTTCTACGGCCTGGGCCAGCACCAGCACGGCCGGCTCGATCAGAAGGGTTGCGTGATCGAGCTGCAGCAGCGCAATACCGAGGTATGCATCCCCTTCACCCTGTCCAGCCGCGGGTACGGCTTCCTGTGGAACAACCCGGCTGTCGGGCGCGTGGAACTGGCGGAGAACGCCACCCGCTGGGTGGCCGAGGTCACTCGCCAGCTCGACTACGTCGTCATCGCCGGTGACACGCCAGCCGACGTCATCGGCCGCTACGTGGCCATGACAGGCCGGCCGCCGCTACTGCCCGAGTGGGCACTCGGATTCTGGCAGTGCAAGCTGCGCTACCGCACGCAGGATGAACTGCTGGGGGTGGCCCGCGAGTACAGGCGCCGCGGCCTGCCGCTGGCTGTTATTGTGGTGGACTACTTCCACTGGACGATGATGGGCGACTGGCAGTTCGACCCGGCCTTCTGGCCCGACCCAGGGGCGATGGTGAAGGAATTGAAGTCCATGGGGGTCGAGCTGATGGTGTCAGTGTGGGCGACGGTGAACCGCAACAGCGTGAACTACGAGGAGATGCAGCGGCGCGGGCTGCTGGTGTGCGCCGAGCGGGGCCTCCCGGGGTTCATGTCAATCAACGACCGCTTCCCGGCCGGCCCCAGTAACGTGATCTACTACGACGCCACCAACCCGGAAGCGCGGGCGTTCGTGTGGGACAAAGTACGCAGGAACTACCATGACCTTGGGATACGCGTTCTGTGGCTGGACGCCGACGAGCCTGAGATCTACCCCATGCACCACGACAACCTGCGCTTCGCACTGGGCAACGGTATGGAGGTCAGCAGCATTTACCCGCTGCTGCACCAGAAGGGTTTCTACGAGGGCATGCGGGAAGTGGGAGAACAGGAGTTTGTGTTCCTGTCGCGCTCGGCCTGGGCTGGCAGCCAGCGCTACGGCGCATCAGTATGGTCGGGCGACATCCCGTCCACGTTCGAGAGCCTGCACACGCAGATCAGAGCCGGGTTGAACATTGCCGTCAGCGGCATCCCATGGTGGACCACGGACATTGGCGGGTTCCGCGATGGCGATATCCGGGATCCACAGTTCCAGGAGCTCATCGTGCGCTGGTTCCAGTATGGGGTTTTTTGCCCGCTCTTCCGGCTGCACGGCGTCCGCCAGCCACTGAATGGTGAGGAAGGCGCCATGCAAAGTGGCGCGCCCAACGAAATCTGGTCTTTTGGCGACATGGCCTATGGCATCCTTAAGAGCTTGCTGTTCCTGCGCGAGAAGCTCAAGCCTTACCTGATGGAGCTGAACCGCCGCGCGCACGAGCAGGGCCTGCCGCCCATGCGCCCACTGTTCGTCGACTTCCCGACCGACGTGCATGCGTGGGAGGTGGAGGACGAGTTCCTGCTCGGTCCGGATCTGCTGGTTGCCCCGTCACTGGATATGGTCAGCGCAACAGGGAGGTCGGTTTACCGGCGGGGTGCGACTGGGTGGACGCCTGGACAGGCCACGAAGTGACGGGAGGGCAGACCCTCACCCTGGACGCGCCACTGGAGCGCATCCCGGTCTTCTGGCGCAAGGGTTCCCAGTGGGCGTTCCGCTTCTAGCATTCCGCAATCCATCCTGGAGAGACTATATGCGAACAGAAGTTACCGACAGGTTCTATCGCGTCTTCACCTACCAGCCAGTGGACCGTGTACCCGACATCGAGTTCGGCTACTGGCCTCAGACCATTCGCCGTTGGGTGCGTGAGGGCATGCCGGCGAACCTGAGCGATGACGAGCAGAACGAAATGTTCCCCGCCCGGTTGGATCGCTTCTTCGGCTTCGAGCCAGAGGGATATGGGATCGACCTGCAGATCGAAATGCACCCCCGCTTTACGGAAGAGATCATTGAGCGACACGGGAATTCGGTGATCATGCGCGACACGTCCGGCGTACTGGCTCAGCGCTATGAGAATGAAGTGGAGGAGAGCTCCATCCCACATTTCCTGCGCTTCCCCATCCAGACACCGGAAGACTGGCAGGAAATGAAGAAGCGTTACGACCCCAGCGATCCGGCACGCCAGATCTTCCCTGGCGACCTGTGGGCTGCGCGGCGAGCGGTGCAACGCGGTGAGATGATCACCGTCTTCTGCACAGGCTTCTATGGGCTTCTGCGTAACTGGATGGGCATGGAGGCCCTCTCCGTGGCCTTTTACGATTATCCCAACATGCTGCACGATATGGTGGAGCACTGGTCATATCTGTGTGCCCAGCAAATCGAGCGACTCCCGGCAGACATCCCGGTTGATGCGGTCATGTGGTGGGAGGACATGGCCAGCAAGAACGGCCCGCTCGTCGGGCCGAAGTTGTTCCGTTCATTTCTCCAACCGGGCTACCACCGCGTGATGGAAACCGCACACAAACGGGGTTGCGTAATCAGCATGGTGGACTGTGACGGCAACCCGCACGACATCGTGCGCAACTGGCTGGAGGAAGGCGTAAACATCATGTTCCCGCTGGAAGTGACGGCCGGGGTGGACCCCTTCGCATGGCGAAAGGAGTTCGGCCTGGACCTGAGACTGCGTGGCGGCATCGCCAAAGAGCCTCTGATGCGGGGCGGTCAGGCTATTGACCGGGAACTGGAACGCATCCGGCCGTTACTCGAGCAGGGCGGCTGCATCCCCCACCTGGATCACCTGGTGCCCCCCGATATTCCCTACTCGCATTATTGCGATTACCTGGATAAAAAGCGCAAGCTAATCGGCAAATAAGTACAGCGACTTTCACGCCCATTCACAGATCATTTCAAGCATCACGCTTTCCATGGCAGCCATGGGCTTACCGAAGGGTACATCCTGAGACGGCGATGGCGCGGGCGCCAAAGAGCCCGACAGAAACTAGTCTGAGGCGTCCGTTCGCGGTAGGATAAGGATAGCGCGCACGCAGATCGCATGACCGATGACA
>JAJYKL010000103.1 GCA_021788625.1 Chloroflexota bacterium
TAACCCAACTGAAACCAGTGTCTTTCTATACGGTGACCGGCTTTCCTCGGTGGGTGATGGTATAGCGAGCCTTTCGCTTTTCACGGTTTGCATCAGCCTGGAATTATTCGTTTTCAGCTCTCTTATCCCGATCTCGGGCATATGGACCTCCGAGTCGATCGTGCAAACCAGTGTGGTCACAGATGTGACGACATAATACTCACTAAATACTGCTTTATTATGTGAGTTCTCTGTAGTCTCCGAGGTGACAAAAACAAAATGTCTCCTCCGTCTCCTGTCTCCCCGTCTCCGGCTCATAGTGCAGGTGACACTAAATCACGTATGCAATTCCGGAGCGGTAATTTCAGATTGATACGGCTCAGTGAAGACCGGTGGGTTCGCGGTGAGGCTGGGTGTGGGGAGCCAGTCAGAGATGCACGCCCATCTGCCTTAGAACAGCTTGCAGCTTGCGTACGTCGAGCTGGCGTGGGGTGACACCCTGGTCAACACATAAAGCGGCCGCCACACCGGCTGCCTGACCCAGCTCCATCATGTTGCCCATGCTCTTGCCCGCGGCGTGGCCCAGGAAGGTGGCAGAGCCACAGCGACCGGCTACAAGCAAGTTATCCACTGTGCGGGGCAGCAGGCTGCGATAGGGATAAGCGAAGCCCGACTTCATCTGTCCAATGTAGAGCTGGTTGGCGTCCACAGCGCCGTATTTACGTGCGATCACGTCGTCGAACTCTGCACCGCTCTCGGCGTCTTCGAGTGTGACCACGTATTCGCCGACGATGCGGCGCGTGTCGCGCACGCCAACCGCGGCACCCACGCGCATCAACCCGCAGTCCTCCAGGCCCGGGATGCGCTTGTCACGTGCCAGGCGCACGAAGTCGGTGGCCACCTGGATGCCCAGGCGCTCGGCGACCGTCAGGTCGTGCGAGCGGGTGGCGTCGATGTTGCCGATGTCGCGCAGCGCGCCATTGTTAACACTGACAACACCGGGCAGGGTAGTGCGATCGAAGCTATACCAGGCTGCGACCTTATACCCTTGACCGTACGCCTCATCAAGCAGCGCGTTGAAGCGCTTGCTGTCCTGCAGGAAATCGAACAGGCGCTCCACGTCGACGTTCGCCAGCGCGAACACGAGCGAGACGGGCATGGAGCGGCCATCCTCTTCGCGGCCCTGTACCATCTCTACACCGGCCAGGTTGGCCACGTCACCGTCACCCGTGGCGTCCACGGTCACGCCAGCGCTGAAGACCTGCCGCCCCTCCTTACCGGTAACGACCACGCCATTCACGGTGTGGCCGTCCATGAGCACACCGGTGACGGGGCTGTAGAGCCGGTAGTGGCAGCCGTGCTCCTCCAGCAGCTCCATGCAGGCCAGGCGCAGGTAGTCGGGGTGGATGTGCAGGCCGTCGCCGTCAATGAAGTTTCGCTTGCCCTCGCGCCAGGCGAGCGGGCCGAAGGACTTGATCTTCTGGACGAACAGGTCGTGGACGCCGCCACGCCCGCCGCCGTTCAACAGCAGGCGGTTCATAGGCATCCACAGGGCGATAGCGGCCACGCCGCCGAAGAAGCTGCGCGCCTCCAGCAGGAGGGTGCGCGCACCTTGCAGGGAGGCGCCCAGGATTGCACCCAGCCCGGCCGGCCCGCCGCCTGCCACGACTACGTCGTAGGTCTCTCCCGCGACGGGGATGTACTGCTCGACCTGTGATCTAGTAGCCATAGCGTGCCTCAGCTGGGGAGTGATGTGGGTCAGGCTCCATGGGCTGCTACACCACGTAGAGCCTGGTGAATGCCATCACTGCTGCGGTGTTATATGTTGAGGGTGTACCTTGTAGGTCACCCGCACCTCGCCCGCACGAAGCGGATAGTTGGGATTACCCTGATACTTCTGATTCAATCTATTGATCTGATCCCGTCCGCCTTCCTCTGTCTCCGAGATGACGGGACCGGTGACCTGAACATAGCGATAAGGATCATGTGGATCGGCGATCACAAACGAAACGATTGGATGCCGGTGCATGATACGGTCCTTTACACGTCCACGCGCGGTATTAAAGATGAAATTCTGGCCATCAAAGTCGAACCAGATGGGGGTGACATGGGGTGTGCCGTCGCTGCGGATCAGCGCCAGGTACGCGAACGCCTTGGTTTCTGGTTTCAGCAGGTCCAGCAGGCGACCTGGAATTGTCACAGTCGATGTCATTACAACCTCCATTCCGAATATTAGATACTTACTCACTCATACTGTCCTGGGCCGAACCACATAAAGCCAGTAGCCGCAAGACTGATCGTCGATCACCAGCTCCAGGTTCCCAGATGCACTTACTATAAACGGCACCTGGCGATCCACATAACCGGCCCGACCACGTGCCGCACCTCGCTGCCTCCGACCGCCCCACGGCACGTAAGCTCCACGCCAAACCTGTACATTGTCGCCTGTCAGGTTTAGGGGAACATGAATGGACCCGGGTGTGTTGCACCAGACACGATATAACGGCTCAAAACTGGATGTAGCCTGGGTGCTCGCTAGCGGGTGCCAGCCGATATCGACCGGTTCGTCGGACCAGCGATGTTCCACGCCATTCAATGTGATGGCACAGCACCCATAACCGGCAAAACCTATAAGCGATTTGCCTTCCCGGCGCCAAACGAATGCGTGCTGCCCCTGATAAGTGACAATTTGCCCGGCGATGGGTTGGTCGTGCAGGTCAATCGCATCAGATGGGGGTGGTTGCTCTTGCATCAGACGCTGGTCTGTGTCTTCATCGCGGAAGAAGCCACCTGGCCAGTTTTCCGGATAATCTTTGTAATGTGGGCCAGCGGCCAGGGCACCGTTGGAGAATGCGCATACCAACAGATCACGAGTACGCGATATGACTGACGGGTTGTCATTCTCGCCTTCCTTACAGGTGGACGAGGCGGGATAAGCACCACAAGCGCGCAGCACCTCGAACCAGGTGCGTGTCTCAACACCGGTACTGGCAGCCTGGTCATCGCGCGGGCGGAAGGCCAGATAGAGTGCCTGTCCGCCAGTGGGGTGCACTTTGCATGTACCCACGCAAATGCGTCCTTGGGGACCGCCTGTGTTTAGCATGGCAACCGGTTCGGACCCATTCACCGGCTGAACAGGGAAAACCCGGTCCACGACAAAGTCCGTCAAGACAGGCTGTGACGGCACGCTTCGGAGTGCTCCCTGGAAGGTGATCTGCCGGGCAGGTAGCGGCAAGCCCAGTGGGTCGGGTGTGGATTCTACGAGAGCACCGAATAACTGCTCAAGCCATTCCATACCTGCTGGATCCTGCGGAGGGATACTGGACCAGATGACTGTACCGCCGTGTGTAATGAAAGCCTGCAACAGGTTCCGCAATTCAGGAGTGGGGAAGGGCTCGTACAGCGCACAAACAGCGCGGTACCGTGCGTCCTTCACCTGCAACGTGCCGTCCTCCTTGACCTGCCCATATTCGACCAGCTTTTCAGCCGTGATGTAGTTGGCGTAACCATAGAGCGACATCCAACTACCGAAACGCTCCTCCACACTTACCAGATCCTGCGGATAAAGGAAGAGCACTTCCACGCTGCGCGGTGCATAATCCTGCACGGCACGGAACACGGGATGACCCAACGCGCCAAAAACCTCGCTTACGGCGAGCATGCGCAGTGATATGGGTTGGGGCATGCCCCACATGCCGGCACTGGCCAGCGGCCGGCGATTTAAAGCAGCCAGTGAGCAGGCCAGCGCCCGGGCATAGTAATCGCGATCCGCATAACCACCTTCAGACACGTCATTGTTGCCGCCGGTCAGGAAGTCGTTCCATAGGAAGTAGTTGGCACACGCCGCTGCAGCCTGGTGCACTGTGTTGGACCATACGAAATCAGGCGTGTAGTCGTAGCGGTTGCGGTGCTCCAGAGGAGACCAACTCTCGTGCACTCCGCCTGGGGCCCAGGCGTCACAGGTGGGAGATTCGGCCCAGGTGGCGTGGTAATAGGCATCCAGCTCATGGCCGGACAGGACTTCCAGCTCTTTTCGTGCGTTATTCACCAGATTCACTACACTGCTTTCGAGCAGATGATAGTAATCGCGCCGGAAGCGCAATGTGGATTGGATATCTTCGACGCGGCTTCCAAAGACGTGCTGGCTTGGCAACTTGGGCTCATGCGTGGGCAGGAAATCGTGCTGGTGAGAAGTGAAGTAAACGAGGTAAGGCGCGAAATCTGCATAACGCTGGCCGTAGGCCTGGGCAAATGCCTGCTCGAACCCCCTGGACACGTAACGCATATTAAACTGGCCGGCGTCGAAGTGGTTGTGATATGACCAGTCCTGCTGTATGTGCATCTCGTCGGAGTAGAGGCCAACCAGGTTGATCCCGCGCCCGTGATACTGGTGCACCAGCTCGCTTAAGAAAGGGGCGGCGGAGGAGCTGAAATAGTCCATCTCGACCGTTTCGTACAACAGTACCACCAGAACACGGTCCAGGTCCGGTGGCCCACCTGCACCATGGACTCGCACAAGAGTGGCAGCGAACATGGCATCGTTACTGCCCACACCACCACTCAGCTGGCCCGTGTACACACTGCTGCCGGGCATCGGCTCAAGATGGGGGGCGGGCAGCTCCACAATGCCCTTGGGGTCCACGGCAAAGAAAGGCGTGTGGGCGATATGTTCCTCGCGAAAGGCGAACGCGCGCGCACCCACAAGTTTTACAGGTGTTGGGCCTTTGTTATTACACCAGCGGGTGTGCTGCCACATCGTTGCCGAGTAGAGGCCTGTTTTTGGATCGCGCAGACCTTCCCGATAATGCATCCAGCGGCCGGACTCGCCAGTGCGCGCCTGGAAGCCCACTCCTAATTCCAGCGGCGAGAGGATGCTGGGTTCCAATCCCAGGCCATACTCGCTCGCCACGTCGCCAATCTTCTTTAAGGTATCCTGGAAGACAGGCGTATCCGGGTACAGACTGCGCCGGCTGCCGCCAAAAAAATAGTCGTAGGCAATCAGCAGTTTGGTTGCGCCGCGCTCTGCCCCCTGCTGGCAATGCTGGCGCAGGCTGATGGGTGCGGCATCCTGAGGGAATACTTTCTCGATGGCTTCATCCGGGTGATTAGCCAGATTGGTGAACTGTTCGTCCGAAATGAGGATGATATGAATGCTGGGATCTTCGCTTTTCCACGGCCAGCCAAACTCGGCGACCTTTTGAGGTGAGGTAGACATACCGTGATTGTTGTCCATTTGGCTGAGTCGTGCAAATGGGTGCAAAGCGGTAAGCGTTATATGGCGATAGGACGTATCATGCGCAGGAGGAGAAGTGGCAAATGGCTCAGGCGTCGGGAAAACCAGGCAGGATTGTCCTTGTCACGGGCGGAGCGCGCGGGATTGGGCAGGCTATCGCGCGGCGTTTCATAAATGGCAATGATTACGTCGCCATCGCAGACGTTTTACCCTTTCCGGGCAGGTTTGAGCGCAGTGATGCCGTGTCCTTCCATTCATGCGACCTGGCCGATGCCCAGCAGGTCCGCACGCTTGCCCAATCCGTATTACTACGTTATGGGCAGGTGGATGTTCTAGTCAACAACGCCGCCACAGGATTTCAGTTTGTCAGCCTAGCTGACATGGGCATTGAACACTGGGATAACGTGCAAGATGTAAACCTGAGAGCACCTGCCTGGCTTAGCCGCGCCCTGCTATCAAATATGATCGCCAAGAGGAGGGGGGTAATCGTGAACGTCGCCTCCTGTGCAGCCTTCCAGGCTGAAGCAGGTCACACGGCTTATGCTGCTTCCAAGGCCGGCCTGGTTGCCCTGACAAAGTGCCTGGCGCGTGAAGTCGGTCGATACGGAGTGCGTGTAGTATGCGTGGTGCCTGGGTGGATCGCCACCGAGGACAACCTGCCCGGTGAGCGAGACAGGCAATGGTTGGCTGAAAATGTGTCGCTGGGGAGGGTAGGAACAGCCGAAGAAGTCGCAGAAGTTGTCTGGTTCCTGGCAAGCGACGCGGCCTCATACATCACGGGTCAAAGCATTATTGTGGACGGTGGAAACCTGTAACCTGGTCTGGGGTGGGTAAACGCACTTTCATATAGACTTGTGCCATGACCCAACTCGACATGATTGGATTTGATGCGGACGATACACTGTGGCACACCGAGTATCTATATAAAGAAGCACAAGCTTCGTTCCTTCATCTCCTATCACACTATCACCCTCCGGAGCAGATCGCGGCCAAGCTGTATGAGACCGAGGTCAAAAACTTGCAACACTTTGGCTATGGAATCAAATCGTATGTGCTATCGATGATCGAGACAGCCATCGAGTTGAGTGATAAGCAGGTAACGGGTAGAGATATACAGGTTTTACTGGATATCGGGCGGGAAATGTTATCAGCGGATGTGCAATTACTGGATGGGGTAGCTGAAACAATCCAGCAACTGGCTGGCACCCATGCGTTGATGATGATCACCAAAGGAGACCTGTTCGAACAGGAGAGCAAGATCAACCGTTCTGGAATCGAGCGAAACTTCAGGCATGTAGAGGTTTTATCGGATAAGTCACAAGCGGCCTATGAAGTGCTGCTGACACGTTACAAACTCGCTCCTGCACGCTTTCTCATGGTGGGTAATTCGCTGCGTTCCGATGTATGGCCGGTATTGAATCTGGGAGCCTGGGCGGCATACATTCCCTATCAGGCTACCTGGGCACATGAATTGAGCGAGGAACCGTCTACCACGCAACCACGTTATTATCGTCTGGGAAACCTGGGTCAGCTGGCTGGACTGATTGAGCAGATAGAAGCGAGCGCATAAAAGATAGCTCATAAAAATCAGCATGGCAGCTCAAATCCGTGTTTTCGTGTAGAGTGAAGATCTATATTTCGCGAGGAGGAATTCGATCATGATGCCAACGATAGATGCTGGTATTAAAGTTGCCTACCAAGCGCCCCCGGAGCCAACTGATGAAGATCTGGCGTTTATCAAGCAGTTGGGTGTGGAGTGGGTGGTGCTGTGGACGAACGAGAAAAAGTCCAGTTACGAGTACTACGCCAGTCGCCGCAAATTATACGAGAGCCATGGCATCCGCGTATATGGATTCGGCAACTCCGACGTGCATAATCAGGATGCCATAGTGCTGAACCTGGAGAATCGAAACGCAAAGGTTGAGCAATATAAGCGACATTTACGTGACCTGGGTAAGGCTGGCATCCCCTATACGACCTATGCCCACATGGCCAACGGCATTTGGAGCACAGAGCGTGAGGCGACTCGCGGTGGAGCCAGCGCACGCGCCTTCGATCTGGAGAAGGCTACGGCAGGCCACTGGGCGGGACGCGCCTATTCTGGCGAGTATTCGCATGGCCGGCGCTATACGCAGGAGGAAATCTGGGATAACTTTAGATCCTTCATCCGCGAGGTGGCGCCCGTAGCCGAAGAGGCTGGCGTCCGAATCGGCATCCACCCGGACGACCCACCCGTATCAGAACTGGCAGGTATCCCACGTTGTATCTTTAGCAACTATGCCGGTTATAAGCAGGCACTGGAGATTGCCGATAGCCCGAACGTGGGCATGTGCCTGTGCGTCGGTTGCTGGCTGGAAGGCGGACCCTTAATGGGCAAGGATGTGGTTACTACGATCCGTGATTTTGGCAAAGCTAAGAAGATCTTTAAAGTGCACTTCCGTAACGTCGAGCATCCCCTACCGCATTTCGTGGAGACATTCGTGGATGGTGGATATATGGATATGACGAAGGTGATGGGAGCGCTTCGCGAGGTGGACTTCGATGGCGTGGTGATCCCCGACCATATCCCGATGATGGGAAACGATCCGCGCATTGGCACTGCCTATTCCATCGCCTATATAAAAGCACTGGTGAACCAGGCGAACATGGAGCACGCAGCGGATACAAAGTGAATCAACTGCCGGCCTGCACGGCGTCATCATGCTCACATTATTGCTGTGACGACGCCGTTCTGGCCGGCATGCTGGTTAACTCGTGGTCCGGGCACAGGTACCCGGTCATCAGTGTGGAGTGGTATAGAATCCACGCATAGCAGATCAGGCTGACGAGCAGGAGCAACGGTCAGTCGATGTAAAGATGTAAGGAGCTGCGCGGGCGATAAACGGACTGCCATACAGAGCCCGTACTGTTGTTATGGTACTATTTTCGTTGGTCGATAAAGTAGCGTTGCAGCACATGGAGGATCAGGATAGGTGACGTTCATCGGAACGCTTTTTGTAACGATGGTCATTACGGTATATGTCCCGATGGCAGGCGGGATAAATGGCAGCGGTATGATCACGCGCAGCGGCGAGATACCACAAACTGGTATTGCTGGATGTGGATACCAGTTCCCATTTGGCACCGTGTTCGAGGTTGTTGACGAAGATATGGACCAATACGGGTTGCCGCAGGCAGTGGTCTGTGAAGATCGTGGCGGATTTAGCAGTTACAACCATCTGGATGTTGCGTTGGTCAGTTCGGATGTATCGGGTGACCTGCACCGGGCATTCGCATGGGGACGGCGCATACGGCGAGTAAAAGTATACGCTTCCATGAATGACTATCAAAGCTACCTGAAAGCCAAAGCGCGCTATTATGCATTTTGGCGACGGCTTGAAAGGTAAGCAAGAGCAATAGGCTGCTTCACAACCTGCAATTTCCACTGGTCTATATTCATTGCCTATTCGTAGCAGACGATACGAGCATAATGCCGCAATGATCACCGCACGAGTGAACGGCTTAAGGCAGCAAAGTCTGGACGCGGTGCCTCGAATTTCCACCGAGCGCGCTGAACTAATGACGGCCTTTTACCGCCAACACGACCAGTTAATCTCGGTACCTATGCGCCGCGCGTTATCGTTCCAATACCTGCTGGAGCACAAGTACATCTGCATTAACGAAGGCGAATTGATTGTTGGCGAGAAGGGGGATGCGCCAAAGGCTGCACCCACGTACCCGGAACTGTGCTGCCATAGTTTGCAGGACCTGGACATTCTTTCCACCCGCGAGAAGATTCCTTTTGCCGTCAGCCCGCAGGCGAGAGATTTATACGAACGCGACATCATTCCATTCTGGCGTGGCAAGACAATTCGCGAAGCGATCTTTAGTGAAATGACTGATGAATGGAAGGAAGCTTATGAAGCCGGTCTATTCACCGAGTTTATGGAGCAGCGTGCACCAGGTCACACCGTCCTGGATGACAAAATCTATCGTAAAGGCATGCTGGAATTCCAGCATGATATCGAGTGCCAGCTACGCAAACTGGACTATTCGGGAGACCCACAGGCGTATGCCAGGCAGGAAGAGCTTAAGGCGATGCACCTGTGTGCCGGAGCACTTATCCGCTTTGCAGAGCGCTACGCCAAGGAAGCGCGTGAGCTGGCGCTGAAAGCGAACGACCCCACCCGTCAGGCAGAGCTGGAATGCATCGCCACGGTATGTGCACATGTACCTGCCCACGCGCCACGAACCTTATGGGAGGCATTACAGGCTTACTGGTTCGTCCACCTGGGAGTAACCATCGAATTAAATACCTGGGATTCATTCAGCCCAGGTCGACTCGATCAGCATCTACTTCCCTTCTACCAGCAGGACCTGGCCTCTGGCCGGCTTACACGCGATCAGGCCGAAGAGCTTTTGCAATGCTTCTGGATTAAGTTCAATAATCAGCCTGCGCCTCCCAAAGTGGGCGTTACGGCTGCCGAGAGCGGCACGTATACCGACTTTGCACAAATCAATTTGGGTGGCATGCGAGAAGATGGCAGCGACGGTGTGAATGAAGTCACGTACCTGATCCTGGATGTGGTGGAAGAGATGCGTCTATTGCAGCCCAGTGCGTCCATTCAGGTGAGTAAGAAAAACCCTGATCTGTTCATTAAGCGCGCGGGCAAGATCATTCGCACTGGTTACGGCCAGCCATCAGTCTTCAACGCCGATTTAATTGTGCAGGAACTGGTGAGACAGGGAAAATCCGTCCTGGATGCGCGAAAAGGTGGCTCGAGCGGCTGTGTAGAGGTTGGCGCGTTTGGTAAAGAGAACTATAACCTCACCGGCTACTTCAATATGCCCAAGGTTCTTGAACTGGCGCTCAACGATGGAGTGGATGCGCGTACAGGCAAACGTATTGGCTTATCGACGGGTGATCCATGTAGCTTCAAGACGCTTGACGATCTACTCAGTGCCTATACCAAACAGTTGCGCTATTTTATTGACATAAAAGTACGAGGCAATCAGGTGATAGAGCGGCTATATGCCACATACATGCCAGCGCCGTTTCTTTCACTCTTGATGGATGACTGTATAACGCGGGGCCTGGATTACCACAACGGGGGAGCACGTTATAACACCAGTTATATACAGGGCGTAGGTCTGGGCACCATCACAGATGAGGTGACAGCGATTCGTTATAACGTCTTCGACCACCGGTCAACGAGCATGAAGGATTTACTACAGGCCCTGCATGATGACTTCACAGGTCACGAACGCACACGCCTGATGCTGCTAAACCGGACACCCAAGTACGGAAATGATGATGATTACGCGGATGATGTGATGCGCAGGCTGTTCGATATTTACTATGAGGCCGTGGACGGTCGCCCAAACACCAAAGGCGGAACCTATCGCATCAATCTATTGCCTACCACCTGTCATGTGTACTTCGGCTCCGTATGTGGAGCTTCAGCGGATGGCCGTCACGCTGGAACACCTGTCTCGGAGGGAGTCTCACCAGTGCAAGGGGCCGATCGGCGCGGGCCAACCGCGACGGTGCGTTCGGTGTCGAAGATGGACCAGGTCCGCACCGGGGGAACGCTGCTCAACCAGAAGCTGGCACCTGCACTTCTGCAGGACGATGAAGGACTGAACAATCTGGTGCAGCTTATACGCGTCTACTTCAGATTGGACGGCCACCATATCCAATTCAACGTGGTGGATGCTGCCACCCTGCGGGAAGCACAGCAGCATCCGGAGCAAAATCGCAATTTGATCGTCCGTGTAGCCGGTTATTCAGATTACTTCTGCGACTTGAGCCGCGCCTTGCAAGATGAAATCATTGCGCGGACAGAACACCAGGCTTTTACAACCAATTGTTAGTCCTGGGCATGGGCTGGCTGCTATTGCACATGCAATAGGGTAACGCTGAGTATGTAGTTGTTATTTTATGTTACACACCCAGCGCTACCTACTCACAGTTTCACATTCAATCTGGCTGTATGCGCCTGACATCCCAGAATAAGCAGCTTAGCTTGCAGTCTTAGTTTCGGTCTGTGTGGTGTCTGCGCGGCTGCGTAGCAGAGATCCGAGCTTCCAGGGTGTACCGAGAGCGGGCAGCACCCAGCGATCCAACCCCCACCAACCAGCAGTTTTCCAAGCCAGGACCAGGAAGGTAGCGATGGCGAACAAGATTGGATTGGTGCTGACCGTGCCAGATAGCAGGTAATTCATATTCATGAAGCTGCCAAAGAATGCCGCAATGCCGGTGAATATACCCAGAATGAGGGCAACACCAACCAGTAATTCACCAAAGGTGATCAGGTGGCTCCACAGGTTCGCATTGGGCAGTACTATGTTTTGCAGGAAGGCGGCATACCAGGCCTGTACATCAGCGTGAGAGCCGGTCGACTTAGTCAGTGCGCCCTTAACAAAACCGGTTATGGCGCTACCAGCGGTCGGTCCGAACCACGCGGGGCTTTGAAACTTTTCTATGCCTGCCGATAACCATTCATATCCGGCATACAACCGCAAGATGAGCCAGATCCAGGACCAGCGCACATTACTAAAGAGTGCTTTCGCGACGGGCGGATCTACCAGTGTCTCGATCTCCTGTTTGCGCGGCCTAACTGTTGTTGTTTTTTCCATATAGCATCTCCTTACCTTAGACTTAATTATATATGGCTACATGTGATATTGACGCTGTGAATATTCCAGTCAGAATGTATTCAATCACAGCATGCTGCTATCTCTTTTACTGCGACGGTTGAGTGCCAAGAGTCACGGTGACTGTGACCTGCTGCGTACCTCGAAGTACGGACAGTTCCACTTTGTCGCCGACCTTAGTGTGGCTTAACACTTGCGCCAGAGTCGATTCGCTCACAATCTTCGTTCCATCCACGGCTGTTATGATGTCGCGTGTGCGGAGGCCAGCCTGGTTGGCAGGCGATCCGGGTACTACCTGCTCTATGACGTCCCCGTTCTGGGCATTTGTACCCAATTGCTGTGCTATAGCCGGGTTCAAGGTTACATAAATGATGCCCAGGTAGACATGCATGGCATGCCCGGTCGCAACGAGCTGATCGGCGATGGGCTTGGCTGCGTTGATTGAGATGGCAAAGCCAATGCCCTGCGCCGATACCCCAGGCTCAGCCTGCCCGGCTACCAGGGTGTTGATGCCCACGACCTGCCCTGCCAGATTCAGCAACGGCCCACCTGAATTGCC
>JAJYKL010000104.1 GCA_021788625.1 Chloroflexota bacterium
CCGCGGCGCTCTGCCCGACGGTCTGCCCGTAGCAGGTGTGCAGGTGTATTTCCAACAGAAGGAGCTGGCCTTGCGCGAGAAACGGCCGCTCATCGATATCGGCGTCACCGTGGCCTATAACGCAGCGGGCCGGTGGGTGGACATAGTGGAGTAGGGGCGGTATAGGGCGAACCTGTATCGCGATTTCGTGTGTTCGCATGCGCCGTTTTCCCAGGCTACCACGTTGATCAGTCCGGCGCCTTTCAGTACCCTCGTGCGGGTCAATTAGGTTGAAACCGTGAGTGGCTTCCGCCATGCAGGCAATACGCCATCGCTTTCAGTACCCTCGTGCGGGTCAATTAGGTTGAAACCTGTCCACGCGCATTGTCCTCGTCCAAGCTGGAAAGCAGATAGCGCACAGGGTCATTGGGCAGGAACCGCAGTTCGCCCGTCTGCTGGTCTCGCGCCGGTCCGCTCAGCGCCATCATGGCCCGATAGAACATCCCACGCAAGGCGCTGCCGGTGTAGGCGTGCAGGAGGAGCGGGTCGCGCACCTGCAATTCAAAATGCAACCGGTAGGCTGTGAATTGCAGTTCGATGGGTTGTGACATGCAAAGTTCCTTCGGCTGGATCAATGTTGATTCATTTCGCCACTCCAGTCTATCACCCGCCCGCCTAACATCATCATCAATTCTGATGAGATGCCATCCAATCTATCGATGACCCGTGATGATTCACCACGCCCTCTTCCATTAGCAAGCGCTGGCGGGCCTGGTTTACCTTAGCGCGCGAATTCCATTCGCCGAGTTCAATCAGCCGTTCCTCACCCATTCGCCGCATTTAACTATCCAGATCTCAGCCCGCTCTGCATTTCAGCAATCTGCTTACGTCCCAACATAATGAACGAGCGACAGAAGGCTGGGAGACGGAAAAATACAATACGTTTTGTCACCTCGGATAACCGCAGCTCATCGACCCGGATTGCACGAGCGCAACAATCCGTTATCGCATTGATGTAATTCATCAGGCCATCTCATTGCGCCATCGAACCAGACTCACCTTATAATCGCTTAATATAGCGTAATATTACGCTACGATATGATTTATGATGTGAAGTGCACCGCTGGTCATTCGCTCTCGTGCAACGGAGGTTATCATGTGCGAGTTTTGCACCAAACACGGGGAAGGCCGCAAATGGTACCTGCAGATGAAGAACTATTCGCAGGTTCTGCTGCACGAACAACTCTCCGAGCCACAGAAGGAGTTCGCTCATGCCGGCAGCCGGTACGAATGGAACCAGCGCTTCTTCGAGTCGTTCATGGTCCCAGCTTGCGCCGCGGCCCCCAGACCTGCGGCAGGTGAGGGCGGGCATCCGAACGATGCTTCGCATGAGGAAGAGCCGCACGATGAAGCCCCTCCACCCACGCCGCTGACGGAGGAACAGATTTTGAGCCAGAAGAAGGCCGTGCACTTCGGCCAGGTGCTGCCCATCGAGGACGTGGACCAGGTCATCGACCTGGCCAGCTCGATCACGCGCATGCCTTGCGGCTGCCGGTTTGAGTCCACCGGCCTGTGCGACAAGCGCTACTGTTTCGGGCTGGGTGTCGATCTTCACGGCATCCTCGGCCGATACCCCGAGGCGTCCGCCTCGCTGGAGGTGCTCGATAAACAGGAGGCCAGGCGCATTCTGTACCGCTTCGACGACGAAGGCCTGATTCACAGCATCTGGACCGGGGTGACGCCCTACGTCATCGGCCTCTGCAACTGCGACCACGACTGCGAGGCATACAAGGGTTACATTGAGCAACGCGGGATTCCATCGTTCTTCCGGGCTGAGTACGTCGGCCAGGTGGATTGGGACCAGTGCAGTGGGTGCAAGGAGTGCATGAGCCAGTGCCAGTTCGGCGCGCAGTTCTACTCGTCGGCCCTGGGCAAGGTCTACATCGACCCGTTACGCTGCTTCGGGTGTGGCGTGTGCCGCGCGGCCTGCCCGAACAACGCCATCGCGCTGATACCGCGGCAGTCCAGCCCGGCCGCGGACGTGTGGCTGAGGGAGCCGTCGCGAGCCGCCGTACCAGGCGCCTGACGGGAAGGGCCCTCGCCCCAATCTCCTTCAGCAGACTCGGGGTATGCTCATCCTGATCCGCGTTTCAGATCCCGCCGCGCAAATTCGAGCTGAATCATGGATCGCTTTATGGCTTGATCGTGCAATTATATGGGTTCTCGTCCTTGTCGATGCATGCAACCGCCTGGATGATGGCCTGCGGGTTGGTGTTGGTGATCGGCTCGGTTGCAACATAATTGCGCATCCGGCTGCCGAACAGGCTGACGGTCAACTTCTGGTCGCCACGCACCGATAGGAAGTCATACGACTGGCCCAGCGCCGTCAGCGCCGCGTTCTTGCCTGAGAACGATTCCACATTCGAGAGTGCGGTATGGCCCTGCCCTTCCACGATGATTGGGTGGATGTCCTCCACGCGCGATCCCAGGTTGGCGATGATCGAGCCCTGCCCGATCTGCCAGTTGCGGTTGAACGGACTGTCGCCCAGCTTGTGCAGGCCAACCGCCACGCAGTCCAGGTTAAAGTTGGTGAGCTGACCGTACGTGGCAGGCCCCATGTAGATGCCGCCGTATGCACCGAACGTGAAGACGTCCATCATTTGCGCGTTGTCGGTGTGGTTGATGGCATACGTGAAGGTCTGCGTGGCCACTACCGCGTCGATCACCTCCCGAGCGAGGCCACCACGGATGAAGCGCTGGTTAGCCGGGTTGACGTGACAGTGCAGAATGCGCGGGATGTCGTAGCAGTAGTTGATGCGGATGAACTCACCACCCAGCGGGTAGCCGTAGCAGTGCTCGCACAGGATCTGCTCACAGACGAACTCGCGCTGTGCGTTGAAGTCCATCGTCTGGTATTCACCATAAAAAGTCAGGCAGCATAGCGTGACGCCCTGAGCCGGCGATGTTTGCGACACCTGAATGGTGGGTGGGTATTTGATGATGCGGCTGGGGTCCGCGATTGTCTGCTCGGGATACCAGAATTGCAGGCCGCGCAACTGGGTCGCCGCCTCCACGGTAATGAAGGGGTGCTGCGGGTCAGTGATCTGGAATACGCTGCCCACCGGCTGCGGTCTGGTTGGATGGCGGGTACCCCGCCCAACGGGGCCGTGCACGCCGATCAGTGAGGCGTTGCGGCGCAGAATCACGCCGCTGTCGATCCCGTAGGGGTCGTCCGAGGGGTCCACGAACAGCGCGGCACCACGCTCTGCGGCCCAATCGATGCCCTTCTGCAGTGCTTCCCTGTTTTTACCCGGCGGGCTGGTGGGCAGTACGCCGAATTCACGAATGCTTTTGATGTAGGTTGATACGGAGGTTGACACGGAAATTGTCTCCTTTGGGTGTGATTCTATCGATGGCTGCGGTGCCGGCTGTGTCCCCTGCGGCACCCGCGGAGATCGATTGCAGGCGGCGTCCGCTGCGGCGACTGCAGCCACCGAGAGCGAGGTGGCGACCAGCCTGTGAAAATGCCGCCGATTGAATCGTTGCTTCATGTCTGCCATCTTAACGTGCATGGCCTCTCCTCACCCGGCCACGCATGTCAGCCAATATACCAGGCGAATGCCTATCCGCGCACACCCGGTGGCCAACCGGCGGATCAGAGGGGAACCTGAGCGGACGGCCGCACCTGCCCCTCGCGACATGATCGCCGTGGCCATACCTGCCCGGCGCATAGCAGAGGTGCGCCAATCCATCCAGCCCGTTCCCACGCGCATGGCGGCAGTGACCAGTCCGGCGATACATGCGGGCGCCAGGGGTTCATCCGCGTATGGTGCGCCATCGCCCTTGGTGACCCAGCCTGTCGCGCCTCTCCGCGGCAGGCGCCGGATCAGCCGGTGCGCACGCCACTGGCCGTCAGCCGTCTGCACCACCACCACATCGCCCATCCTCAACACTGCCGGATCGGCGGCTCGCACCCTCACCCGCGATCCCGGCTGCAGCCACGGCCGCATGCTGGACGACGCGATGATAAAGCAAACGCTCTGCCCATGTCGCAGGCGTTTTTTCACCAGTTCGCCGGCTATGGCCGTCAAGTTGGCATGGGTTGCCCGATGATTGTCATCCCGCATTGCGCTCACGTCGAGAGTTGACATCGCTAGCGTATGACCAGGGGCAGGTACGCCACCGCTGGCAGACCATCCAAAGACGCCGTGATGACGTCCACGCGGGTCACCGTATCAGGCTGCGGCGTGAGTGCTTCAACAAGCGAGCTGGCAGTGGTCGTCAACACGATTGTGAAAGGCAGCGCATCCAGCAGCGTAGCGCTCAGTGTTGCGGTGAGGGTGAGAGCGACTCTATCGCCAACCGCGAGGGTCCCGACATCGAATGCCGGCCAGTCCGGGCTTATAACGGGTGTGACCGGCACGCTGGCGCCCATGAGTTGTGTGTCGCGCAGGTCAGGGGGCAGGGCATAGCGCACCTGGACACCATCGGCCTGGAACGGTCCCAGGTTCACGAGCGTCGCCACAGAAGTCACAATGCTGCCCGGCGTGACCGGGTACCCGGAGGCCAGGGTGGTGCTGAGCCACATTCCCACCGACAGGCGCGAGGCCGGGTCGCCCAGCAGGTTGAAGGTGTCGATCAGGTCACGATAGGCCGGGTCGCCGTTCTGCCACAGGTACGTCTTGGCGGCCACCGTCGCCTGGCCGATGCGATAAACGCCCTGCCGCAGCACCGCATCGAAGAAGCCGCGGTCCAGCAGATCGTGCCCACTGCCGACGCCCTGCCCGCTGGCAGACCAGCTCGCCAGCGCGCCACCCGGCGCCAGCACGTTCACCTCAGCCAGGCTGTTTAGCAGGGGGTTGGCAAACATGCCATCGTAGCAGGTCATCGCCAGGATGAGCGGGTGGCGGCCTGCATTCGCCAGACCGGACACGTCTTCCTCGCGCAATAACTGCTCGTGCGCCCAGTACGTCACTCCAGCATGCCCTACGTAGTTCACGATCAGCCGCCCCGACTGGAGGGCGCTGGTGATGGCGTTGCGCGTCGCGTCCACCGTGGGATAGGTGAGGTAGCTTAAAGCGCAGGTGGGGTTGGTAAGCGGCAGGCAGGGATTGTAGTAGATACGTTCGGCCTGAAACGGCGGCGGGAGGATGGCGGGGTTGGAGATGAGGTTGTCGGAGCTGGCCCAGAAGTTACCGGCGCTGTCAGGCGTACCGTCGGCCTGGTAGGCGTTGTCGGCCACGAACGCCACCTGGTCGCGCCACGCGCCGGGGGCAGGAAGGCGTTCGTAGTCGATGATCTTCGCCACGGCGGCACTGGCCGAAGCGGCATCCTGCGCCGGCAGCCGCCCGATGGCCAGGCTGGGCAGCGTCGAGGTAGGCGAGAAAGCAACATAGTAGTTATCGCTGGCTGCCTGGCCAATGTACGGGTCCACCATACGCATGAAGGGCGGGATCAGGTTGGGCTTGGTGGCGCCATAGGTATCGTAAACATGCCTGAAGTCCAGGTGGCCGCTACCCACCAGCAGCACATAGGCCGGCGCGGGTGATTGCCAGTGCGTGGTGGCATGGTAGAGGAAGTCGCGGATAGCCTGCGGGTCGGGCAGGCCGCCGGAGAACTCATCATAGACGCTCTGCACATCCACCACCTTGACGCGCAACCCCTGTGAGGCGCGGAACGCGGCCAGCGGCTGGATGCTGGTGATCAGACTGCTGTGAGCAATCACGATGTAGTCCGCTCCATTGGCTTGATTGTGCAGGTCGGTTGATGGCGCGAGCGTCAGGCTCAATGGTGCCCGTACACCGCCCAGGCCGACCACCAGATAGCGCACAGCAGCCGTCGCCGTGTCGGTGAAGGTGAGCGTGTACGGCGCTGCAGCCTGTTCCGCCACGTGCGTGTCCAGAAGCCACACGGCATCAGCCGAATCGGTGACGTCGAAGACCTTAACGCCCTGTCCACTCAGTCCACCCACCTCATAACGCTTCGCCTGCGGCGCGATGCCGGAGAGAGGCTCATCGAAGAGCAGCGCATCACCGGAAACGGCGAACACGCTGGAGTAGGTGAGCGTACAGGCATCGATAAATATCTGGTCGCTCTGAGGGCCGAGTTCCTGAATGGTGAGCGTGTTGGTGACGGCGTTGAGCAAATCCCGTGGAAAGGATAGATTGAGCACAGCAACCTCACGGCCCGTGTACGAGGCCATGGGTGTAAGCAAACGGCCGTTCAACGACACCTGCGTGGTATGGCTGCCAGGGCTATAGCCCTGCAGCTCGACCTGCAACGTCGCCGAGGTGGCTGCTAAGGAGGCCGGCGTGGGCAGGGCGAAGCGCTGCTCCAGCGAGTTGACCGACCAGAACCAATGGTCGGCGCCCTCCGCCGTGGGCACGAGCGAGTTGTAGATGAGGTCCTGCTCGAAACGCTCCGAGCGGAGGAACGAGGCAGGCTGGGTAGCTTCCACACCTGGAGGTGTTACGGCGCGCTGCGTGAGCCGCTTGCCCGGCCCTCCGCCGTAGGTCAGCCAGTAGATGTTTGTGTCGGTGTAGAGCGTGTAGGCTTGCTGGGCGTAGAAGCGGATTGTAATGGCAGGATCACATCTACTGTCCACTCCGCTTGATACATCCGCGGCAACCTCGTTCACACCTCGACCTGTATACACCTTCAATGTGCCGGGGTCCAGGTGGGTTATGTCCACTCCTGCGGCAGCCAGGTCTGCACACGTCAATTCGTAAAGTCCGCTGGCGCCAATGCCAATCCGGACCCACGGCGCCAGAGTCTCACTGATGGCTGGCGCCGCCAGTGTTGCCCGAGGGGTGCTGCGTCCCATTGCCCACACGAGGGCTGAAGTTTGCTGGCGCGCGGACGCATGGGGCATGTTTAAGTTAAGGCTTGCCAGAGCCACGACGAGCCCGACTGTGAGCGTCTGGTGGGCGGCGTGCCATGTGGACATGCTGCCAGCTAGCTGTTCGTCCACATCCGGCAAAGCAGGCTCTGAGGAAGTTCCGACGTCTTCCCGCCGTCGCATGCAGAAGCCAGTGCTTCCAGGGCCTCACTATAGAGAATGGCAGGTTTCTCATAGGGCTTGCGGCGCGCAGGCCGTTGCGGCTCGCTTCCTTGTGGCGTTTGCTGCTGTTTGTCGTCGTCCTGCCAGGGGGGTATGTATTCCTGTGTCATGTGTTGCTCCTCTATGCCTGTACGCTTCGATTGAACTCTTCCAGCACTTCTTTACGAATACGCGCCTGGCGGCAGTTTTCGGACGAAGCCGTGCGCAGGTCGCCGTCGATCTGCCAGGCCAACCCGTGACAGCGGGTGCAGTAGCCAGCCAGATCGCATGCCCGGCAGGCTGGCAGCTCCTCCAACGTCAGGCGCCGCAACTCGGCCCACAGACCAGACCGTTCCCAAATCTCCCGCAGCGGAGACTGGCGCAGATTGCCCGCTGCGAGCCGCACCTCCAGGCATGGGAACACATTGCCATACGGGTCAATCGTGATCGCCGACGTGCCAATGCCGCACGGCCTGCGGTCGGGTGTCGCCGCGAGCGGGACGTTCGCGACCAGCGACCCACGGGATGGCTCCAAGGTCTGGCGGTAGTACGCGCGCAGGTCGTCCTCCGTCATGCGAAATTGCAACGGATTCAAGCGGGGGTTCGCGGATGGGGTGATCGACGCGTCATGGTGAAACTGCGCGCCCAGTTCGCCGGCCAATGCCTGCATGCCGCGGAACTGGCCCACGTTCTGTCGCATCATCGGAGTTTTCATCACCGTTCTGACTCCCTGCTCGCGCAGCAGGCGCAGCGCCCGGATCGCCCTATCGAAGCTGCCGTGCACACGGGTGAGTGCATCATGCGTCCGGGCATCCGCCCCATAAACGCTGACCTCGACTGTGCACAGGTGCAGTTGGGCAATGCGACTGGCCACGCTTGCGTCGACGAGGGTGCCGTTGGTGAACAGGCGCAAGGCCATGTATCGGGCACGTGCATACGCAGCCAGTTCAGCCCAGTCGTCACGCAGCAGCGGCTCACCGCCCGAGAGGACCAGGCTGAACGCGCCCAGTGCAGCCATTTCGTCGATGACACGCCTGCACTCAGCCGTACTGAGCTCGTTCTGCTCCGTCGCGCCAGGTGCCTCACGCACTGCCCTCTTCGGCGGCTGCACGTCCAGGTAACAGTGCGCGCAGGCCTGGTTGCAGCGATAGGTCAGCTCCCAATGGACAGCGAAGAGCCGGTGGCTGTGCCGCACACGGCCCAGCAACTGCTGCAGGGGCGTCACGGATGGGGCGCAGGCGTCGCAGACGAAGGCGCTCACTGCCTGTCCTCCACGGCACCTTCTGTCACCATGGGCGAGAGCACCACCGCATGCGCGTCCGCCAGGGTTTGCAGGAACTCGGCCGTGTCGCACATAGCGACCTCCGGGCTCACGTCGTACTCGGCCATGATCACTCCGGCAATCTCGCCCACCGTGCGGGTGCCGTCGATAAGCGACCAGATGCGCGTGCCCAGCGGGTTCAACTCGTCCACAACCCCGTCGTCGGCCAGGATTACCAGAGCTCTATCGTCCACGATGGTGGTAGCTACCTGTGGATGGAGCGAAACCCGGTTGTGAAGGGCGGGTCCGTCAGTGTGTTCCGAGCGTGTCATCGATGGTCCTCCAGAAACCGCTGTCCTTGCGGAAGCGGAGTATGTAAACGGGAACGGTCCGCACCAGCTCAGCGCAGAAATGAACCGCCTGCGCCAGACCGGCCTTGTCGCCACGCAGGAATGGAACGCAGGTCATCAGCCGCGCAACCGCATCAGTGGTGCCAAGTAGCGAGAGGGCATGCTCTTTCGCCTTCAGCGGCACGAACACTCCGCGCAACGGCACCGACTGATTCGCCCGCACTGCGGTGGCCGGATCGCCCATCTTTACGGCGCCCGTCCCGTGGAATGGCGCGCCATATAGCCAGACCTCTGCCCTGTGGCGGCGCAAGATGACGATGTCGTCGCTGAACACCGTGGCACCGCACTCCTGAGAGAGCTGCGCCAGGGTGGTCTTGCCAGCGCCGGAAGGCCCGAAGAACACGTAACCGGCCTCTGCGCGTGCGACGCCGGCGGCATGCAATAGAAGGCCGCCCTGCGCCACGCACAGGTGGCTGTAGACGGCGCGCAGGTAATTCTCCGGACTGCCCGCTGGCCGCAGAGTGAGTCCGCCGTGTCCAGTGGCGAAGTTCATGCTGCCCTGCTCCCAGCATGAGGTGAAGTCCATCACCGGACCATGCACGGAGATCCGCAGTGGGTAAGGCAGGGGCACGCTGGGCCGGGCAGGCAAGTCGACGAAGGGTGGGCCCGGTTCCTGGCACAGCCGTACCGTGCAGGCCCCCGGCAGAGCCACACTTGTGGTGAAATCCGCGTAGCGTGCGGCCAGGCGCTGCCTTGCAGGCACGTCGATCGACTGCACGTCCAGCGTGACGGCGAGCCCGGCAATCACCAGGTGGAGCGCCGCATCTGTGTCAGTGGCCGGGTCAAAGTACGTGTGCATGGTTTTCAGGTGCCACAAAGCCCGCCGCTCGACCCAACCAGCGGAGCAGACGGCGCACATAATGGAACGACAGAGGCTGGTCGGGCGCAAGGCTGTAGCGCGCCCGCATATAGGTTGCGCTGGGGAACAGATAAAGTCCAAGTGCACGCGCCCTGGTAACCAGACCTGGCAGAGACGCCACACCCCATAATGCGCTGAGCAGCGGGCTGCGACTGGTGCCCAGGCGATAGTGCAAGCGCTCCGCGGGCGAGGGCGACACGCGCGACAGTTTCGCGACAGTCTCAGGCGGCAACGCCACAGACCAGGTGCGCTGGACATCACGCAGGGCCGCTCGAAGGGGCAGGTCGAAGCCCCCGCGCGCCGCCTCGACCACCGATGACCAGTCAAGAGTCTGGCCGTGCCTGGCAAGCAGGAGCGCCAGGTCATACGACCAGATCAACCGGGGCGAGGCATGCTTGGCGTAGTGTGCGCACAGGAAGATGAGGTTGGCCTCCGGCGCCAGCGTCCAGACCGGCTGAGCGCCGACGCGAAGTTCGCACCTGTGCTGGCAGAACCACTCATCGGGCAGCCGCCGGCGCAGGTACGACGGGCGCAGCAGGCTCCAGTGCAGGTCCACGTCAAAGTGGGCACCGGCACGCCGGACGAACATGAGCTCGGGCATCAACCTTTGCCACAACGAGCTGCGCCGAAGGTCATCGGGATCGCCCATCAGGGTGTAGTGCGGGTCAACCGCATAACCGCACGCCTGCAGCACCCGGCAGGCTGGCTCCAACTGGTCCGGACGGATCAGCAGGTCAGCATCGCCGAACGGACGCAGCCCTGCGTCGCCATAAAGGTCCAGAGCCAGTGCAGCGCCCTTCATCAGCAACACCTCGACGGAGGCACTGGCAAACGCCTGCAGCAATTCGACGATCTCATGCCAGGCGTGCGATCCGGCCACCGCGTTACGCCGATAGGCTGCATGCAGACGCTCACGCACAGGAGCGGGCAGGGCCGGCAACGCTCCGTGCACTCTGGCTGCATGGTACAGCAGCCCTTCCACGCCATGCAGGCGCGCCGCGTCAAGCAAAGCAGGCCATGCTCCGGCGCAGATGTCAGACTTCTCAAAGAAGTCTGACATCTGCGCCAGCGTTCCTGCCGCGATCAAGCCTGACAGTATTCGTGTGGTGGAGTCACCAAGGGTACAAGCGTTCATCTGCCACCTGCCGCTCAATCCTGCAACATGAAAGGCAGGTACGTGGTGAAGTCAACTGTCTGCACCGGGGAGTCGGCCGCAACCGTCTCCACCGTTGCGCCATCTGGCGGGATGCAGGTGAGCCAGTACCACCATTCGCTGGCGGAGGGTGTGTGATCGACGACACTGTAGGTCACACTCTCCAGGTGAGCCGGGATGGACTGCGCCAGCAATGCCTGGACCTGGTCGGGAGTGTCCGAACGGTAGACGTCGAAGCGGGTGCAGCCTGCCACATAACCAACCATCCAGTTGAGCTGTACGTCGCGTCCGCGCAATGGGGTGGCGTCGAAGGAGGCAAGGGCGGCGGCTGTGGGATGCTCCAGGTTGCGCAGGATGAAGACGGTGTACGTCGGGGCGACGCTGGCGGTAACGGGGTATACGCCAGTGATGGCGTTGGCCGTGACGGATACGCTGGCATCGCCCAGGCCCGTAATTGTCGCGACTGCCGACGTGACGCCCAAGCTCGTGCTCAGGCTGGCGCTTGCCCCTGCAGAAGGCGACTCAAAACTTACTCTGCCGCCGGCCACCGGCTCGCCATAATCGCTGGTGACGGTGACACCGAGCGGGCTGGCAAAGGCTGTGTTGACGATGCCAGTCTGATGGTCGCCTTCGACTTTGATGAGCCCAAAGCCGCGCGACTCGAAGGCGCCGACGTCGCACGCACCATTCTGCGCACGGGAGATGCCGCGCTGATCTGTTGCGATGGTGCTGCCGCAGCCATTGGTTCCGATGGGGATGTAATCCAGCGCAGGGCTGCCGGGCAGCAGGGGCACGCTCTGCATGTTGCCGCCATAGTTACCGAGCGGGCCGATCAGCGCTTGGCTGACACCGAATTTATCGTTGTTTACGCCATCGACAATGCCCGTGTTGCCGTTAGTGCTGCCAACGATGTTATAACCGCCTGTCTGGTAGTTACCACTCAAATCCGGCTTATTCGCAAATGAAGTGTTGCCTGCCACCAGGCTGCTTACCAGCTTGACGGAAGGCGTATTTATGCTGATAACGATGGCAATTCCACCACCACCCTGACCAGAGTTTATGCTTGTGGAGGTGGTACTGTTGGTCGCCACGGTGACATGGGTCAGCACCAGGGTGCCTTCATAAATCAGAATCGCTCCGCCCCCGGCGTCATCCACTCCTTTAGCCTGATTGCCGCTAAAGGTTACGTTCGTCACATTGAATGTGGCGCCCTGATTATCGAACCAGGCGCCGCCACCCGCACCCGCCATACTCCCATTCCACGCCACGTTGTTATAGAACACACTGCGGGAGAGAGTCAGTGTAGTCCGCACCGCCACGCCGCCGCCGGATGTCGCCCTGTTGCCGCCGAAGGAGCTGTTCACGATTGTTGCCGATCCGGCAGCCACGCGGATGGCGCCGCCCATGACCTGCGCCGTATTGCTGATGAACGTGCTGCCGGTCACCCAGAGAGAATTGAGATTACTATCGTTGTAGATAGCTCCGCCGTCGGAAGCGGCATTATTGTTAGAAAAAGTGACACTGGCGACTATCAGCTTGCCATTATTCAAGATGGCGCCACCCTGCGAAGCGGACCCCTTCGTGAGGGTCAGGCCCTGCAGGGTGAGTGTGCCGGCCGCAGACACGCTGAAGATCTGGTAGGTGCCGTCTCCGCTGATAGTGATGCCGTGCACGGGGCCTTGAATGGTG
>JAJYKL010000105.1 GCA_021788625.1 Chloroflexota bacterium
TGCTGGCCGATGCACGCGCGCTCCCGCTGCCCGATGCGTGTGTGAACACGCTCGCCTCCGACCTGCCCTTTGGCCACCTGGTGGGCTCGCATTCCGAGAACGTCGCGGCCTACCCGTCCATCCTGCGCGAAGCCGCGCGCGTGTCTCGCCCGGGCGCGCGCTTCACGCTCATCACGCACGAGGTGCGGTTGATGGAACAACTGCTGGCTGCGCCGGAGAACCCCTGGCAGGTAGAACAGGTGCTGAAGGTGGAGCTGGGCGGCCTTTCCCCACGCATCTTTACCCTGAGGCTGTCGGCTGCCTGAGGCCACGCCGGTAACGCGTAATTCCTTCCGGATCACCTGCCCGACATCATCGCGCTAAGGCCATGACCGTCGCCTTGCCGATCCCCGAGCTGCCTCCCGTAACGGGTGCGACTTTACCCCGCCTGGGATCCTCCTTACCGGCTGCCTTGACCCACTAGCCTTCGCCCTTGCCCCCACCCTCACCCTTACCTTCACCCTTACCCTCACTCTTGCCTTTACGCTCGACCGCACTTCTCGACAGGCGCCGGGTGATGTTTGCCAGCACCTCCGTGGCGGCGGACCAGGCATCCTCACCCACTACACCCAGGTACTCGATCCGGGTGTCGTAGGGCTGCTCCCCTTCCGTCACCTCGAACAGCACCGGGAAGTAGATCGCGTCACGCCATTGTTTGGGCAGCCTGGTGCGCACCCGGTCAGCATATTCAACCAGGCTCACCCACAGACCCTGCGGCATGTCGATAATGTTGTCGTTGTAGGCTGAGCTGATGAACGGCACATCGAAGAAGGACGCATCGCTGGGGCCGTGTCCTACCGGGCGCTGGAAGATCAGTGCCCCGTTACACTTGCTCGTGTAGTCCATACCTTCCCCCTCGCCTGGCGGTTCGAGCAGTTCCTCGCTCGGCTCATACCCGCCGTCCACCGACTCCAGCCGCGCCACTGCTTCCTCAACCGAGACCACGTCCACCGTCTGTCCCTGGTACACGAACAGCACGCCGATCTGCGCCAGCACGGAGTACGTTGCATTCACCATCCTGATGCCTCCTCTGCATCGTCTTCGACTTTGACTTCGACGTTGGCCTGCCGGCGAGGGGCAGGGCCGCTCCCCATCCGCCACCGTCGGTCATGCTCGCAGTATAGAACAGGTGTTCTTACAACGCAAATGGCCCTGCGCCGCATTCCTGCGCCCGCGACTCGCGCCCGCACCCTCGCGCCCGCACCCTCGCGCCCTCAATTACGACTCCCTACGCACCAGCGGCATGATCTTGCGGCACGTGTTTGTTCCGAATTCGGTGGAATACCTTTCGCCAGACGTGGCATCCGAAACGGTCTCAAAGGCCACGAAGCATACACTGGGTGGCTGTACCAGGCGGAGCGACCAGCTGCCGGAGGCATCGATCCCGGTCGAGCCCAGGTAAGTCAGCCCCTCGCCGAAGCCTTGTGCATTGACGGACACCGCGTACACCTCCACCGTGTTGCCCGCAAGCGTGGGCAAGCTGGGTTGGCCGGTTCCACTGACTGTCACCACACTGCCTGCCTGCATCACCGGCGCGCTGGCTGGCAGGGGTGGCGTGAGGAGGTTGCCGTTATCAAAGGTCGCGTCCCGGTCGATGCCCATCCCGCCGTTGCGATAGGTGCTGAGCATCGACCAGCGGTTACTGTGGGCGCCGCCGCGCTCGCCGATGCCGTCCAGCCCGTTCCCGTGCACCGACGTGCTGCGGATCACGTTTTTCGATGCCCCGTCCAGCAGGATGCCGTACTGGCTGTTCCCGAATAGTTCGTTGCCGGCGTCGAACACGTTGTCGTGCGCGCCCCCGCTGAGCACCGCGCCGCTCAGTTGGTTGTAGGCGATGCGGTTGGTGCCGGTGATCACGTTGCCGAACGTGCCGTCGATCAGGGCCAGTCCGTTCCCACCGTTGGGCAGGTATACCATGCCAGCCTGATCGTTCAGCCCAATCTCGTTGAGCGCGAGTGTATTACTCGACGTGGCGCTACCGGCGATGACTACGCCGTCTTGAGTGTTGCCGCCGATGATGTTGGCACTTGCGGCATCCAAGCCGCCCACCATGTTATCGTGTGCACCGGAAGCGATTGCCACGCCGCTCCGACCGTTACCTGCGGGTGCGGTCGCGTCAGCATTCGTGCCCAGGTAATTACCGCTCACTGTGTTTTCGTACGAGCCATTGCTGATGCGTACACCGTCTCCGCCATTGCCGCCAATAACGTTTCGCCCCACCAGACGGCCGGTGGAGGTAAGAACGCCGCCCACCCAGTTCGAATGGCCACCTTCGATCAGCACGCCACTCCCGCCATTCGCGGCGCAGCCTGCCCCGGCCACGCTGCCGATCAGATTACCCAGCACGCCGTTCCCGGCCGAGTTCAGCATGCTCACGCCGCTGCCGCCGTTGCCATAGATCAGATTACGCTCGGCAACCGAAGACCCCCCGATAACGTTGGCGGCAGCGCTGTCTGACAACGAAACGCCATCCACGCCATTGCCGTAAATTGAGTTGCCAGAGATGGTATTCAACAGCTCACCTCCCGCACCATCGGTACCCACCAGACTGATGCCGCTGCCAATGCTGTGGGCAATCGTGTTGTGCGCAATCGTGTTGGCGCCGGCACCGTCCGCTGCACCAAAAGGAGACAGGAGCACGCCGACGCCATTAGGCAGTGCGGTGCCGCGATCATTCAGGCCGATGAGGTTACCAGCAGACTGGCCGATCATGTCCAATCCAACAGCCACACCGTCGGCGCCGTGCAGGTAAATCGCGCTGTCGTGACAGCCGAAGGTATTGCGGTAGATATACACCGAGGCCTGCTCCATGAAGCTGCCATGGGTGACGTTGGCCTCCACCAGAATGCCATATTGTGCATTGCGTGTGACCGCTCCCCCTGGCGCACTGCTGCCCAGTGTGCAGCCTGTGACGGCAAGTCCTGACGGTAGTGTGCCCAGGTAGTTGTCATGGATCTGGTTGCGCGTGCCACCCACGATGCGAACAGCGGAGCTGCCAGCGGCACTCAGGTTCACAATGCTCAACCCCGAAAGGCTGAATTCCGTGGCGCTGATGATGAAGGCTGCACTGCTATCTGCCATCAGTTGGCCATCGATACGCGGTAAGCCATTCACACCCTGGATGCCGTTGTGCGAAGAGGCAATCACAGGCAGGGGAGCGCTCAGGGTGATGACCTGAATCGTCGGGCTGAAGGTGATACGGGCGCCGGTGAAGCTGCTGTCGTTCAGGAAGTTGATCGCTCCGCGCAGCGTGCAGTCATCGGGAGCGCTGGTGCAACTGCGAACGTCCTCGTCGTCGGAGCGATCAACGATCAAGCTGGTTTGCGCGCACGCCGCGTGGCGGAACGCGCCGATGCGCGTGCGGTACCCCAGCGGGTCGCCGCCCGCGCCGTACTCGCCGGTGTACCAGTAGGTGCAGTCGTCGGATGGGTCTACGGACATGGCGCTGTACTGACCCCAGGGGTATGTGGTGCAGGGGTAGCCATCACAATAGCCATGCGGAGTCGTACCGGTCGTAAGCGTCACTTCATTTTGCGGCAGCACGTTGGCTGGATCGGACCACAGACGCCCCGAATAGCGCAGGCTGGGGTACACCCCCGCTGGGTTGGACCGGGAGGCGCTATAGCCCAAGGCCATATTCCCGAAGCGGTCAGTGGCTAATGCGCCGACCCAGCGGTGCACACCGTCACCGCCGTTGGTGAAGGTGTGTTCCTGATATGCGAATGGCGCATTGGTCAGATTGCGTATTTCATACCAGCGTATGGCCAGCTGGTTGCCGTATGCAGCCGTGTTGTAGGCAACGGTGTGGTTGACCCACAACGACTCCACTCCATCCATGTTGCGGTACTGCAGTGCAGCCATCAGGTGACGTGCCTGGGCATCCAGTGTGGCCGGGCTGCCGATCCTGTCCAGCAATCCTGGCTGCGTGGCTGGGAAATCGGGTTGGGTGTACTCGCTTACGAGAATGGAGTCCGGCGCAGCATTCGATGCACTTGCGCCAAACCACGAGCCGGAGGGTATGTCGAAGTTCGCATTGAAGCGCCACAGGTGCAACACGTTGGAGGGGAAGCGATCAATCGCCATGAATAGACCGGGACTGCCAGCGGGAGGCCGGTGGCCGCGCATGTTAGCCGGCAACAGATCTCGATAACGAGCATCGGCCAGATCGAAATGCACTTCACGCAGCGGCCTGCCCGTTAGCAACGCCACCCGGTCGATCGCCCAGACACGCACATGGTCGAACTGGCCACTGAGACCAACATTGAACAGGTTGGTTGACATGTAGTAGGCGTCGGGCCAGACGGCGAGCCTGGTTCCTGTGTTTAGCAGGTCAGTCGATAGTCCTGCACCCGTCGCGAGTGCGTACAGGTGCCAGCCTCCCGCGATGGGATCGGGCGTCCTGGATACAGCGATGCACTCATAAAAAGGCGGGCTATAACTCACTCCGTTGTAATAAGCAGCCTGAAATGCCAGCACCCAACGATCATCCAGCGGATCGTACAGCACATTCGGGTCGCTCGTGCGGCCATCGTCACAAGGGGTGCCGGTGGACGCAGCTGCGGCGAATAGGGCGTTGAGCAAGGCAGGTCCGGCCAGTCGCGTGCCCGATTTGTCGTATATCGCATAGGTGGAGTTGATGGCCTGGATGTAATGGTGAGGCCCTACATCGCCGCTCGGGTTGGGTGGATCGCCACCACCGTAAAGTCCATCGAAACTTTGGCTGGGCAGCGGCATGTTGGGGCTTGCGATGGATGGGGCTGGTGAGGTGTGTAGCGTCAAACTCGCGGGCCGAATGGATTCGGCAGGCGTGTTGGAGTCGCCCATAACAAGTGGGGCGTATGGGAAACACAGGCTGACAATCAACAAACAGACGAGTCTGGCACGGGCAATCTGAAGCGTGTGTGCTGATCTTACGGGCACGAAAGTCATTGCGGGCTCCATGCTGTCTCCTCGTGCGGTATAAATCGACGCTGATATTAACAACCCGATGCAGTCTTCATTGTAGGGCGGGTTATGTGAATTGCAACTAAAGCTGGCGTGTCACGTGATGGGAGCGTAGCGCCATCCAGACCCGAACTTACCTGCTACTCTAGGCTTTGGTGTTTAGGATATCGTTATGTGGAATAGTGCATTGAATGTGAAGATCCTTTTGATTGTTGCGTCGTTTATCGCGTTGTCCGCCTGTACCCCCACTGTTCAGCCGCTGTCTTCAGCCGCTACTGCCACAACCCAACCGGCATTAACCGCCCCGACCCTTCAATGACGATGGGGCTGCCCGGGTACTGGCACTGGCGCATGGCGACGATGCTGAGATGGTTCGGCAGCTGCGTGGGAGATAGGGTTGGGTGTAGATGTCGGCGTGGGCAGTCCAGTGGCTGTTGGCAAGCCAGTTGCTGCCGGTGCGGGCGTGTCGGTCGGGCTCACGATGGGCGGACTGGCACACCCCTACTTTACTTTGGGTGAATGCCATGGTCGCCATCTTGTCGTGGGTGGAGTACCTGGTAGTCCGCTCGGGAAATCGCACTTTCGGCTGGGTTGCCACCATGTGCGTAAGATTTATGATGAATGCCCTGCACTTCATCGTTGTGTTTACGTGCCGGCAGCACCGCATCTTTTGATGTACCTGGATGTACGATGGTATTCCGGACCGTCATCACAAGTGTACGGAGGCTTCCTTGGAACTACTACTGATCGTCATCGTCGGTCTATGGTTTCTCATTCTCATCACACTTCAACAACACTTTAGGTTGAGCCTGAGCCAATCAACCGAAGGGCCTAAGCAGGTCCGACAACTGGAGTTGTATCGCGCGAGAGTGCGGCAGCATGTTGAAGAACTCACCCAGATGCGTAAAACCATGACTCCCCAGGAGTACCGTGCAGCACGCCAAGCCTACTTCGCCCGTCATCAAAATGAGCATCCAAACCGCTACGATGCGGTCCGAGATGCCACTTATGAAGCTGAGTGCGTAGAGCACTGTAGAGTGCCCAAGCACTAGCCGAAGCCGAACTAGAGTTGATGCGTGCTTCACCAGCAGGGATGGAACACCATTGTCTGGCAGGCATTCTGCTTACCGTTGCGTCTCCCACTCGCGGTAGAGGCGGGCTGCCTCGCGCAGTCCGTTGGCCATTGCGTCCGCCTCATCCGCCGTGGCGACCAGCACGCGTTCCCACTCGATCATCGGCTGACCCCAGTCGCCGTGGCCGCCCATCTGGCGCGCGTCGTACATGCGCCCCTGCGATACCACGATGCGCCCGCGCCCCTTTGGGAGGGGTCGGATGGAGGCCATCCGATGATCTGATCGGATGGTGTACCGGACGTCGAGCTGGTGCGGCTCCTCTCCTTCGCTATGCTTGATCTCTTGTGCCATGCCTGTAGTATAGAACATATGTTCTGGATCGCGTAAGAGGGCAGAAGCTTCCTGCGTTGACAGTGATTTGGCTTTCCGTTATAATAGAACAAATGTTCTAGGTGGTGAATCATAGCGCTGTAAGGAATGCCACACGCATACGATCATGAACGCACAGACACCTGAACTGAATGATGTCGAACAACATCTCACCCAACCGCAGACGGAAATGCTTTCGTCTGAGCCTGCTGCTTCTTTCCCTTTCCCTCTTTCCGCTTCCCCGTGGCTCTCGGCTTATGTCGCTTTCTCCCGCACCTGGAGCCCGCGTGCCTATGATGGCTTCCACGTCGCCTGCGCTTTATGGCTGCTGTCCACCGTGGCGGCTTGTCGAGTCGTGCTGCATCTGGGTAAGCTCTACTACACTCCCCTCTACATCGCCCTGGTCGCCCGCTCCAGCCTCTACTCCAAATCCACCACCACTGCCATCGCGTTGGATATCCTTAAAGCCGCCGGCCTTGATTGGTTGTTGGCGCCCGATAACTCCACCCCCCGCCGCTTCATCCGCGATCTCTCGCTCAACCTACCTGAGAACTATTCCGTGCTCTCCTCGCAGCAACGAGAGCGCGTACTCAAGCGCTTGGCTTTCACCGCGCAGCGCGGCTGGTTCTACGATGAGTTTGGCCAGCAACTCGCAAGCTTAATACGCGAGCAGGGTTCGCTGGCCGATTTCCGTTCGTTGCTGCGCCGGCTTGACGACTGCAAGGATTCCTACGAGTATGCCTCCCTGGGCCGCGGCTCAGATGTGTTGCAGCGCCCCTACCTGGCCTTGCTGGCCAACCTCACCCCCGCCGACATGCAGCGATCTTCTCGACGCGGTTCGTCGTTGTGGAATGACGGCTTCTGGGCGCGTTTCGCCTTCTCCGTCCCGCCTGTCGCCGGTTACGCCGCCGAGCATGCCCGCTTTCCTGTCGGCTTGCGCATCATCCCGCCCGCCCTTTCGGATCCCCTCCGTGCCTGGCACGATCGTCTCGGTACGCCGAAACTCACCATTACTTGTGCTTCTTCTTTTTCCCCCTCAGGAGAATATTCTCCTCAGATAGCTGACGGGCATCTCTCAATGCGTGTCGAAGAAGTTAGGTCTGAGGGGCAGATTCCTGTTCTCGCCGTCGAGCCTCTTGATCCAGTCGTCTGTATCCTTGGTGAAGGGGTAATGGAGGCGTTCTACGCTTATCATGACGATCTGCTGGAGATGGCCCAGGGTAATAATCTTCCGGATTTGGATGCTTCTTACGCTCGTTTGGCTGAGAAAGCTCTGCGTGTCGCTATGCTGGTGGCTTCCCTGGAGAATGACAACCATATTGAGCTTTCTCATTGGTCATTAGGTCATACCATCGCCGAAGTTTGGCGCGCTGATCTGCACGCATTATATGAACAGTTGCGTTCAGCTCCATCCAATACATTGGAGCCACAGCCAAGGCCTGAGCCAACACTTGAGGAACGTCTGATTACTATTGTTCGTCGTCATCCTGATCTGACGGCTAACCGAATCGCACATTTTGTGCGGGGCCTTAGTGTTCTTGAGGCTCAGGACAAGTTGGCCGAGCTCGTATATTCCGGTTGTCTTGAATGTTATGTTGATGAGCACTGTCTACGCTATAAAATGCACGATTCGACTGACAACCTTAATGTAACATAAATGGTAACGCGCAGGTGACAAGGTGACGGGAGACGCGGGTGACACAACTCATTTTGTCACCCGCTCTCATAATTCACCTGATGATGCTCGACACAGATACCGTCCTACCTGATGCCGATTCCGTTGTGTGGCGTGGCATCAAGAACGCAAATCATCACCGCAACGGACATCATGTTCATGTGCTCAGGAGCGTTCTTTCTCCGGAAGCGCTAAGCAAGCCCTCCTAACATTGACCTTATGCCGAACGTTGCGCCGGTTGTGAAAATCCAATTCGTGATCGTGTCGTTCATTCTGTTGGCCGCCTGCACGCCCGCCCCGCGGCCGGAGATCACCGCCACGCCCCAGCCGGCCTCGGCGGCCTCGACGCTGGCTCCCTCCCCCACGCTTGTCCCGACGGACACGCCCGCGCCGGCCGCCACAGCCACCCCATTGCCGACCGCTACAGCATTGCCTTCGCCGGCGCCCACGCTCGACCCCAGCCCCACCCCCACGCCGCTGCCGAACCCCCTCAGCATCGTCGCCATGCGCCAGCGCCAGTACCCCGGCAGCCCGGTCGTGATCGAGCAGAAGCTCGCCCCCGCTGCCAGCTACAACCAGTACATCGCCTCCTACCAGTCCGAGGGGTTGAAGATCTACGCCCTGCTCACCGTTCCCATGGGTCAGAAGCCCGCCACCGGCTGGCCCGTCATCGTTTTCAACCACGGCTACATCCCGCCCAAGATCTACCGCACCACCGAGCGCTACGTCGCCTACGTGGACGCACTCGCCCGCTCTGGCTACATCGTCTTCAAGCCCGACTACCGCGGCCACGGCAACTCGCAAGGCACGCCCAGCGGCGCCTACGGCTCGCCCGATTACGTGGTGGACGACCTCAACGCGCTCGCCTCCATCAAGCAGTACCCCGACGCGGACCCCCACCGCATCGGCATGTGGGGCCACTCCATGGGCGGCTACATCACCCTGCGCGCTATGGTGATCTCCAAAGACATCAGGGCCGGTGTGATCTGGTCCGGCGTAGTCGGCTCGTACGCGGACATCCTCTCCAAGTGGAGCCACCACCCGCCGCCGTCCGAGTCCGACACCACCCTCCCCGCCCAGGGCCGGCACTGGCGCAATTTAATGGTGCAGACCTACGGCACGCCCGAGCAGAATCCGACCTTCTGGAACTCCATCTCCGCCAACTCCTACCTGGCCGACCTCTCGGGCCCGCTCCAACTGCACCACGACATCGGCGACTCGGAGGTGCCGGAGGAGTTTTCAGCAAGCCTATATCAGGAAGTGCTGGCCGCTGGCAAGACAGCAGAGTTCTACACCTACCCCGGCGATGATCACAACCTGGCCAATAGCTTCGGCCTGGCGATGCAGCGTACGATCGCGTTCTTCGACAAGTACGTAAAGCAATCACCAGCAGGCTGACGCGCGATCCTTACCGATCTTCCGCATGATCTCGAAGGCAACCAACGAGCGCGCTGCCTTCAAGGCGTACGGCTGTCCATTCACCCCATGTGCCTCCTGTCTGTGTGACTTCTGCGAATGTAACTATAATGGCGTAGTCCGCCGTAAATTCGATACCAATTTCAGGCGGTTTTCTGCGTATGCACGAATGTGCTGCGCAGGTACCATGGGAGGTACACTATGATCGTTCCATTGACCGATCAGGTATCGCAGTTTCTTCCCCGCCTCGTGAGCGCCATCCTACTCATTGTCCTCGCTGTCGTGATAGCCGTGGTCGTACGGGCTCTGCTTCGCCGCGTGCTCACAGCCATACACCTGGATGAGCGGATCGGCGCAACGCAGGCCGGTCCAGCACCAGGCGCAGCCGCTGGCACAGCCCCCGCCGCAGCCCCCGCCCCAGCCGCTGCCCCAGCCGCCGCCCCAGGATCATTGGCCGTTCTGCTGAGCGAAGTGGCCTTTTGGCTTATCCTGTTGCTGTTCCTGCCGGCCATTCTGAATGCGCTTGGAATTGGCGGGCTGCTGCAGCCTTTCCAGAATATGGTGGATAAGCTGCTGGTCTTCCTGCCCAATCTGCTGGCCGCCCTCGTCATTCTCGTTGTGGGCTTTTTTGTGGCACGCCTGATACGCCAGATCATCACCACTCTGCTCGCCAGAGCCGGCGTGGATGGGTTGGGCGCGCGCATGGGGTTCACCGCAGCCAATCGCCAGCAGCCACTATCCAGCCTGCTCGGGTTTGTGGTTTACGTGCTCATCATCATCCCGGTCATCACAGCGGCCGTCAATGCGCTGGGTTTGCCGTCGCTCACCACGCCCCTGACCGACATGCTGACTACGCTGCTGAACGCATTGCCGCATATCTTCGCGGCGGCGCTGTTGCTCGTCCTGTCGTATGTCATCGCGCGTCTGGTCACCACGCTGGTCACCGGCCTGCTCAAGGGCATGGGCTTCGACAGCATCCTCTCGAAGATCGGTCTGACGCACCAGCCCACACCCGGCACGCGTTCACCCTCCGACGTGGTGGGCTACCTGGTGTTCATTGGCCTCATGCTCTTCGCAACCATTGAGGCATCCCGGCTACTCGGGTTTGCCGAGGTGGCAACGCTCATCACGGGCATCACCGTCCTCCTGGGCCAGATCGTGCTGGGCCTCATTATCTTCGGCATCGGCCTCTTCCTGGCCAACCTGGCCTTCCATGCCATCTTGGATGCAGGGGTTCAACAGGCCTACTGGCTGGCCTGGGCCGCACGCATTGCCATTCTCATCCTCACCGGCGCCATGGCACTGCGCCAGATGGGTATGGCGCCGGAGATCATCAATCTGGCGTTCGGCCTGCTCCTGGGTGCCCTGGCCGTGGCAACCGCTTTGGCCTTTGGGCTGGGAGGCCAGCAGGTAGCCGGACACATCCTGGAAGATTCGGTGCGCAACATTCGAGCCGGTGAGAGCCATGCTCAGCCGTCCACCGATCTGCCAGCAGGCTCGACACCGCCAGACACGCCGGTGCCTCCTGGCGCAGCCGGTTCGTAACGCGCCGGCGCGGGATTCGGTAACTCGGGATGAACCAGAACCCCCACCGCGCCATCGAACCTGGCTCTCCCCCCGGCTGTTGGGTAATCGGTATCTCCAATGGTCAGGGGGCTCCGTCATGTTTGTTTGCGCAGCGTTACAATTGTTCCGCTTTTTGTCGGGTCATGACGACACAATAGACAGGTGAACATCCATTCTGAAAAAGGAGTGCATGATGACAAAGCTACTTGAAATTGAGGGAATCGGCGACGCGTATGCACAAAAGTTAACCGCAGCCGGAGTAGATTCGGTTGAAGGCCTGCTGGAGAAGGGAGGCGCCCCGAAAGGGCGTGAGGCGCTGGCCGAGCAATCGGGAATCAGCGGCAAGCTGATCCTGAAGTGGGTGAATCACGCGGACCTCTTCCGCATCAACGGCGTGAAAGGCCAATATGCAGAATTGCTGGAAGCCGCCGGCGTGGATACGGTAGTGGAGCTGGCGCTCCGCAACGCCACGAATCTGACGACTAAGCTCGATCAGGTGAATCAGGCTAAAAACCTGGTGAACCGGGTGCCAACAGCGACTGAAGTGAGTAAGTGGGTGGAGGAGGCCAAGACCTTGCCGCGCAAGGTCACCTACTAGATCGATATGACAAGACCCTTGCTTGGTCTCCCAGCCTGGCAAGGGTCTCGGTTCATATCGCGGAAACCGCACACTCTCCTGCGGTGAGGAAATTGCTTATCTGCCGAATAAGCCGCCAATGCTCTTGGCGACATCATCCACATTGCCTGGGGGGTTGCCTTGCAAGAGTGCGTCGAGCTGGCTTGCAATCGGTGCGGGCAGCTTGGTCTTCACGAAGTCAAGCACCGTGGTAACCGCCGCCTTCGCCTGATCCGTCGAGATACCAGCCTTTGCAGCAACCTGATTGATTAACTCATCCATCATTACACCTCCAGTTGAATGGTACGCGCAGACTTGCGGGTACAAGCACGTGTCGCCGGCCTGAACGGGCGCCTGGGCTGACACTCAACATTATAGGTCGTGCATGCCAGCGTGGAATTGGCGAAGTGGCAGGCTGCCAGCGTCAGGCCCCACGCCAGCCTGCTGGCACTCGTTATCCATCCGTTCCTGAGCGCCTGGCAGACGATTACGAAGCTGTGAAATCGCGCAATTTCATACTTCACTTCGTCGAGTTCAACCCCCATGTCTTTCCACAGCCAGCCCCATCCCCTTGTTGTCATGTCGCCGTGCCTTCAGCCGGATCGTTGCGAAGCCAGCGCTAACCGCAGGGGCAAACGGCGTGGTTACAGA
>JAJYKL010000106.1 GCA_021788625.1 Chloroflexota bacterium
GCCTGCATGGAGGTGATGGATCCGCGCTTCGTGCTGGTGATGCGTTCCTGCAGTGCGCCCATGTCGGTCCCGAGTGTGGGCTGGTATCCCACGGCGCTGGGCATGCGCCCGAGCAAGGCTGACACTTCCGAGCCGCTCATGATGAAGCGGAAAATGTTATCGACGAATAGCAGCACGTCGCGGCCCTCGTCGCGGAAGTACTCGGCCATCGTCACGCCGGTCAGCGCAGTGCGCAGGCGCACCCCGGCTGGCTCGTTCATCTGCCCGAACACCATCACCAGGTTATCCATCACGCCGGCCTCGTTCATCTCCAGGTACAGCTGCGTGCCCTCGCGCGTGCGCTCACCCACGCCCGCGAAGACCGAATAGCCATTGTGGAATTTGGCAATGGAGTTGATCAGTTCCTGGATGGTGACCGTCTTGCCCACGCCGGCGCCGCCGAAGATGCCGGTCTTGCCGCCCTTGGTGAGCGGAGCAACCAGGTCGACCACTTTCATGCCGGTCTCCAGCATCTCCACAGCGGCCTTTTGCTCCTCGAACGAAGGAGCCGGCCGGTGGATATGCCGCCGCACATCTGCTTTGGGTTGCGGGAGGCCATCGATGGCGTCACCGAGCACGTTGAAGACGCGCCCGAGTGTGGTGGGGCCCACGGGCACAGTGATCGGCTGACCGGTAGCCTGCACGCTGACGCCGCGGCGCAGGCCATCGGTGGTGTCCATGGCAATGGTGCGCACGCGTCCCTCGCCGAGGTGTTGCTGCACCTCCAGCACCAGCCGGTGCTGGTCGGGCCGCTCAATTTCCAGCGCGTCGTAGATCTCCGGCAGGTGGTCCGGCGGGAATGCCACATCGACGACCGCACCCTTCACCGCGACAACCCGGCCTGTGCCGTCCGTGCCGCTACCGTTTGACATCAATTTCTCCTTACGTCAGTGGTCCTTGATCGTTATGATCCGTGACCGTGTTGTTCTCTCGCGAGATGCACACCCGGACTTAAAGCGGTCCAGGGTCGTGTGGTGACGCATGGTCATTTGGCCTGCAGCATGACGTAGACGGGCAGGCCGCTCCGCTCGTGCGCAATATAGGTCTCCGACACCTGCTTGCCCATTGAATTTGCAATCTGAGTAAATGCCTGCCGACGATTATAAACGGCGAAGCGGTCCCATAGCACGATGTATTCGCGGGACGGATCCTGCAACAGCTCCCGCACCCGGTTGCGGAAGGTGTCGTCCGGCTCGGGTGTAAAGCCGAAGACCTCCTGTGGGCGCACGCGGTCGTCAGTGAGGACGCGTACGCTTTTCTCGATGCCCCAGTCCAGCGCGATGGGCGCAGTGATGTGCTGCGCATCCAGGTGAGCGGCCAGCCTGTAGATCGCGTCGGAGAATCGCCCCGAACCACCGGTGCGGGCAAGGGTGGCGTGCTGCTGCACGCTCACCCACACGTCGCGCCACGCCGGCAGCGCCAGCAGCCCCACTACCAGCAGCCCCGTGAGCAGCCGAGCAGGCGGGAGGGGCAGAGGGGGTGCTGAGATGTGGAGGTGATCCCCCACTCTCCCAAGCCCTCTGACAAGTGCGCCCGCGAGCCACACCGCCGCGCAGGCCACGACCATCTGTGGTAGAGGCACCATAATAAACAGATGCGTAGCCCACAGGCCAGAGACGGTGAACGCGCTGACGAACACCGTCGCGGCGATGGCCGCCAGTAAAGCCAGCCACCGGCGCCCTTGGCGCCTGTACCCCAGTGCCAGGGCGCTGCCCACCGCCAAACTGATCAGGAACGCAGGCACAGCGTAGACGTTGCTATAGGGCACACCGTTGTACCAGAAGTAGCTGCCATCCAGGAAGACTTTGAAATCCGCCAGCGCCTTCTTCAGGTTCGCCCACAGGTCCAGGTTGTTCACCCCGTAGTTGGTGGTCTGGTTGGCGGAATGGATCAGCAGGTCCAGCGTGTAGGCGTTGCGCAGGTCGAACGGTGCACGCAGCAGGTCGTGCAGGTTGTAATACAGCAGTGGCGCAGCTCCGGCAAGCAGCCCCATCAGCACCCAGAGGGAGGCGTGCAGCACCAGCATGATCCTGCGGCCCGCGTTCCTGGGCGCGCTGGCGATCCACACCAGCGCCATCGCGCCCAGCGCCACGATCCACCACAGGAAGATCAGCTTGGCCCACAGGCCCAGACCGAGGAGGAGCCCCGCCGCGAGCAATGGGAGATTGGAGACTGGAGATTGGGAATGGGAGACGGCTCTTAATCTCCAATCTCCAACCGTCAATCTCAGCCACCGGTCGATGAGCAGAGCGCTACCCAGTGAAAAGACGGTCATCACCGAGGTGACGCTGATGCCCTGGCGGCTGAACCAGATGAACGAGGGGTTGATGCCCAGGAGCAGGGCGGTCACCGCGGCCACGCCGCGGCCGAACCAGGCGCGCGCCAGCGCATAAGCCAGGATGACCGTCAGCGCGGAAAAGAAGATCGGCTCGACTCGCGCCGCCACCACCCCCGGTCCCAGCAGCGCCATGAAGGGCAGGCTGAGGTATCCGTTCAGGCTGCCCATGTAGTCCATGAGCATGATGGGCAGAGTCGTGTGACCGATCGTCAGGCCGATGCCGCGCAGCAGGTCGGCCTGTTCGCCATGCATCACCTGCAGCATGGGCACCAGATCGAGCGCCTCATCGTAGTACAGGCCTGGCAGGGTTAATTGGTGCAGCGAGATGGCCAGGAAGACTGTCACAGCCAGGCCAAGCGACCCCAGCGACAGTAACGCGATGAACGGCGCCTGCGGGGCACTTCTGTGGCTGGCGGTTTCTCCCGGCTGCGCGTCGACCATATCTATGCCCGAGAGCTACAGTGCGGACTGCGACGGCACCGGCTGCGGCGGCTCCGCCCTTGGCGGCTCCGCCCCAGGCGGCTCCGCCCCAGGCGGCACTGCCCCAGGCGGCACTGCCCCAGGCGGCACTGCCCTTGGCGGCTCCGCCCTTGGCGGCACTGCCTTAGGCGGCACTGCCCTTGGCGGCTCCGCCCTTGGCGGCACTGCCTTAGGCGGCACTGCCTTCGCGAGTGCCTCCGAGCCGCCGGAGATATCGAGCAGCTCGTTCGTGATAGCCTGCTGGCGCGCCTTGTTGTAGACCAGCGTGTAGCTGGCGATGAGCTCGCTGGCACTGTCGGTGGCATTGCGCATCGCGATCGTGCGAGCGGTGTGTTCGCTGGCGCTGGATTCCAGCACCGCCTGATAGACCTGCAACTCGGTCAGCCGCGGCAGCAGCGTATCCAGAATTTCCTGCGGCCCAGGTTCGAATTCATAAGCCGGTCGTGGGTTGCCGGGCGAGACCCCAGTTGATCGCTCAGACAGCAACTCCTCCGCCGACAGAGGCAACAGTCGCTTTACCACCGGCCGCAGCAGAGACATGCTGATGAACTCGGTGTAGGCCAGGTACACCTCGTCCGCTTCATTGTTCAGGAAGCTGTCGATCAGGGTGCGGGTTGCGGCGGTGGTGTCCAGCAGGGTCGGCCGGATCGGCACCGGGAAGTCGGCCACGATGTTACCCCCGCGCCGGTAAAGGAAGTCGCGTCCCTTGCGGCCAATGGTCACGAAGGAGACGGGTCTGGCGCCCTTGCGTGCGAAGTCGTGCGCAAACTCCAACGCAGCGCGTGCCACGTTGGTATTGAACGCCCCGGCCAGGCCGCGGTCGGAGGAGACCAGCAGGACAGAGGCATTTCGTACTTCTTCGTGGCCGGTGAGCAGGGGATGGCGCGTCTCGCCGCCGGCCAGTGATGCGATGCTGGCGAGCAGTTCGCGCGCTCGTTGCGCGTAAGGCCGAGTGGCGAGCACCGCGTCTTGCGCGCGGCGCACCTTGCTGGCGCTCACAGCCTCCAGCGCATTGGTGATCTGGCGGATGCTGCTCACGCTGCGGATGCGGCGGCGCAATTCTCGTGCAGTTGGCATGTCTCAGAAGACCCGTGAAAAACTGGAGACCAGCGATGAAGGGCACATTGTTGTCTTATGCACGCCTGACTTTTGGTTCCTCGACGTTGGTCGTTATCCACGTCCGGTTAAAGTTTTCGGTCGCCGCCTTCAGCCTGGCGGTTGTGCCGTCGCTCAGGCGTCGCTCCGCATGGATGGCGTTCACCACATCGGGTTGAGTCGAGTCCATGTAGGCGATGAAGGCCGTCTCCCATTCTACGATCCTGCTGACAGGAAAGGCATCCAGGTACCCATTGGTGGCGGCGAAGATGGCACTCACCTCGGCAGCCAGTGAGCGAGGCTCGTATGGCCTCTGCTTCAACAGTTCCGTCAGTCGGCGACCGCGTTCCAACTGAGCGAACGTGGCCTTGTCCAGGTCGCCGCCAAAGCTGGCGAAAGCCTGCATTTCGCGGAACTGTGCCAGTTCCAGTTTCAGGCGCCCGGCCACCTGCTTCATCGCGCGCGTCTGGGCATCGCCGCCCACGCGGCTGACACTGAGGCCCACGCTGATGGCTGGACGAATGCCGGCATTAAACAGGTCGGTTTCCATGAACAACTGGCCATCTGTGATGGAGATGACGTTGGTCGGCACGTAGGCCGAAATATCGCCCAGTTGTGTCTCGACGATGGGCAGCGCGGTGAGTGAGCCGCCCGAACGCGGGTCGCGCACCAGCTTGTAGCCGTCGCCCATAGCTTTGAGCGTGCGTGTGGCGTTGGTCTCTCCCAGCACGCCTCCATACACCCGCCCGTCAGCGCTTTCACCCGCTCCCCAGTTGCTGGGGGCATCGCTCTGGCGGATTACGAAGCGCGGAGCCAGCCGGGCCGCACGCTCCAGCAAACGCGAGTGCAGATAGAATATGTCGCCCGGATAGGCTTCGCGCCCCGGCGGGCGGCGCAGCAGTAGTGAGATCTGGCGGTAGGCATAGGCGTGTTTGGTCAAATCGTCGTAGATGCACAGCGCGTCGATGACGGAACCTTCGTGTCCGCTGATCTCCACGCCGTTTTCCATGACTTCCTCGCCGATCGCGGCGCCGGTGTAGGGAGCAATATACTGCAGCGCGGCCGGATCCGAGGCGGAGGCGACCACTACGACGGTGTAATCCAGCGCGCCAAAGCGCTCCAGGGTGGCCACCACGCGCGCCACCTGCGCCAGCTTTTGCCCGATCGCAACATAGATGCACACGGCACCTTTACCCACCTGATTGAGGATCGTGTCGACGGCGATGGCTGTCTTGCCGGTGCCGCGGTCTCCGATGATCAGTTCGCGCTGCCCGCGCCCAATGGGAAACACGGCGTCGATCACCTTGATGCCTGTTTGCAGTGGCGTGTCCACGTTGGCACGTTCGACCACGCCGGGAGCGATGCGCTCCAGCAGGCGGAAGTTGTCAGTATTGATCGGACCCTTGCCGTCCAGTGGGCGGCCCAGCGGGTCCACCACGCGACCGAGTAATGCCCTGCCCACCGGCACGGAGATGACGCGTCCGGTGGAGCGCACCGTGTCGCCCTCTTCGATGGACTGGTACTCGCCCAGGATGATGACTCCGACATCCGCCTCGTCCAGGTTCAACACCACACCCAAAGTGCCCGTCCTGGTGAATTCCACCAGCTCGACGGCCTGCACATTGGGCAACCCCGAACAGCGGGCGATGCCATCGCCGACTTCGACCACCGTGCCCACGTCTACAGCGCGTAGAGTGGGCACGAACTGATCGATTCTCGAGCGCAGTGATTCGGTGATGTCGGCCAGACCCCACGCGGGTGCGGTCAGGTGGCCGTCAGAACCCATCGTCATTCCGTAACCTCCCGCTGCATCGTTAGGGTGATGACGGTGCAGGCGCGCCTTGACTGATGTTCTGTTGAAATGTTGTAATGTCGTTCTTTAGCGCCGCCGGCATGATCGTCAGCGGGTCGATTAACTTTTGCACCTTGTTCGGGTCAGCTCGTGCGGCATTCAGCCAATCAGTATAAGTCTTCTGCTGCGCGGCGGTGAGATCAGCCTGGTTGAGTGGGCGGATCCCGCGGCCCAGCGGCAACAGGATGAAGTAGGCGCCGGTCAGGTGTGAGGTGATAACGCCGGTGGGCTTGTTCAGCGGCCCACTCTCCAGGGCGGCCAGCACGGCTTTACCGTAATCGGTCGTCACCGAAGCCTGACTGGTCCAGTCGTCGTGCGCGCCCAGACCGATGGACACTGGCTGCGTGATGGTGTTCGCCTGGGTGATCATCTCGTCGAAGGTGATTTTGCCGGTGGTCAGCCATTGCAGGTATTGGGTGGCGGTGACCACCTCATTGAACCGTACGTAGTTGAATTTGTAATGCTGCGTCATGGTCGGCGTTTCGCTGGCCATCACGTCCTGCAACTTCTTGGTCAGCAGGTTCAACTCGTAGACCTGCATGAAATCCTCGGCCGGATAGCCGATGCTCTTGTAGAACTGTTGCCCGTTCTGCAGGTCCTGCTCCAACTGCGCCTGGGTGATGGAGGTGGGTTGCAGGCGCGGCGTATCCGTGGGAAGCGGCCCTTCGGTTGGCGTCGGCGTGATCGGGCCGGTGGACGTCAGCGCCTGCGTGACCGTCAGAGGCGTGGCGGTGGCGGCGGGCGTCGAGGTGGGCTCCGGCGTGTAAGGTGTGTACGTAGGAAACGGCGTGAGCGTGGGGCTGTAGTACCCGACGGAGTATTGGAACTCGTGCTGTACTTCGGCCTGCGTCACGGTGATGCCGCGACGGGCTGCTTCCTGCTGGATCAACTTGTCGTCGATCAGGGCTTGCAGGGCACCGCTCGCGATCTGGTCGGTGCTGGCCTGTGATCCGATCTGCTGCAATTGCTGCTGGTAATACTGGATCAGGAACGAGTTGTCCTGCGAGCTCGACTGCGACTGCAACTGCTGAACCTCGCTGGCGAGCTGGCTGTAGCTGTATTGCAGATTGGAGAACTCCAGCTTCTCGCGCGACTGCACTTGGGTGACGGTGATCGGCTGGCCGCCCACGATGGCGACGGCGCGGTTTGGCTCGTAAATCAGTTGCTGGTAGACATACGCGGCGATCAGCGCAAAGACCACCACCGCCGTGATGAGGCTGCCGATGACGACATACTGACGGGTGCGTCGCTCCCGCTCATATCGCGAGAGGGTGTGCTGCTCGAGCACGCGCTGAGACAGGATGGGCTTGTTAGGCATGTTTGGGTCAGGGTGCTCTAGATGAACGGTGCGGACTCGTTGCCGGTCGGGTTAAAAGGGGAACCCTTCATCACTGGCTACGTCGTCCTCAACCTGGCCAAAGTCCTCATGTGCGGCGTGAGCGCGCCGCTCGCCCAGCAATACCATCTCATTGGCGACAATCTCGGTGCGGTAATGGCGCTTGCCGTCGGCATCTTCCCAGCCGCGTGTCTGCAGGCGTCCCTCGATATACACCTGCTGGCCGCGCACGAGGTGCTGCTTGCAGATCTCGGCCAGGTTGCCCCAGGCAACAACATTAAACCACTCACTGTCTTCGCGGCGTTCGCCCTCGGGGGTCACCCATGTGCGCTTCGTTTCGACTGCAAACGAGGTGACCGGCTTGCCACTCGGGGTGTAGCGCATCTCAGGGTCGCGCCCAAGTTGCCCAATGATCATGACCTTATTCAATCCGCGCATGAAGACGTCCTCATTTCAAAATAACACTACCCGCTCTCAAAATCACGGAGTGGTGGACTCGGGCGAACCTTCGGCTGTGGAGGCATCGGCCTGCGAGGCGGTCGTGTCGGGCGCAGCGGGTGTAGCCTGGGGAACCGCTTCCGGTTCCACGGGTGTTGTGGCGGACTGTTCGGCGACGCTCTGCGGTGCCGGTTGCGCTTCGGGCGCGGCGGCGGGCGTGTTGTCGTCTGCGCGAACCAGCAGGTAGCGCACAACATCCTCCATCAGGCGCAGGCGCGCCTCAATCCTTGATACGGAGTTCGCTTTGAGTTGCACCAGCTCAAAAACGTATTGCCCCTCGCGATACTTGCGAATGGGATACATCAGACGGCGCATGCCCCATTGATCAACTTTTACGATGCTGCCGCCCTCAGCGGTGATTACATCCTTCACTCGATCCAGCACGGTGGTGAGATTGGTGGCATCGACGTCTGGTTTGACGATAAACGTCAGCTCGTAGTTACGCGTCACTTGTTCTATGCTCCTTCCCATGGATATTGCCCTCCTGTCGAAAAAAGCGCGGGCGAGCATGAAGCACGTCCGCACTTCGCAGGAGAGCGGAAAGTTAGTGCCTAACTATAGCACGTTTTTTGCTACAATCACCGCGGCAGCGGCGACGACCCTGTAGCGACTCGCGGCGCTGCGATCCGGCAGCAACACGGAGGACCCCGAAATGCATAAGCGCGCGTTATTGTCCATCGATGGCGGCGGTATCCGCGGCATCCTGCCACTGTGCGCGCTGGCTGAACTGGAACGGCAACTCGGCCGGAAATCGCGGGAGGTGTTTTCGTTCATCGCCGGCACGTCCACCGGCGCCATCATCACCGGCGGACTGGCGGCCGGTCTGAGCGCTGAGCAGATGCTGCAGCTTTATCAGGAGATGGGCACCCGCGTGTTCCGCTTTGACCTGCTGGGCTTCGTCTGCAGCCTGGGTTCGTTCCGCTACCGCAGCAAGCCGCTGGCCGAACTGTTGCACACGTACATGGGAGACATCTCCTTGAATAATCTGCCCGTGGACGTGATGATCAGCGCCACACGTGTCTCCGACGGTAAACCCTGGTACTTCGTGCGCGATTACCCGTCCAATGCGAGCATTACGGGAAAGACGATGCTGGTGGATTGCGTCGCGGGTTCCGCTGCGGCACCTACCTACTTCGAGCCCTACGACATACCGGGCGTCGGCCGGTGTGTGGACGGTGGCGTGGGCATCGCGGGCAATCCCATTTACCAGGCATGTGTGGAGGCGTTCTACTACACACCATCCGGCTCGTACGTTCCGGCCGACACGCTGGTCGTCTCGCTGGGCACAGGCTACACGCCCAGCCCCGCAGCCCCCCATAACCTGATCAACTGGGTGGAGTGGGTCGTGGGCGAGCTGCTGGCCATCCCCGCCGAGCAGCAGACGCAAATAGTCCTGCGCCACTTCCAGACCGCCGGCACTACGCGCATCAACCCGCCCCTGCCCCGCGACATCGGCATGGACGATGCAGGCGCCATCCCCGAATTGATCAAAATCGGGCGCGCCCTGGCCGCCACACTGAACTGGAACGACATCCTCACGGGCAAGCTGTCGATCAGGCCGCAAGCGGCCATGGCCCGCGCCAATTAGAGATTTGAGAATAGCCACGGTGTTACACAGATTTAAGTATTCTGAGGCTTGAATCAATCCGTGTAATCCGTGGCTAGTTCGTTCACGGATCAGCATTCTCCTATTTCTCTTGGAGTCATGACATGACCACTCGCATCGACCTCATCAAAGCAAGGTCACCTTCAACGGCGCCGACGTGGGCGAGATGCTGCCCTACGTCCCCTACCAGTTTGGTGTGAGCGACGTCGCCAGGCGCGGCGCAAACCGCACCCAGGTTGAGGTCGCAGACATCACCGCCGGCTACGGCCCGACCGGCGGCTGGGAGGACTACGGTGGGACCACGCGTGAACGTGGGGCAAGTGCCCTTCAAGTTTACCGTCACGAACCCGCTGCTGTGGTCGCCCGACACCCCCACTTCACGGCTGATCGCCCCTTTGCCTTTGCCCTGCTCGACCCGGCGCAGGATAAAGGGCTCTGTCCGTCGTGATAATACTCCTCGGGTGTGGCGGGTCTGCGCTTTCAAGGCTCAATTCACAGCTTTCCGATCATAAAAAGTGGAGGTAAGTTTTCATATGAAGCAAAACCAATCCAGTCAATCAGCCCTGGGCGTAGCCTTGTTCCGCGCCATCGAGAGCCAAAAGCCGGAAGCTAGGCGTATCTGCTACGATCCGTGTGCCCGCGCATTTGTTCCTACTATTTCATACGTCCTCGTGAAGCTGATCGTTGACAGCGGCTTATACGAACGCATGGGGCCGGGCGCGGTGGGATTTATTACCGTTCGCGAGCGCTATATCGATGATTACCTAAAGACCGGCCTGACTGAAGGGCTTGACCAGGTCGTCCTGCTGGGAGCAGGCTTCGATACGCGCGCTTATCGCATCCCTGGGATTGAGAAGACCCGCGTATTCGAAGTCGATTACCCTGCGACACAGGAAGTCAAGCGAAAGAGGTTGAAAAAAGTCGTCGATCCACTGCCAGGGTATGTCACTTTCGTTCCGGTGGATTTTAACTCCCAGTTGCTCGGTGAACGGATGCAAAGCTGCGGCTACAGCGAGCAGGCCAAAACCCTGTTTATCTGGCAGGGTGTGACCTATTTTCTCGAAGCGAAAGGGGTTGACAGTACGTTGGATTTTATCGCTCACCATGCCGGCCCGGGCAGCTCGGTGATCTTTGACTACATTTATAACGAAATCTTTCAAGATCCCAACAACAGCTACGGGAAGACGCTAAAGCGGGTAGCCAAGCTGAGTGGGGAGGAATATGTGTTCGGGATTGACCGTGGCCAGGTTGAACCTTTTCTGACTCGGCGCGATTTCCGCAATGTGAATAATATGACCCTCGAGCAGTTAAAACAACGCTATTTCACCGGTCCAAATGCCGGGCGGACAGTCCCTGCCGATATCGCCATCGTATCGGCTGTAGTGAACAAAGGGAAAGATTAGGGCAAATTGCATTACTTTGAAAGCACCTTGAGGGAGCAGACGCGGTGTTGACGCCTGTGGTATTCTCCTCGCGTATCATGCTGGACAGATAGGATTCGCTATGAGAAGACCGCCGGTTGTATTGCTGGCTCTAACTCTGATAGCTGCTGCACTGTGTTCGCCGTCATCAGGGGTGGGCCTGTCATCTGGTACGCCCGTGTACGCGCAAGATACGCTGGGCGGTACGCCCAGCCAGGCGCCCTCCCCGCCCCCCTTTGGCCTGCCCTTTAACACGCCGCCCGGACCCACCACCTGGCTCTTCGGGCAGGCCTACGGCAACACCACTGGCGCCTACGCCTACCGGCGCATCTGGTACGGCACCGGGCAGGGCATCCACTTCGGCATCGACTTCTCCGCCCGCTGCGGCACCCCCGTCGTCGCCATCGGCGACGGCACTGTGGCGATTGTGGACAACTTGGGCTACGGGTCCGGCCCGCACAACCTGATCATCCAGCACCCCAACGGCTACGCCTCGCTGTACGGCCACCTGCTCAAACGCCCCGACCTGTCCGTCGGGCAGGTGGTGCAGAAGGGCGAGGTGGTGGCGTTCACCGGCGACCCCGACCTGACCTGCACCTCGCGCCCGCACCTGCATCTGGAGATTCGCCCCCGCACACTGAACGGCACCGTCGATGCAGTGAACTTCATCGACGCGGACTGGGACGCGCTGGCGCTGGTGAGCGCCTTTGGGCACGGTTTCCAGCGCAACCTGGACAACCCGCGCCAGTGGCAGACCCTGCAGGACCAGCCCTCCATCACCTGGGGCGGCCCACTGCTCAACGACTTCCCGCGCACCTGGCCCTACGACTGGAAGTGACGGGCGCCCGCTTTAACCCACCGGCACCGGTTTTGCCGTCGACGCAGGGCGAACAGGCCGCCCAGGACAATAGCTGGGCCGGCGAGCGAGCATGGCCTTGACATGGTAAGGGGCGCACTTCTGTTTACAGCCTGAACATAGCCTGATCGTTGCTCTGCCATTGCAGGCGCAGGTTTCGCTGTGCTGGCATACAATGCACATGCTTTGCCACAACGGGGTAACAGTATTCATCCATGTCCACATCCACACCCGAAGCGCGTGCGCGCCAACACATCGACGAGTTGCTCGCCGCCGCCGGCTGGGCCATCCAGCACCGCGGCGAGATGAACTTGGGCGCTTCCCGCGGGGTGGCCGTGCGCGAATTCCCCCTCAAGACCGGCTTCGCCGACTACCTGCTCTTCGTGAACCGCAAGGCGCTCGGCGCGGTGGAGGCCAAGCCGGAGGGCACGCCCTTGAGCGGTGTGGAGGTGCAGACGGAGAAGTACGGCGCCGGCTTGCCCGACCTCCCGCCCGCCTGGCGTAAGCCCCTGCCCTTCCTGTATGAGTCGACCGGCGTGGAGACCTTCTTCACCGACGGGCGCGACCCGCTCCCGCGCAGCCGGCGCACCTGGGCTTGCCCCGATTTAGTGGACACTTGAAGTAGGTTGCTTAAGCGCCTCGAATTCGGCGGGGCTGACGTAGCCTAACGTCGAGTGCAGGCGCTTCCGATTGTAGAACGCCTCGATGTAACTGAACACCTCCGTCTTCGCCTGGGCGCG
>JAJYKL010000107.1 GCA_021788625.1 Chloroflexota bacterium
CGCACCGGCCCGGGGCGTGCCGTCGACGGCGAGCCCAAATTCGACCTGGACCTCTGGAATCCGGAATACTTCGAGCGATTACACCGATTCATGTCAAAGGCATCACTACTCGGAGTGATCGTCGAAGTCACGCTGCTCAGCAACACCTATGGCGATACCGTGTGGGCTTTGAATCCGCTGTACGGCGCCAATAATGTAAATGACATTCCCAGCATCCCATGGCCGGAATACATATCTCTGCGTCACCCGGAAGTGGTAAACCATCAAAGAGCCTACATTGTCAAGATGGTGGAGGAGCTCAATCCGTACGATAACTTTTATTTCGAGATATGCAATGAACCAGGAGGCGGGGTTGACCTTCCTGGTAGCCCAACTTGTGAGGAAGTGGATGCCTGGCAGGTTTCCATTGCCAACCTAATCCGTTCCACGGAAGCCCATTTACCGAGTAAGCACCTGATTGCCGGGCAGGAAGCATTCCACTACAACCCCATGATATTTACTACAGACACTTCGTTTCATAGCTTCCCCATAGATGTGGTGAATGTCCACCCGCTTCCCAATACGGTTTATGGCAATCGCCATTACGACCTGGGCCAGTTCATGTCAAAGCAGCTCCGGTTGCGTGAGCTCCGCGATTACTGCCTGGCAACATTCCATGAACCCCGACCTCTCAATATGGACGAAGACAACATTGCTAGCCAATATATTGACCTGGAAGGCTGGACCATCCACCGCAAGCGTGCGTGGACTGCCCTGATGAGCGGGGCTCACTATGACTACATAGACTTTACTGTGAATAAGTACGTCGAGTCAGGCAGCCACAACTCACATCGAACCATCCGTAGCTGGATGGGATATTTAGCGGATTTCATTCACAGTCTGGATATTGTCCATGCCAGGCCACTTGCCAGCTGGCTCAAGGCGCAACCTCAGCATACCCTTGCGTGTGTCTATGCAATGGAAGGCGAAGATTATTCGATCTATCTGGCAGATGAACGCGAGCTGGAGGAAACGGGCTACGGCGATCCCATAAACGGTTCCATCACGTGTGACCTTCCAGCCAGCTTATTCGAGGTCGCGTGTTATCAGCCCATGACCGGAGTCTACTCCGTCTGGCTGCCGCTACCTGGTGGGCCCGATGTGAAGATCAATTTGCCAGAATTTAGACATGATCTCGTGATACGCATCCGCCGTCCACATTGAGTCACGACTCGAAAGCCGAGAAAGCCTGGGAAGGTCACTTGCCAGCTTAATGTCTCAGCCATGATATAAACGTTCACATTCTTTACAAAGGAGCACGAATGAAAGGGATCATCCTGTCGGGAGGCATGGGCACGCGCCTGTATCCACTGACCATATCGCTATCGAAACAGATTCTGCCGATCTTCGACAAACCGATGATCTATTATCCGCTCTCGATACTGATGTTAGCCAACATTCGTGAGTTCCTGATCATTTCCTCACCAGACCATATTGGCATGTATCAGGCGCTGTTTGGTGATGGCCAGCGCCTGGGGATACACATTGAGTATGCCGTGCAACCTCGCCCAGAGGGCGTAGCACAGGCTCTGGTCATAGGTGAGTCTTTTGTCAACAAGCAGCCATGCTCATTAATCTTCGGAGATAACTTTTTCCACGGCTACGGCCTAACCGGGCGCTTGGAGGAAGCCGGAACACTTCGTGAAGGGGGGCTGGTATTTGCCTATTACGTTCGCGATCCGCAACGCTATGGTGTGGTGGAGTTCGACTCACAGGGTAATGCGGTGAGCATCGAGGAAAAACCGCAGCAACCCCGATCGCACTATGCTGTTACCGGGTTGTACTTTTACGATGGCGAAGCGCCTGAGATCGCTAAAACGCTAAAGCCCAGCCAGCGTGGTGAGCTTGAAATCACCGACGTCAACAACGTCTACCTCAAGCGCGGCCTTTTAAAGGTGGTAACGCTTGGGCGAGGTACCGCATGGCTCGACACGGGCACCCACGAGAGCCTGCTGGAAGCCAGTAACTTTGTAGAGACAATCGAGCACCGGCAAGGGTTGAAGATTGCCTGTCTGGAAGAAATTGCCTATCGCAAGGGATATATCAATGCGGATCAAGTCATGCAGGTTGCCAACTATAGTAAGGATAACTCTTATTGCCAATACCTGCGCCAGATTGTCGATGAGAGCTGAATGTCTGGCCAACCAATCCATGGTGTCGGTTGGATCCCTGGTTCCGGAGCGCGGACATGGAGTCATAGTGGACCATATACATCGTACCGGTCACCGTTTTCCAGCATCATGGTTCTCTGCATATGCATCTCAACCTTCCACGCCCCGATGGCAACATATACTCTGATATACTACCTAAGTGCATTAACCCCCACCACCAGCAGCTTTGCTGTACGCCAACGACGGGTGACGCGAAACATCCAGCAACAACCCGTCCTCCCCTTTTTATACGGTGATGGCACGCCTATGGCGTGCCTGGTTTAGTGGGTAGCCTGATCATTCAGGCTCCTCGATAGGAGGCTAGTAAAAATGGCTGGTTATGTCTCTCTACTAAAGTTCACCGAAAAAGGTATGGCGTCCGTGAAGACGATGCCGGATCAGATCGCCAAGACCAAGCAGCAACTGCAGAAAATAGGTGTGCGGCTCATCGGTATATGGATGACGATGGGTGAGTATGACGGCGTCGCCATCTTCGATGCGCCTGACGACCTGACGATGGCTTCGGCACTGCTGTCAAGCGAGATGCAGGGCATGAACGCCACCCACACGATGCGCGCACTAAGCGAGGACGAGATAGCCAAGGTCGTAAAGCAGTTGCCGTAAAAGACTTTTCGAACGGTACAGCTTCGAGCGAAAGCCTCACCGGACTCACGGACCAGTGAGGCTTTCGAGAAATACAGCTTCCCATCTTTAGCTAAGGGTCATATCATTGCCCGGGTACGGTATTAACCACAACAACATGAGGTACAAAGATGGGCCTTAACTCAATTCATCAGCCGGCGTCTCTATACATATCGCCATCGCGCCAGACCATACCTATGGGGGGAACGATTCTCATCGATGCGAATATCGAGGTACAAGCGGATGAAGCACCACAGGATTATGTCCTGCTACCCTTTGTCAATGAACGTCGCTGGGGGGCGCATGAACGACCTGATGGCGACGGACGGGTAACCTTCCAGCTTCCATTTCCAAACCCTGGACCGGCGCAGGTGCAGGTGATCGCCGTGAAGTCTGATACGGACGAATGGATGGGATTGTCTCAGCAACGCGAATTATTGCTGGCGGGTCATCCGTTACCGTCGACTGCCGATCTGGTTAGTAACGTGATTTCGCTTCATGTTACGCGACGCAGCTTCCCCACCACAGAACCTGCCGTGAAGGGAACGTTATTTGGGTTACAGTGGGAGCCCTGGTTCACTGGTGGTGTACAACGTTGGTCAACGGCACAAGCGGTTCCCGTCATGGGTTTCTACAACTCCTATAACCGAGATGTAACGCGCCAGCACGTCCTGTGGTGTATGGAATTAGGCGTGGATTTCCTCTTTACCGACTGGACGAACCATATCTGGGGTTGTCAGCATTGGAACGAGCGACCCGAGCATGTTAATACGCTACTCCACTCTACGCAGTTAACGCTGGAAGTGCTGGCCGAAATGCGCGACGAGGGATTACCTGTGCCAAAGATGGTGTTGTTCCCTGGTCTGAGCAACGGTCGTCCGTGTACCATGCAAGCACTCAACGAGGAACTCGAGTGGATTTATCAGCAATACCTGCGGAACCCTCGCTTCAATGGGCTGTGGCTCGATTTTGATGGTAAACCGCTCGTCGTCGTGCTGGACACAGGTGCGATCGGCGATCGCCGGGGAACGGCAGTTAGTGCCTTCCGTATCCCATTCATTAAGCAGACACTGGAACTGAGTGCAGATGACCTGGATGCGTTCCGTAACGCGCAACCGCCTGTCGACGATTCTCACTTCACAGTACGCTGGATGTCATCACAGAATGACACGACACACCACCATGATCTGGGTTACTGGTCATGGATGGACGGCACCGACCAGCCGCCCGTGACCTATCGAAACGGTATTGCAGAGGCAGTCACCGTCACGCCCAGCTTTTTTGGGGCCTTGGGGTGGACAGCCAGTACGGCTCGCGGCCGCCATGGAGGCGCCACCTATCTGGACACATTCAAGGTGGCCATGCAGCATAGACCTCAGGTGGTCTTTTTACATCAATTTAATGAGTATTCAGGACAGAAGGACGGTCACGGAATGGGTCCTCAGCACGACATCTACGTCGATACCTACAGCGTAGAACTGAGCGATGATATCGAGCCAGTCTCACCCACGGCCCCTGGTTACAGAGGAGATAGCGGCGGTTGGGGCTTTTACTATTTGAACCTGACACGCGCACTGATGGACCTTTACCGGGGTAAGGTAGATGACAGCACTGTTTTGGCTGTTAGCAGCCCCCTGCGTTCCGAGGTTTTGAAGGAAGCTACATGTCACGTAACCCGGACAACCATTGGAGCTGCCGTCAAACACTTCACGATCGCGATTGACGGGATTCCAGTGCAACAGGAGTTGACAGCGAATTTCGCGGATGTCGATATGAGCGCTCTGGAGCCAGGTCCCCATACCTTGACGGTAATTGCAGACGACGCTACTACCTGCTACCCCCTGTCATGGGATTTTCTCGACACACCACTTGAAGTGCCAGTACAGGTCTATGTGGACGTACCTATTATTCGCGCAGTTGAGCGTTAGAGATGGACGTCGATATTAATCAGGACAAGCTGGCGGCATAACAAGTGGTGCGCCTTTAATCCGTTGACAAGAGAATCATCCGCGTCAGATTCAACGTATTGCACGCATGGCGTGTAGCTTGTTTATTTAGTTCACCCATCCGCACTCGTAACCAGCCTGGTACATGGCTACGATGTTCTCCGGCGGGCTGACGGCCTGGATATTATGGCATGGCGCAAGGATGTATCCACCGCCCGCCCCCAGGATGGACAGGTTATCCTGTGCTTCCTGGCGTACTTCCTCCACAGAGCCGAAGGGCAGCGTGTACTGGTTGTCCATCGCTCCGTGAAAGATGAGCTGTGCGCCGAAATCGCGTTTTAGCTTATCGCGTTCCATGCCCGGGCAGCGCCATTGAATCGGGTTCAGAACGTCGATACCCAGGTCAATCATATCGGGAAGGATACGGCTGCAGTTGCCATCATTGTGATGAAAGACATACGCGCCAGCTTGATGTGCCAGGTCAATTATCCGCTTCATGCCGGGCAGCAGGAACTCGCGAATCTGCCTGGGCGAAAACATTAGATCGGTTTGAGAGCCCATGTCCTCGGCCACATAAGTAATCATCACGCGATCAGGTATGGTTTCGTAAATACGGCGCGTATTTTCATAAGCCAGGTCAAACATCTTATCCAGGCAGTAATGTACGATCTCCGGGTTCTCGATCAGATCCATAAATGCCTGTTCAGCACCGCGCAGATTCTTGTACATCAGGAACGGTTCAGACCCACCACCGCGAATCGGATACTTCTCTTTACCTGTCACCTGATCCGGGATCTCACTGTAGTCCCACCAATCTGGATTCGGCCACGAGTAATGGCGATCAATCTCATCGACGGTCTTATATTGGGCTAGTGGACTGTAGGTCAATTCGCGATACACCCCTGAGCCATAGTCCATATTGCGATACTTGCAGCCATACACGTCAGCGAGCGGGTGTAAACGAGGGCCCCGGTACTTTGGCCCGACGGTTACAACAAAATCTACATGGAGCTTCTCCAGCGCTTGCCTCCGCGTATGGCAGCCAAGATGCTGCATCAACTTTCGGGCAGCTTCATCAGTGGTCCAATAATCCATCGGAACGCGGTCAGGCTTTTGACGTTTTAGCACGGCCAGCCACCTTTCACGCGGTGTCATGGTCTCTCTCGGCATCATTTTCTCCTTGTGGTTGTCAAACAAGTGCTTCCGCTAGCACAGCTCGCATTTCGTCTGGCGTCAGTTTGATGGGATTAGCCTGCATGCTGCTGGCTGGGATTGACTTTACCACCAGGTCAGGTAGATCGTTGCCGGAGAGGCCATATGCACTTAATGGAGCAATGGCCAATGCGCGACACAGTTCCTGCACCCATGTCACCCCATCCGAAGCTATAGCAGAAGGTCTGCCCGTGAGTAGCTGCGCCACCTCATCGTAGCGTTTCAGAACACTGCTTCCGGGATTGCGTTCCCGCAACGCCTGCACATTCATGGCCATAACGGGGGAGAGTAACTTCGCACACACGGCTCCATGTGGTGCCGAATACATTCCACCTATCGGACCTGCGAAGCCATGCACTGCTCCCAAACCGGCGTTAGCCAGCGCCAGTCCGCCCCACAAACTGGCCAGTGCCATATCTTCACGCGCATTCCTATCGTCGCCGTGTTGGTAGGCTTTTCGTAACGAGCGCGCCACACGCTGCATCCCTTCCCGGCAGAATGCATCAGTGAAGGGATTGGCCCGGACCGATACGAAAGGTTCTATCAATTGAGCCAGTGTGTCCATCCCGGTGCTGGCTGTTACAGCCGGTGGTACAGATAATGTCAGGTCAGGGTCCACCAGCGCCACACGTGGCAGCATAAAGGGGCTGCGTAGACTGACCTTTACAGCATACTGGTGTGAACCGAGCACCGCATTCCGCGTCACTTCAGCACCTGTCCCGGCCGTAGTCGGTATCGCTATCCAGGGTGTTGAAACTCGCGTGATTGGCTTTCCTTTACCAATCACTTCCAGATAATCAAGAGGTTCCCCTCCATTAGCCAGGAGCGCAGCAGTCGCTTTGGCCGTATCGATCGCGCTGCCGCCGCCGAAACCGATGAGCAGGTCGCAATGTTCAGCGCGAGCCAACTCCGTTGCTTCGTGTACCAGCTCAATGGTCGGCTCACCCCTCACCGGAAAAAGGACAGCTTCCATTCCAGTGTTCTGCAGGCGTTTCGTGAGCGCCGATGTATCCTGAGACGGCCTGCCTGATGCGATGAGTACCTTATGTCCCAATTCGGCAGCCAGAGTGCCCGCCTGGTTCATTGCGCCTGGTCCGAAGAGAATGCGTCCAGCGGTGACGAATTCAAACATCAAGACGACACCTCTCGAACGCTAACCCCAACCGCTGTCGGCGGGAAAAATGTTGACATACCGAGTCGGCTGGCGTGGCTCAACCATCATATCGGCTACCGCGTCACGCCACTTTTTGTAGTGGGCTGTTTCGCGGTGCTTTTGCTGGTCTTCAGGCGTGCGATATACCTCCACCAGCACGAAGCGTGTGACGTCATCCATGAGCTGGATCACATCGAAGCGGGCGACACCTTCTTCCTTTACGCTGTGGGTGGCATTCTCGATCGTCACATCTTTAAAGGCTGCCACGGCTTCTGGTTTGACGTGTACGTGCACGTGAACGATATGCATTTGAAACCCTTACTCCATCCTAGAACTTGGGAAACTTGGTCCCTGCATTCATGACCACCGGCCCGTGCCCGGCACATACAATCCTGGCGCCTAACGCAGCCTCTGTGCGCGCCGATTCCCTCGCCTGTGCTTCATCCCATGTATTAGCGCGGGCGGAGATTTGCAACAGGCCATTCTGACTGACAATCGAGTCACCACTAAATAACACTCCTAGCGACGAGGCATAAAACGACATGTGCCCAGGAGTGTGACCAGGAGTAGCCAGTACACGCAGTCCACCCAGTATGGGGAGGACCATGCCATCATGCAAGACTTCGTCGGCGCTGGCTGGAGGGAACTTCATAAACGAGCTGACCAGACTAATGAGCCGTCCGGTCAAGGTATCTCGGTGCATCTCGCGTGACGAATGTCCTTCAGCCATCGCCTGCGCCTCGATGGGATTGGCATAAACATGTGCACCGGTTGTAACCTTCAGCGATTCCACACCGCCCACATGGTCGCGATCGCAATGGGTTAACAAGACACGCTTAAGATCCTGTGGCGCCCGACTAAGCTGGGCAATCTGATTTAGCACCTTGCGACCGTCTTTACTGATTCCGGTGTCGATCAGCGTGAGCCCATCGTCTTCGACAAGCAGGTAGAGATTGACAAAAATGTCAGTGATCAGGTAAATATGAGGTGCGATTTGCATGATTACGCTTTGTAGCCAACCTTTCTTAAGAAGTTCTTGCGCCATGCAATGTCCTCATCGCCCTCAATGCCTTTGGGTTTCTCGCCATCGATTACGCCGATCAGTCCGCGACCCTGCTCCGTCTCAGCCACCAGCACCTGTGTGCGGTTGGATGTGGCGCAGAGGATATGGCACACCTCCGGCACCATCTTCAGTGTATTGAGAATGTTGACGGGATAATAACCTTCGCCCAGAAAGAGAATGAAGCTGTGGCCGGCTGATAGCGCGAAAGCATTCTTGCGAGCTAGCTCGATCATGGCTGGATCGGTTCCGCTCCATCGCACCAGACACTTCCCCGATGCCTCGCAAAAAGCCAGACCGAACTTGATACCCGGCACCGCTGTCACGAGTGCTTCGTGAACATCTTCTACAGTTTTAATAAAGTGAGTTTGGCCCAAAACAAAGTTCACGGCTTCGGGTTTCTCGATCGGCACTACCATCAGTTCCATACTTTCCTCCTGTCAACGATTCTAGTCCACCAGCACATCGATGCAATCGCCACTCGAGCATTCCCCATCGTATAAAAGCAAACAGTATCTCTGGCATGGTGCCGTCTGGCAAATAGACGTTCGTTTCCTGAACCGCACAATCCGCCCCCCGAATGCACATTCGCCAACCGGGTTTGGTATACTGCCCAGCGATGTCCAAGTCGTCGCGTCTCTTCCTGCTCATCCCCGCCATCCCCACAGTGATCTATGTTCTCTTTCTATTGTTTTACCCCCGACGAGATGTGTTGATCCTGTGGCGGCGTGAGTTTAACGCTCCATTGAGCGCCCTCCTGCCGCTCATTATCGGAGTCATGGTCTATTCAGTGCTGGCACTGCTGTTGATCCGACGCGTGCGTCAGGACCAGCCACTCAATACGCGGGGACGTCTGGGGTTGATCGCGCTATCCATAATCGGTGGGCTGGCCATCCAGTGGGCTGTTACGCGCGTGACCGAACCTGATCCACTGGTTGGCATTGCCTGGCGCACCTATGCGATCAAGTCCAATGGTTTTTGGACGGTTGGGGCGCAGGTACAGAATGTCAGCAATTTCATCAACCAATACCCGCACAACGCACCGAACTACCCCGTTCACCCCATGCGCCATCCACCTGAAATATCACTCATTTTTTGGTTTGGTGCACAGGCATTCAAGCTGATTCCAGATGTGGCCACGACGGTCGCCAACTGGCTGCGCCCATACAGTTGCTTGAGCAATGTCTCCATCATGGTGCCTGCGAATCAGATGGCTTCCGGGGCGTTCGGAGCGGTGCTGGAGATCATCCTGACCATGCTCACCATGCTCCCCCTGTACGGTCTGGTGAAACGGTTGGCCGGCTGGCAGGCAGCCGTATGGGCTGTGGTACTGTATCCGCTCACACCGGGGTTTGGCATGTGGGTGGCTCAGTGGGATCGCACGTTCGCGCTTGCCACGGTTCTCGTCCTGTACCTGTGCGAGGACATCGTTACGAAGAATAGCTACCGGCACGCTTTTCTAGCGGGTCTGGTGCTCTCCTTTGCCACCTTCGCCAGCTTCGGGACACTGCCCATCGGTATGATTGCGGCGATTTATTCCATTGTTCGAATCGTTCAATCGGTCCCACCCTCAGAACTGCGTCGCTTCGCAATGTGGCGCAACCGCATTGTCCAGGGTGTACTGGCTCTGGCAGGTACATCAGTGCTATGGGTCCTGGCTTATGCCCTGTTCCATTTGAACGCATTGAATCTTTTCCGGGTGATCATGAACAGTCACCTGAGCATCAACTTCCCGTACTGGCCATTCGTCGTTTGGAATCCATGGGACATCATGACGTTTATCGGATTACCACTGGTGGCAATCACCATCTTTTCCGCATGGAAGCGTGCAACACCCCTGGCGGCTGCTTTCTGCATCACGCTCTTTACACTGGCTGTAGCAGGTATCGCTCGTGCCGAGACGGGACGCGTGTGGTTGTTCTTCACTCCCCTGGCGGTCGGTGCGACGGCTATCGTACTGGTACGGCGGAAGGGTGTAGAACAGACAGCCATTGTGGGTTTGCTGGCTGTGCAGCTGATTGTTCAGGCGGCCGTCTTGCGGGTGCTAAACGATTACGGATATACACCCGCGATGATGCCCCCTGTGACCGTGCCGGCCGATGCAAAATCGATCGACACACGTTTCGGTTCCAGTGGCCAGATTGCCCTCCTGGCATACAAACTAAGTGAGCTGCAACCAGGTGGGTATGACAAAATCACCCTGTACTGGCAACGCAAGAGTCCTGAGCCAATCGCCACGGCATACAAGGTGTTCGTCCACGTGGCGCTGAACGATAGCGACCAGGCACGACTTGTATCTCATGATGCAGCACCGGTGGACTGGCTTTACCCGACGACCTGCTGGCAACCCAACCAAATCGTAGCCGATGTGCATCCCCTGGCAGTTCCCCAGAACGCACAACCCGGTACCTACCCCGTTTTCGTTGGTCTATATGATCCGTTAATGAATACACGTCCTCCCACGTTCGCCAGCCCACCTGCCAAAGTGATGTACGGATCGATTCTCCTGCCTGACCGGGCCCTGGTGGTGGATAAACCTTGACGTAAAAAAAGGCACAGGCTGCTGCAGACCTGTGCCTTTCGTTGATCGTTCCAGAGCGGACGGATTGGCGCTGCCCATCCGGTCCGCACGTTTCAGTTATTTCTCGGAAGGCGAACTCGTACTGTCGGAAGTAGGCGCCGCAGAGGGAGCGCCACCAGGGGCTGGTTCGTTGGCGGCACGCGCGGCAGCAACTGCCGGTGAGTTTTTACCATCGGAAGATCGAACTGCCAAACGCTCTTTCAGACGAGCGCTCTTACCCTGGAGCTTGCGGAAATAGAACAGTTGTGCACGACGAACCTTTGCATGTCGCAGGACTTCTACACGGTCTATACGAGGAGAATGCAATAGGTAAGTGCGCTCGACTCCCACGTTATTCGTGGCAATTCGCCGGACCGTAAAACAGGCATTAGCACCGCCTTTGCGTAGCCGGATCACTGTGCCTTGAAACACCTGCACCCGCTCACGGTCACCTTCGACAATGCGCTGGTGCACCCTTACGGTGTCACCCGGCTGCAATACCGGAATTTTAGGATTATCCTGTAAGCTCTTTTCGAGCGATTCAACAAGGTTCATAGTACGTTCCTCCGGTAATGCCTTATCGCTTCGTGTAGGTGGGTGCCTTGCGTGCGCGCTTCAGGCCTGGCTTCTTGCGTTCCTTCTCGCGTGCGTCGCGCGATAAGAATCCCGCCGCCTTCAGCGCCGTACGATACTCTGCATCCACCTTGAGCAGCGCGCGAGCCACGGCCATGCGAGCTGCGATAGCCTGACCCGTGCTGCCACCACCCGTGATGTGGACGCTCACGTTGTAACGATTCCCGGAGCTCGTCACATTGAGCGGAGCGATCACCGTTACCTGATCAAGTTCACGACCAAAATATACGTTCAGCTCGCGATCGTTAACCAGCACCTTTCCGCTGCCGCCCATGTAAAGGCGCGCCCGTGCAGTGGCTTCCTTCCGGCGACCCACACCTTCGTAATACTGTTGTATCTCTGTCATTCCTGTTATCTCTCCGGCCAGGAGCACCGCAGGCACTCCTTACCTCTGCATGTCCGCTGTACCCTGTGTAACCTTACTTAAGTTCGTAAACCTTGGGTGACTGAGCCGCGTGCGGGTGCTCGCTTCCGCCGTACACCTTAAGCTTGGTGATCATATGCCGGCCCAAGCGTCCATGGGGGATCATGCCCCACACGGCTTCTTTAATGGCGCGTTCGGGATGATGAGCCAATACTTTCTTGAGTGGTTCCTGCTTTAACCCGGACCCCGCGTACATCGAATAGCGATAGTACATCTTTTCATCCATCCGATTGCCCGTTACTTTCACTTTCGACGCATTGATGACGACAACGTAGTCGCCACAATCGACGTTCGGTGTATACGCAGGTTTATGCTTGCCAATAATCAGCTTCGCAACGGTCGTGGCCAGGCGACCCAGGGTCCTGCCTTCCGCGTCTACAACATACCAGACCTTACCCGCTTTCACCTCGTCGGATTTAGCC